>NZ_CP042812.1:1257544-1571931 GCF_008000835.1 Malaciobacter canalis
AAACCTTTATTATGGTCTATGTTTATTATAGCAAAATAAACATAACTTAGGTACAATCACACCTAATAAAAGGAGAGAAATTGACAGTTATAGAGTTATTTCAAAAGTTATTAAGGTTTAAATCAATTACACCAGATGATGACAAAGCATTTGATTTTATTGAAGAGTATTTAGGAAATGAGTGGACTTGTATAAATATAGATAAAGAAGATACAAAAAATAGATTTTATTACAAAAAATTCAATAACAATCCACAACATCTGTGTTTTGCTGGACACATTGATGTAGTTCCTACTGGTGAGGGTTGGGATGTTGATCCCTTTGCAGCTGATATTATTGATGGTGTTATAACTGCAAGAGGAACACAAGATATGAAAAGTGGAGTTGCAGCTTATCTTTATGCTTGCAAACATGCAAAAAACTTTGATGGTACACTTTCAATTCTTATGACAAGTGATGAAGAGGGTGAGGGAACTTATGGAACTATTAAAGCACTTGAACATTTAAAAGAGATTGATTTTATTCCACAATATGCAGTCGTAGCAGAACCAACTTGTGAAGAAGTATTTGGAGATGCTATAAAAGTAGGGCGACGAGGAAGTATAAATGGATACATCACTATAAAAGGAAAGCAAGGTCATGCTGCATATCCTGAAAAATGCATAAATCCAGTACATAACTTTGCAGAGATTTTACCAAAAATTGCTGGTCATAATCTTGATGATGGAGATGAATACTTTGCTCCAAGTAAGATGGTGATAACAGATATAAGAGGTGGTATGCAAGTTACAAATGTAACTCCACCAAATCTAAAACTAATGTTCAATGTAAGAAACTCAACAAACACAAAAAGAGAAGATGTTGAAAAGTTCATTCATGAAAAACTTAAGGGATTAGATTATGAGTTTAAAACTACACAAGGCTCATTTCCATTTGTAACAAACAAAGAGTCAAAAGTTGTACGTGCTATGGAAACTTCAATATCAAAAGTACTTGGAGTAACTACAAAGCACTCAACAGCTGGTGGAACAAGTGACGCTAGATATTTTGGAGCTTTTGGAATAGAAGCTATCGAGTTTGGTGTTATAAATGATACTATCCATAGTGTAGGGGAAAGAACAACAGTTAAAGAGGTTGAAGGTTTAACTGATGTTTATGTGGATTTGATTAAAAACTTTTAGATTTGATTACATTATGTAATATCTTTTATTATTTCTATAAATAACTGATAGAATTACTTTATATTTATTATGGAGTAGTTCTATGGAAAACTTACCAAAACAATTGATTGAAAATCAAATCTATGATATTCGTAACTTAAAAGTGATGTTAGATAGTGACTTGGCTTTACTTTATGAAGTAGAAACAAAAAAGTTTTAAACCAAGCTGTAAAAAGGAACATCGATCGCTTTCCAAGTGATTTTATGTTTCAACTCACAAAAGAAGAGCTCGAAGTTTTGCGGTCACAATTTGTGACCACAAAGTTTTCCAAAACAAGAGCTATACCATACGCTTTTACTGAGCAAGGGTCTATATGCTTGCAACGGTACTAAAAAGTAAAGTTGCTACAGATGTAACTATAAATATCATGCGAATCTTTAACAACTAACAACTCAAAAGAATTAGTTGCATTATTTGTATAATATATTTGACAAAATGTAAATAAAATTATAAAATGTCTAATATATTTTACAAAAGAGATAAAATGGATTTAAAAGAACTAGGATTAGAAATAAAAAAATATAGAAAAGAAAGCTCTATCTCCCAATCAAAGATTTGTGATGATTTAAAAATTTCGCGAGCGACACTTTCTTCATTAGAAAATGGAAGAGGTGTGGATGTGGGGATAAAAAAAGTTATGCAAATACTTGATTATTTGGGGTATGAATTTTGTATCAAACAAAAAAGTCTATTTCCTACATTGGAGGATTTGAGAAATGAATGATTTTTTAACTGTAAAGGTTGATTCTAAAGTATCAGGTATTTTGTCCTTTGAAGAAAATGAGTATATTTTTTCTTATAAAACTGAAGATAAAAAAGAGTTTATCTCACTTACTATGCCTGTTCGTGCTAAATCTTGGAATAGTAAAAATCTTCATCCTCTATTTGAAATGCACTTACCTGAGGGTTATTTATTATCTATAATCAAAAAGCATTTTTCAAAGTTCACAAAGACTGATGATTTTGGTTTATTAAAACTTATGTCACCAAATATAAAAGGAAGAGTTTCTTATGAGCAAGATTTAAAAGTAGAGTTAAAACCTCTTGTTTTAGATGATTTACTTCATTCTTCAAATGAAAAATTGTTTGATGAACTGGTATCTAGATTTGCTTTAAATTCACCAATTTCTGGAGTTCAACCAAAGGTTTTAGCTCAAATAGAAAACAAAGCTACATTAAAACTTGAAGATTATATTGTCAAGTCTTGGGGTGAAGAGTACCAAGAACTGGCGCTTAATGAATACTTGTGTATGAGAGTTGTTCAAAAAGCAAATATTTGTGTACCTGAATTTTATTTATCCCAAGATAGAAAACTTTTTATCATGAAAAGATTTGATATAAAAGAGGACAACACTTATTTAGGTTTTGAAGATATGTGCGTACTTTTTGGGAAAAATCGTGATGACAAATATGAAGGGACTTATGAACAAATAGCAAAAAACATAAAGACTTTTGTATCACCCAAATATAAAAAAGAGTCTTTAGCAAACTTTTTTAAAATGATAGTTATAAATTTTTTATTAAAAAATGGAGATGCTCACCTTAAAAACTTTGGCTTGATTTATGAAGATATTTCAAATATAAAATTGGCTCCTGCTTATGATGTGGTAACTACAACAGTGTATATCAAAAATGATATACCAGCACTTCATCTTTTAGGAAGTAAAAAATGGTGGAAAGAAAAGCAACTTCTAAGGTTTGGTATAGAATTTTGTGATTTGACAGCAAAAGAGGTTAAAGAACTTTATGAACTATGTGTAAAAGCAAAAGATGAGATTATAGAAGAAGCAAAGAGTTATAAAAAAGATGAAGAACTATCAGAATTTATTGATAATTTGATTGAAAAATGGTCTTAGAAAGTATAAAATGCAAATAATAAATTACAATAAAAACTATTCAAAACAAATACCTGAACTATTTACAAACAGCATTCACAAAACATGCAATAAAGATTATACAAAAGAGCAGTTAAATGCTTGGGCAAAGTTAGATATTGATTATGAGGCTTGGGAAAAAAGATTAGATAAAACAAAACCATATTTAGCTATACATGATGAAAAGTTAGTTGGTTTTGCAGAGTTTTATGAAGATTATATTGATTGTTTTTATGTACATCATGAGTATCAAGGAAAAGGGCTTGGAAAAGCATTGCTACTTTATATTTTAAAAAAAGCAAGACAAAATGAGATTAAAAAATTAAGAGTTGATGCAAGTATTACTGCAAAACCTTTCTTTGAAAAGTATGGGTTTATAGTAGTAAAGAGAAATATTATACAAAGAGATAATCAATTACTTATTAATTATTTAATGACTTTTAATTAGAAAGATATTATAGTAATGCATAATTGAAATTTATTTATTTTTATAAGTAAAAAAGGAAAACAAATGGAACAAAATAGTAAAACAAACTTTTTTATTTTGGGGGTATTTATATT
The DNA here is from genome assembly GCF_008000835.1 of Malaciobacter canalis. Lineage (GTDB taxonomy): Bacteria > Campylobacterota > Campylobacteria > Campylobacterales > Arcobacteraceae > Malaciobacter > Malaciobacter canalis. The sequence goes on from NZ_CP042812.1 coordinate 1,261,201, forward strand.
TTTGGGTTTAAGTACTTTAGGATATTTTTTTAAAAATGCTGTTGTTGAGTATAAGCAGTATGATAGAAGTGTCAAAGTAAAAGGTCTGTCGGAAAAAGAGTATAAAGCAGATATTGTTATTTGGCCGATTTCTTATACGCAAGTTAGTAACAATCTTGAAGAGTTGTATAAAACAGTAGAGCAAAACAATGAAAAAATAGATGATTTTTTGAGTTCAAATGGTATAAAGAAAAATGAAATAAGTTTTTCTGCTCCTATAATTACAGATAAAGTTGCACAACAGTATGGAAGTGAAAAAATAAACTATAGATATAATGCAAAACAAACAATAACTGTATATTCAAAAAATATTGATAAAGTAAGAGATGTAAAAAAATCTTTATCAAAACTTGGAAAACAAGGCATTGTTTTTTCAGGAAATGACTACAATAATAAAACAGAGTATATTTTTACAAGGTTAAATGAAGTAAAACCTAAAATGATAGAAGAAGCTACAAAAAAAGCAAGAGAAGTTGCTCAAAAATTTGCAATAGACTCAAATAGTAAATTAGGCAAGATAAAAAAAGCTTCGCAAGGTCAATTTTCAATCTCACAAAGAGATAAAAACAACCCTCAAATAAAAAAAATAAGAGTTGTTTCAACAGTTGAGTATTATTTAACTGATTGATTTATGAGGGTATGTTTTTTCTCTATTTTGAAATGATAAAACTAATTTATTAAGAATTGTTCCAGAATCTATATTGATAGCTTTTTGAATAGTTTGAGATTTATGCCAATTTTCTTTGCCTGTTAAGAATATTGGTAAATATACAATTAAAGCAGCGGAAATAGAACGCGTAGCACTTTCCCACAAGTAACTAGGCGTGTGATCTACTGCATAGTAGTCTGTTGTATGATATTTAAACATTGGGTTTTTAAAAGTGGTGGGTTTTGCAAAGAAAAAGCCCATTTTCTCATCACAACTAATATCTATAATTAGACTATTTGGCTTTAAAGATTGACTCTCTTTTTCAATTAGAAAATCAGTGGGATTTGTAGTATCTTGAAAAATTCCATTAACTATAATATCAGCTTGACTAATTAGTTCTTCAAGTGGTGTTATAAAACCATCGTGTTCTACAACTTCCATTCGAGAATCATCTGTATTTCCTTCTTGTATTCTTACATAATGACAATCTAAAATCTCTTCTCTAACTTCATGATCTGGTCGTTGAACACAAATAGTAATATCTCTAAAACCATGTGCTTTTAAAGCATATATTGCCCCACGACTAACTGCACCAAATCCAAAGATTATAGTTTTTCTTTGATTCCCATAATGTCCATCTATTCCTTTTAGTTGTAAAGCATGTAAAACAGCACAATATCCTGCCATTTCGTTATTTTTATAAAAGGTGTGTCTTCCTATTTGACCTGTGGGCGACCAAATAAACATATCTTCAAAGGCTATAAGTGTTAGTTTTCTTTCTATTGCAATTTGTGTTATATCTTCTTGTTGTACACAATGTACATATCCCCAAATTGTTCCACCAATTTTTAACTCTTTTAAATCTTCAAGAATAGGTTTGTTTATTATTACTGTTCCTATTTTTGATAATAAATTATGTCTTGTATCAACACCACCACTTAAAGCTATGATTTTTTCATCTGAAAAACCAAAAGGTTCACCATATCCTTTTTCAAATATTAATTGTTCTCTTAAATTTTTTGGAATACGAATTAAATGTTCAGGGTGAATTGGAAGTCTTTTTTCATCTACTTTTTTTGAAGTTCCAATGACTCCTATTTTCAATTTATTCATCTTGTCATTTCCTTTGTTGAATAAGTAAGTATGACCTTATGGACGAAGATGTAAGTTCCGTAGATATGTCTGCTATCATTTTAGTGTATCTAAATAAAATTTTTAAAGCAAATGAACTATAACAATAATTTAATTATTTAAAAGCCTTTGGTTTCCAAGTAAAATTATACTAATTCCTACAAAGATGATAAGTGAACCAATAATATCATATTTTGAAAAGCTTTGTTTCTCTACAAAAAAAAGCCAAGCCAAAGAAGATATAATATAAACACCACCATAAACAGCATAAGCTCGTCCAGCAAACTCTAAGTCTACTTTTGTAAGTAAAAATGCAAATAGTATAAGAGAAATAGTTCCAACGAAAAGCCAAAAAGATGATTTTTGAAGTTTAAATACCATCCAAAAACTATAACAACCAAGTATCTCAAAAAATGCTGCCAAAAAATATATACTAAACTCTTTTATCAAAAGAACTCCAAATGTTAATTTTAGTATTGAAAATCATTACTAAATTGAACTTTATATAAACTATGATTAAAGAAAAGTTAAAAATTTAATATATTGAGTTTTATGTAAATTATAAAAGAAGTTTGATAAACTAAAAAAATAATTCAGTATTTTTGTATGCCAAATATAATAACTGTATTATGTAGCTTTTAGATTTAGAATTAGTGATATTACACATTAATGAGGAGAGAATAAGATGTTTATAATTAATTTAAATTATGAAAAACCATTAGAAGAGGTTGATAAGTATTTAGATGCACACCTTAAATACTTAGAAGAACAATATAGCTTAGGAAACTTTGTAGCTTCAGGTAAAAAAATACCAAGAACAGGTGGAGTTATCCTTTCAAAAATGAATTTTTTAACAGATTTAAAAAAGGTTTTAAGACAAGACCCTTTTCATAAAGCAAATTTAGCAACTTACGAAATTACTGAGTTTGTTCCTTCAATGACAGCAAAAGAGTTTGAGGGTTTAAAAGAACTTACATAAATAACTTATTAACTTAGAAGTTTAAACTTCTAAGTTAATTTCTACTAAATACAAAAAATTTACAAAAAATGTGATATTATTTCTGTTGATTTTAATACTATTATTTACAATATCAAGGAGAATTATGTTTAAAATTTTTATAATTTTAATATTGTGTGTGTTTAATGTTGCATATGCAACTAATACAGAACAAATAAATTTAGTCGATACTTGGGTTGGTATAACAACTCTTGGTGTTTTTATTGTTGGATATTATGTGATTGCAAATGAAGAAAAATATGATGTAGATAAATCACTTCCTGCACTTTTTGTTGGAATATTTACATTTTTATTGATTGCAGTTTATTTTATACTAAATGGTTTAGATATAAAGCTTGTACATGAAGAAGCTGAAAATGTTATTCTTGAAATTGCAGAGATATTTTTCTTTTTATTTGTAGCAATGACATATATTGAATCTTTAATTTATATGGGTGTTTTTGATAAATTAAAATATAATCTTGTATCAAAAGGATTTACTTATAAAAAACTTTTTTGGGCAACAGGTTTTATTGCTTTTTTCTTATCTCCAATTGCTGATAATTTAACAACAGCACTTATTTTATCAACTGTTTTAATAACTATTGAAAAACAAAAAAAAGAGTTTTTAGTTCCAGGAGCTATAAATATAGTAGTTGCTGCAAATGCAGGAGGTGCATGGTCGCCTTTTGGTGATATTACTACACTTATGGTATGGAGTTCAGGAAAAGGTGATTTCTTAGACTTTATTTATCTATTTCCAGCTTCAATTGTAGGGTATTTGATTACTGCTTTTTTACTCTCTCTTGTTGTACCAAATACAAAACCAGAATTTGATGCAAATATACCTATTCCTAAGATGAAAGAGGGTGCAAAAGCTATAATAATACTTGGAATTTTAACAATTGTTATGGCAGTAGTTTCTCATCAAGTTTTAGATTTTCCAGCTATGTGGGGAATGATGGGTGGATTGGTTTTATTGAAAATATATTCATATAAACTAAAAAAAGAGTATGGAAGTGAGCATTTTGATATATTTCAATCTATGTCAAAAATAGAAAATAATACACTTATGTTTTTCTTTGGTATTTTAGCAGCTGTTGGTGCATTGTATTTTGTTGGTTGGCTAACACTTGCTTCTGTAATTTATGAGCCAAACTATTTAGGAGCAACATATTCAAATATTGCAGTTGGTTTTTTATCAGCAATAGTTGATAATGTTCCTGTAATGTCAGCAATATTAAAAGCAAATCCAAATATGGATCATGCAAATTGGTTATTAGTTACATTAACAGCTGGAATTGGAGGTTCTTTAATTTCATTTGGAAGTGCTGCTGGAGTAGGGGTTATGGGTAAATTAAAAGGTATTTACACATTTAATAGCCATATGAAATATGCATGGATGATATTGATTGGTTACTTTGTATCTATTGCTATTTGGTATGTGCAGTTTGATATTTTAAAGTTTTATTAATCATAATTTTAAACTACTATATTATTATAGTAGTTTAATTAAGTTCAAGGAGGAATAATGCAAAAAATCGCAGAAGTTTTATATGTAAAAGTAGGTAAGGTTCAAACAACTACATTAAAAAACAGCAAAAGAAAAGAGTTAGTAACTGCTATGAAAAAACATCCTGTAAAAGAAGCTTTTCTAACTAAAACAGGATTTAAACAAGATGAACAAGCTGATTTAAAACACCATGGTGGAGAAAATAAAGCACTATTTATGTTTTCAAAAAGAAGCTATGAAAAAATAAATCAAAATTGCAATACAAATTTTAAAGTTGATGAAGTGGCAAACTTAGGAGAAAATCTAATATTATCTGATGTTTGTGAAGATGATATATGTGTAGGAGATATTTTTAATATAGGTGAAGCACAAGTACAAATAACTCAACCAAGACAACCTTGTTGGAAGTTAAGTGCAAGCACAAAAATAAAACAAATGACAAAGTTTATTTTTAATAGTGGTCTTACAGGTTGGTATACAAAGGTTTTAAAAGAGGGAACTATAAAACAAAGTGATTTTTTAATTTTAATAAAAAGAGAAGAACCTCTACTTACCATATCTAAACTAAATAGTCTAATCTTAGATGTAAATAGTGATAAAGAAGCAACTTTAAAAGCTTTAAGTAGCGAGTTCTTAGGCAAACCTTTTAAAGCATCACTTGAAAAAAGATATAACTTAGGACAAAATGATAAACAGTTTGATATTTATCATACTTAATAACAATAAAATTTTCGAATTAATCACAAAAGGCGTTTTATTGTATAATACGCTTTCAAATAAAAGTTAAAGGAAATAAATGGAGCAATTACCAAACTGTCCAAAATGTAATAGCGAATATACTTATGAAGATGGAAGCTTACTTGTATGCCCAGAGTGTGCACATGAGTGGTCTTTAAATGATACACAAGAAGATGAAGATATTTTAGTTGTAAAAGATGCAAATGGTACACTTTTAAATGATGGAGATGATGTAACAGTTATAAAAGATTTAAAAGTAAAAGGAAGCTCTTCTGGTATAAAAGTTGGAACAAAAATCAAAGGTATTAGACTTGTTGATGGAAATGATGGTCATAATATTGATTGTAAGGTGCCAGGTGTTGGTGCAATAAAATTAAAACAAGAGTTTGTTAAAAAACAATAATTTAATATAGATGATTATTACCTTACCTAATTATATATTTGAAAATAAGCACTTATACCAAATAATAAATGACGACTCTGTTATTGCCTCAAAATCATCTATTTATAAAAAAGATATGATGTCTTTGAGAAATAGTATGCATTTGGTTATGTTATTAGTAAATGGTAGAAAGAGTTTGTGTTTAGATGATGGTGAAATTAGCATAGATGCAAATGATATATTATTTTTATCACAAGGAAATTATTTTATGGGAGAAATACTTGGTGATAAAAATGATTTTGAAGTAATATTAATATATTTTGATGATAAATATGTTTTTGATTTTATAAATAAATACAATATTTCTTTGCCTCAAACTGAACAAATCGATACTTTACATATAACTAGAGATAAGTATATGCAAGATTGTATTCAAATGCTTGATAAATATTTTGAAAGTGATATTAATAATTCTCTTGCTTTAGTTAAGTTAAAACTTGAAGAGCTTTTTTTGTATTCATTATCAAAAGATAAAAAGAAATTTATTTCTTTTTTAAATAAGATAATGAAAACAAAATCTTCAAGAACAAAATATATTTTAGAAGAAAACCTTGATATTATAAATAGTGTTGATGATATGTGCAAGCTTACTAGACTTAATTCAAAAGCTTTAAGAAAAGAGATGATTAGATTATATAATCAAAACCCAAAAGAGTGGCTAGATAAAAGAAGACTTTTACATGCAACTTTATTGCTTAAAAATAGTAAAGAAAGTGTATCAAAAATTGCAACTTCATGTGGATATTCAAGTGTTTCATGGTTTATCACACAATTTAAAAAATATTATAAAACTACCCCTTTACTTTATAGGGAACAAAACTTATAAATAAAGATACTTTTCTTATACATTATATTTTTACTTTTTCATATAATCATAAAAATTTAAAAGGATATTTATGAATAAAAATGAAAATAAAATGAAATATATTATTGGTATGATAATAGCAATGTTACTTTGGGGTATAGCTTGGACTTCAGGAAAAGCAGCTGTTGAACACTCAAATGCACAAGTTGCTTCTTTTTGGAGGTATTTTATAGCCTTTGTTGGGATGATACCTGTTGTTTTATATATGAAAAAATCTTTAAAAACTGATTTTTTAGGATATATTTATATAGTTTTAGGTGGTTTACTAAGTGCCTTATTTAGTTATCTTTTTTTTGCTGGATTAAGTCATGGAGATGCTGGATATGGAGGAACTATGTTTACATCTCTTGTGCCAATAATAACATATTTTTTATCAATGATAATTTTTAGTACAAAAGTATCATTAAAACAATTAATTTCTTTAGGAATTGGTATATTTGGTGCTATTATTTTACTTCGTATTCCTATGGAAGGATTAGACTTTTTGAACTTAAATAGTATATATTTTTTAATGTGTGCTCTTGTTTGGGCATTAGTTACAATAATAACTCAAAAAGTTTCAAATAAAGTAGATCCAATGTTTTATACTTTAGTTCTTTTTGGTGTAACTGCTTTTACAAATATGTTATTTGCTTTACCTTATCATCCTTTTGAAATAGCCTTGTATGATTCGATATTTTGGTTAAATATTGTTTTTATAGGACTTCTATCTGGAACATTTGCAATGACTATATTTTTTGTTTCAGCTAGTAAAATTGGTGCACACAATACTGCTGTATTTATGTTTGTTGTGCCTATTGGTGCTATAGTTTCAAGTTATTATGCATATAGTGAAAAAATTGCATTATCAACAATTATTGGTTGTTTACTCTCTTTAATTGCAGTTATTTTATCTAGTAAAAATCACAGATTAAAAAAAGTTAAATTAAAAATTACTTAGATAAAATTAGGTATTTAGTTAGTTTAATAAAAGGAGTTTTATGGAAAAAAATGAAAAAAAAGAGCTTATAAAAAAAATATTTTCAGAAATATTAGGTGCTTCTAGTGTAGATACTAAAATTATAGAAAAATATATCTCTTCTGATTATATACAAAATGTAGATGGTAATACTTTAGATTATGATGGCTTCATAAGTCATATGAAAAAACAAAAAGAGGTTATAGATTCTTTAGATGTTGATTTTTTGGCTATTGCACAAGATGGTGAAAATGTTTTTACAAATCACATAGTAACAGCTGTTAAAAAAGATAAAAGTATAGTAAAAGTAAAAGTTATAGCACAATTTGTAATCAAAAATAATTTATTAGTAAAGTGTGATGAACTAACACAAATGTTATCAGGAAAAGATGAGGATAAAGATATAGGTTCAAGACATTAAGTTTTGATGAAATACTTATAAAATAAACCACAAAATGTGGTTTATTTTATTGTAAGTCAATATTGTATTTTTTCAATAATTCTACCCAAACAAGTTTTTTGCCATCTTTATTAAAAAGAGTAGGTGTTCCTCTTATATTTAATTTTTGAGCAATAATCATCTGTTCTTCTAAACTCTTTTCAAGTTTTGCTAACTCATCTTTTGAGATTTTTCTATTTTTAAACTCTTTTGAATCAGCATTTGTATTTAACATAGCTTTGATTTTTTCTTCATTTGTTTTTTTACTCATAAAATATATAGATAAATCTCTTGCATTATTATGAAAACTTAATGGGAAGAAAAATACTCTAATTTTTACATGTTTTTCAAGTTTTGGAAAAAATGATTCAAGTTTTTTACAATATGGACATTCAGGATCAGTAAATAATACATACTCATCTTTTCCACTTCCATAAGTTAAAGCTTCTTTTCCAATTGTATTTGATAAATCAACAGGTAAAGTAATAGCATCACCACTATTTACATCCATTACATTTCCAGCAATTAGAACTTTTTTATCTTTTGTTAAAAATAATTCTTGAGGTTTTCCTTGAATTATTGAATCAAGTATATAAATACTACCCATATCAAAAGCTTTGCTAACTTTAATATCTGCTTTTTGTAGAAGATTTAAGTTATTGATTTGTTTTATCTCTTCTTTTGTAACTTCTTTTGGCTCATAAGCATTTAGCACACTAAGAAAAGAAAACACTAATAAACTTAATTTTAAGATTTTTGTCATATAAGTTCCTATTATATAAAATTTATCTGTGTATGATACACAAACTTTGTTTAGATTGTGTAAAAGAATAAGAAAAATTAATAATTTATAGTAAAAATTTGGCAATAATTATGTATATGTTAGTTGTGTTACAACAAAATTAAGAGCTAAAGATTTTTAAAAGAAGAGTTTTATTAGTTAATATATTTGAAGTTAGTATCCGTACTCTTCTTTAAGTTTGTCAATTTTGTTTCTTATTAAACTCTCTTTCCAACCATGTCTTCTTGCAAAATTAGAAATTTCTTTGTCTCTTTGCTCTTTATTGCAAAATACAAAGATTCTTTTAATAAAAGGTTTTGGTATTTGAATTGCTACCATTTGAAAATAATTGTCTTTACAATCTCTTGAACAAAAGACTTTACTTATTGATATTTTCTTTTGACAGTAGGGACAATGATTAGACATAAATATCCTTTTTTGTATTTTAAAATTTGGAGTATAACAAATAAACTTTAAATGCAACTAAGTTGCCAGCTAAATATTACAATAATTAATTAGTTTTGATATAAATCATATAAATATTTCATTTTTTTGTTTAAAATCTTAAAAATTTTAGAGGCTTGTATATGATTCAAAAATATTTTCACAGAATGAAATCAAAATCAAAAAGAGAATCAAGAAAACCTATAAGTAAAATCTTATGGTCGTTTATTGGTTCTTTTTTAGGAATATATTTTATTGCTATATTTGGAAAATGGTTCTCTATTGAAGATAGCTTTTTTCTACTTGGTTCCTTTGGAGCTTCTGCTGTACTTGTGTATGGAGCACCACAAGCACCTTTTTCACAACCACGAAATTTAATTGGTGGGCATATTTTATCTGCATTAGTCTCTGTTTGTGTTGTAAAAGTTTTTTTAGGAGTACTTTCTTTAGAAATATTGTGTGCTCTTAGTGTCTCTTTGTCTATATTGCTTATGCATTATAGTTGTACTATGCATCCTCCAGGTGGAGCAACAGCACTTATTTATGTAATAGGTAGTAATCAAATTCAAGACTTAGAGTGGTTATACCCTTTTACTCCAATTGCAATAGGTGCATTACTAATGCTACTTGTAGCACTATTTGTAAATAACCTATCGCAAAATGAAAAAAGGCATTATCCAACTTATTGGATTTAAAGTATCCTTGAAATTACATATGTAGTTAAAAAAGATACAACTATACCATAACCAACAATAGCAGTACTAAGTCTTGGTGCAAGACCAACCATAGCTGCTATTGCACCTGCTGTTATCATAGGTGACATACCAGCTTCTAATATTGAAACATCACTAGCTAAGGTGTGTTGCCAACCAAATAGTACTGCTACAAAATATGCAATTATTGGACCAATAATTAGTTTAATAATAAGTGCAATACTTAAAGGTTGTAAATCTGATTTTGGCATTTTAAATTTTAGTTGTAAACCAACTGCTACTAAAGCAACAGGAATAAGTGTATAAGAGAAATCTTTTAGTATACTAGTTACTAAAGGTGGAAACTCTACACCTAAAAAACAAAATGCAACAATAAGCGACATAAAAGGTGGAAAAGTAATTACTTTTTGAACAATAATTCTAGGTGTTGTTTTTTTATTATTTGAATATAATGCTGTAATTAATGTTCCATAAGTTGCAAGTGCTATAAATGTTCCTAATTGATCATAAATAATTACATAAGGAATAGCTTTTTCTCCTATGTAGGTATTTAATAAAGGAATACCAGCAATTGAACTATTTGATAAAACTGCTACTAAAAGCAAAGAACCTGTTATTTCTTTAGACCATTTGAAATATTTAGAAAAAAGTAGTACCACTCCAGCACTTAAAAGCATAACAAACCATGCAATTACAGCTGGAATAATAATATCAATTGAGATGTTTAGTTTTGGTACTTGCAATAGAATTATTGCAGGTAGTGAGATGTATATAATATATTGATTTAAAATTATTGGAGTCTCTTGAGAAAAAATCTTAAATTTTTGAAGAGCATATCCAATAAGTATAGCAATAATAATTAAAACGAAATTTTCCATTTTATTTACTATTTTGAGATTTTAAATTCTGCATCACACAGATTGTCATTTGTTAATTCACCATAATCTTCAACATATTTAATACCCCATTTATACATCTCTTTTAAAACGGGTTTAAGTTGTTCTCCTATTGGAGTTAAAGAGTAAACAACTTTTGGTGGTACTTCTGGGAAAACTTCTCTATTAATAATATTTTTTTCTTCTAACTCTTTTAATTTTACAGTTAGAGTTTTTTGTGTTATTTCTGCAATATCTTCATGTAAGTCTTTAAACCGTTTACTATTATCTAACAAATGCCAGATAACAGCTAATTTCCATCTATCGTTAAATATATCAAGAGTAACTGCTACTGAGCACTTATACTCTTTATTATTTATAAAATACATTATTAAATCCTTTAAAGATTGAAATTATAGCATAAAGTATATTAAACATCCTTACTTACCTAAAGTAAAGTAAGGGTAATTTAAGTTTATTACATATATAATTTTCAAAATATATTAGGAGAATTTATGAAAAATGTACTTATTATAAATGGACATCAAAGATATGATGAGATTGCTGAGGGTAAATTAACACAAACTTTTATAAATAAAGCACAAGATTTTTTTGAAAATAATAATTTTGAGGTAAAACATAGTGTTGTTGAAAGTGATTATAATATAAAAGAAGAATTAGAAAAATTTAAATGGGCAGATTATATTTTATTTCAATATCCAGTTTACTGGATGGGTGTTCCTTGGCTTACTAAAAAATATATGGACGAAATATTTTCAGGAGGAAATAATACAGTTACTTTTGTAAATGATGGAAGAAGTAGAAGTGATAGTAGTAAAAAGTATGGTAGTGGTGGATTAATGACAGATAAAAAATATATGCTTTCATTAACTTATAATTGCCCAAGTAGTGAATTTAATAATAAAGATGGTTTTTTTGATGGTTTAACTCTTGATGAAGCAAATGTAGCAGTACATAAAACTTTTCAATTTTGTGGTGCAAAACCACTTCAGACTTATGCAATTCATGATATTTTTAAAACGCAATTAGATATAAATAGTGAATTAAAGAAATTTGAAGATATACTAACAAAAAATTTTTTATAGGATAAAAAATGGAAAATATTATAGTTATTGCAAAGATTAAAATAAAACCAGAGTTTGAAAAAGAAGTTTTCAATGAACTTACAAAACTTCATAAACAAACACATGCAAATGATGATGGTTGCATAAAATACGATTTACATAAAGATTTAGAAGAAAAAAATAGTTATACTTTTATAGAGATTTGGGAAAGTAAAGAGGATTTAACAATACATGAAAATAAACCTCATTTTAAAGAGTTTTTAGTAAATATTGAAGATAAACTAGAAAATGTAGAAATTAATAAATTAGAAAAACTAGCAATATAAGGAGATAAAGTGATTAAAGAAGAGTTTTTAAAAGCGATGGATTTTAGACATGCTTGTAAGGTTTTTGATGATACAAAAAAAATACCAGAAGAGGATTTGAAGTTTATTTTAGAAGTAGCTAGAAAATCACCTTCATCATTTGGTATGGAGCCTTGGAAATTTTTAGTAGTACAAAATCAAGAACTAAAAGAAAAAATTAGACCTACTTGTTGGAACCAAGTTCAAATTACATCATGCAGTGATTTAGTAATTGTTTTAGCAAAAATTGAAGATGTTAAAGTTGAAAGTGGTGTGCCTGAAAAAAGATTTGGAAGAAGACCAATGCCACAAGAAAAAAAAGATTTTTATATTAATCTTTATGCAAATCATTTAAAAGATACTTTAAGTAGTGATAAAAATATTTATGAGTGGACTGCAAGACAGACTTATATTGCAGTGGGAAATATGATGACAGCTGCTGCTGCTATTGGAGTTGACTCTTGTCCTATTGAAGGCTTTGAAAAAGATAAATTAGAGCAAATATTAGAACTTGATACTACAAAATATCAAGTAGCTATGGTTTTACCTTTTGGATATAGATTAAATGAACAATCTGATCAGTTAAGACTAAGCTTTGATGAAGTAGTTGAATTCGTAAAATAAAAGAGAATTTCTCTTTTATTTTATTCTCTCTTTCTCTTTTTGAACTTTTTGTATGATTTTATCAAAATCTTCTTTACTAGTCATATTCTCAAATATTTTTTTTAAATGATATTTTGTACTATTTTCATAAATTAATCTTTTTTGTTTTTTTGTAGTTTCCAAATTTAAGATATCACCGTCATTTAGTAATTGAATATTATATTTGCTATTTAACTCTTCAAGCTCTTTTTTTATCTCTTTTACATAAGATGGCTTAAGATGATTTATGTATATACAAATATCATCTCTTTTTAATTTTTCTAGTTCTTCTAGTAAATCTTTTAAGGTTAAATGATTACTTTTTTTAGCAATATTTGCAAGGCGAGAGGGAAATGAAACATCAATTATTAAAGTTTTTATAAATTTATTTAGATTTAATTCTTCCCAAATAGTATCACATTTATATGTATCTGCTGTAAAAAGTACTGCATGATTTTTCTTTTTTACTACATATCCACAGCTAGAAATTGTATGATTTGTCTTAATTGCTTTAATAGAAAAATTATCAAATTTTATTGTTTCATTTGCTTTTATTTCTATAAATTCTATTGCTTTTAATTTTCTATTTATGAGATTAATTTGTGAAAAATCTGGCCATATATCAAAATTAAAAAGATGTTTTTTTAGATGAATTATTGTTTCTTTTAAAGCATAAATTTTAATAGGTATTTCTTTCTTTTCAAAAAATGCATCTATTAAAAAAGGTATATCAACAATATGGTCAAGATGGGAGTGTGTTAAAAATATTTTATTGATATATTTGGCATCTTTTCCTATTCCTTTTAATATATTTCCTGCATCAATTGTAGTATGCTTATCTATTTGAACACTGGTGTTATTTATATCAACACCTTTGCCTCCATAAGCTCCAAGAATTCTAATACTCTTTTCTAGCATTTTACACCTTATTTTAAAACTAAAATATTATAACTAAGTTTATGTGATAGTAAGTTTATTGTATTTTTGTATACTCTTATTGCTATTAAGAAAACTACAAAATGTAATAAAATTAAATTTATTATACAAACTGTATTTAAGAAATGTATATTATATATTATCTGCTAATTTTGTAGAACTTAAAAAAGATGCTTCAATATTTTTACTATAAAAGTAATCTCCACATATTCCAAGAGATTGTTTTTTGTCAAAAATAAAATCTTTTTTGAGATGATTTTTTGCAAAAGCATATTTCCATAAATGAGGTAAAATTATAAAATTTTTATCAATTTCAATATGAAGTTTTTTTAGTTTCTTAATTACTTTTTCTTCTAGTTTTTCTTTTGTTTTTTCATTGTTTTTTGTGGAAAAAGATTCATTTGCATGTAATACAAAACTACTAAAATTATCATAATTATACTTCTTTGAATTATCAATAATTTTTTTAAATAAATTGATATTTTTTAATCCCTTATGAAGTGACAAGTTTTTATTACCATATAAAATTAAAGTGAAAATACTATCATATTTTATTGATGATAAATCTTGTTTTATGTGTTCATTTAAGTTTATGTTTAACTCTAAAATTTGAACAGCAGGAATTGTAATAAGTAAGATATCAAAATCTTGATAGATATTGTTTTGAGTGTCGATTAAACTCCATTTTTTATTTTCATATTTACAAGTTGTAATTTTTATATTTGTTTTTAAATCTTCTTTATTTATTAAAGAAGAACAAACTTTATTTATTCCTTTTGTTGGTATATAAAATTTCTTATATTTTTTTAATATTTTTTCTTTTACTAATCTATTAGAAAAATCAATAAAATTTTGATTTTTTGCTTCAAAGTATGGTGTTCCATGGTCACAAAAATTATCATTTATATATTTTGTGCTTAATCTTCCACCTGTGCCTCTTGATTTTTCAAAAATAGTAATTTGATGATTTTTTTTTATGAGTTTATTGTATAGTAAACATCCACTAAATCCAGCACCAACTATTGCAATATTCATAAAAAACCTTTTTTATTTAAGTTTATCACTTAAAAAAGGTTTTTTGTATATAAATAATGTGTTTTAAAATAACTTAGTATTCTTCTTTTTTACCAACAAAATTATTTTTCTTCACATTTTTCACAACTGATATTGCAATATCAGATGCTTCTACTGCAATATCATGTGTTTGACTTGCAACACTTGCATTTTCTTGTGTTTGCTTATCAAGGCTATTTAATCCATCATTTATTTGGCTTATTCTTTGAGTTTGTTCAGCTGATGCAGTTTGGATATTTTGTATAATTGATACAGTTTTTTGTACATTTTCATTAAGATTGTTATATCCATCAATCATAGAAAAGGCTATTTTTTTACCTTCGTTTGATTTCAAAGTTGCAGTTTCTACAATTTGTTTAATTTTATTTGCAGCTTCAGCACTTCTACTTGCTAAACTTCTTACTTCTTGTGCAACAACAGCAAAACCTTTACCCGCTTCTCCAGCAGTTGCAGCTTCTACTGCTGCATTTAAACTTAAAATATTTGTTTGGAATGCTATTTGATCGATTAGTGTAATAGCTTCTTTTATACCCTCAACTTGATTATTTATCTCTTCCATTGATTTTGTTGTTTTATTTGCAAGCTCTTTACCTTCATTTGAAGAGTTAGATAAAATCTTTGCATTTTGTGACATCTCTTTTATATAAGAGTTTGTAGCAGAGATGTTTTCACTTATTTCATCAACTGCTGCTACTGTTTCTTCAAGCCTTACAGCTCCATCATTTGATGATCTATTTAAGTTATCTACATTATTTAAAAGTGTATTTGAGCTATTTTTTAAAGTCAATCCTATATCTTGGCTAGTAACAAGCATTTTAGTGATTGACTCTTTTAAGCTATTTATTCCTTTTAAAAGTTTATCTAAATCTCCTTTTACATCTACATCTTTTAAATTTTGAGTATAATCATAATGGGTATACTTTTCTAATGTTTGTAGTATATCTTCAAAAATTGAAGCTTGTATATCTAAACTTTTGTTAACAGAATAAACAAATGTTTGAATTTGAGGATTCGCAGCAGTTGAGTTTATCCTATAATTAAAATATCCTTGTCTCATCTTATTTAATACAAGTACAGCCTCAGCAACACAAAGCATATCCTCTTCTAAATCATCATTTATTTGCTTCATATTTTTATTTGCCATTGTTGCTATTTTCCCAAACTCGTCATTTCCATGAACTTTTATATCTTCTATTTCATTTATTTCTCTGTTTATAAATTTCATAAATCGCTCAATTCCATAATAAATAGTTTCTGAAGATTTTGAAATATTTGAAAAAATATAAATAGCTAAAATAGAGATAAGTAAGATAACAATAAAAAGCATAACTATATTTTTATAAAAATAAAAAGATACTTCTTCATATTTTTTATTTATAATTGAAAATAAATTATTTGATAAATAATCATCAATAGTTTTAAGTATTTCAATTTTTTTAGTGATTGTATCAAACCAATATGTAGCTTCAATATCAAACTGTTTTGTTTTTAACTCTTTTATTGCATTAACAACTTTTTGATTATCTAGACTACTATCATTAGAGTTTTGTGATAGAGTAGAGTAGTTTGAAAACCTATTTTGTATAGTATTTAAAAGATTAGTCTCTCTGTTTGATATTTTAAAATCATTTTTATAATCTTTTATTAAAGTTTCAAGCTCTTTTATTTTGCTTTGTACTTTATTTTTATAAGATATATTTTTAGTTAATTCATAATTTTTGATATTATGAATAATTCCCTCAAATCCTATTATCTCTTCAATGGAGATGATATATTTTAATTTATCTTGTGAATGTATTAAAATATCTCTAATATCTTCTACTTTGCTTACTGAAGAATCATTTAAAGCTTGCTTGGCATAAGAGAGGTTTTCTTTTTTTGAGTAAATTTCAAATTCATTCATATAGTTTTTTTGAGCAGAGATTAAGCTTGTAAACAAACTTAGCATATTATCTTTAAATGTACCCTCAATTAGGACATTTGAACCAATGGCTCTTTCAACTCCTGCTTTTTCTTTTGCCATAAGAAAATTATAATAAGCAAGAATTTGTCTTGTTAGTTCTGAATCTTTTGATATAGCAGAACTTCTAGCAATAAATTTGAGTAAATTTGAGTTTAAATTTGAATAATAATCAAGTACTTCTTTTGTTGATATTTGCATACTTTTTGCAAGATTTCTTTTGCTTTTTATATTAGTTAAACTATTAAAAAACTCTTCAAGTAGCTCAAGATTTGTATTATCAAGAAAATTTTTATTTAAAGTTTTATAACTATTTTTTAAAATCTCTATTTTTTCATCACTATTTTGTATTTGATTTCTTATTTCATTTTTAAAGTTTTTACCATTACTACTTATAAAAGATACAAAAATACCTCTTTCTTTTTGCAGTTCATGAATAGTAAGTGAAATATCTGAATCAAAGTTTATTATCTGTTTTAAAGTGCCATACTCTTGCTTGTATTTATACTCTTGATAGATAAAAGAAAGCCCTAAAACTATAATAAAAAACATAGGAGTTAAAACAAGAATACTTAATTTTGTTTTTATTGATAAATCTTTAAATTTCATAAAAATCCTTTACTTCATTGTTTTGTAAATTTTTGAGTATTTTTCAATTTCATCTCTTGAGGCTTTTCTTCTACAAGAGATGTAGCCGGTTGTGCCATCACATGAAGTAAAGGGGTATACTGTTGCATATACCCAATAGTATTTGCCAGTTTTTGATTTGTTTTTTACAAAACCTTTCCATTTTTTACCTGATTTTACAGTGCTCCAAAGCTCATCAAAGGCTTTTTCAGGCATATCTGGATGTCGTACGATATTATGATGTTGTCCTATTAATTCATCTAAGGAGTATTCAGAAAATTTGCAAAACTCATCATTTGCAAACTTTATTATACCTTGTTCATTAGTTTCTGAAACTAAAAAAGATTTAATGTCAAGCTCAATTTCCAATTCATTGTTATTAAAACTCATTTAATATCCCTTTTGTTAATATAAAGATATTTTAGTAATTTAACTAGAATAGTTTTCTTAAATTATTAAGTACATTTATTATCTTACCATAAAATTATGCTTAACTCATAAAAATTAACTATTTATATAAAATTTTTATTAATGAAAGGGTAAATAGTATTATTGCAATCTCTTTTAAATCTTTGTCAACTAATAGCATGAAAATTGAAGTTATCATAAAAGAAATAGATATTAAATATGGTTTAAAATATGAGTGCAATTCCTTTTTTAAAAACTCTAGTTGATTTTTTGAAATCTCGACTTTTAATTCACCTTCACTTGCTTGTTTTAGTGTAGATTTAAAATCTTTTATAGTAAATGGAATATCTTTTATTTCATCTATTAGTGTTTCAATAATAGAGTCTTTAGCTCCTAATGCTTTTGGTAAATTTTCTTGCAAAATTGGTAATATATCTTTTATTCCATTGAAATTTTCAATATATGTAGTTCCTAAACCTTCAATAATTGCACTAACTCTTAAAATATAAATTGCATCACTTGGAAGTTTAAAAGGTAAATCTCTTGTACCCTCAAGTACTTCAAAAGCCAACTTTTGCATAGATTCACTATCTAAATTATTGTTTGAAAAAATTTCAAACATTTTACTTGTAAATACTGCAAGCTCAGAAGTAGGGGCTTCATATGCTATTGTTCCAAGTCTTTTACTAGCACTAATATATAACTCATAATCTTGTTCATTTGCAGCTTTTATAAGCTCAATTATGGCAATTCTTGTATCATTTGGTACTGTTTTTACCATTCCAAAATCTAAAAGAATTATTTCACTATTTTGTGTGATTAGTAAGTTTCCAGGATGAGGATCAGCATGGAAATAACCTTTTATAAGCATTTGTTCAGTATAAAAACTAACTAAATTGGCAATTATTTCATTGAAATCTATATTATTTTTTAAAATAGTTTCTTTATCATCAAATCTAAAGCCCTCTTCAAAACTCATAACCAAAGCATCATCACTTGAAAACTCTTCATAAGGTTTTGGGAATTTTATTTTACTGTCTTTATATGTGTTTGAAAATTTCTTTAAATTTTGAAGTTCATTATTTAAACTTACTTCTTGCACAATCATTGAAGAAAACTCTTTTATAACAGACTCAATTGAGTTTTTTGTATAGTGTGAAAATAAAGGTTTAAATATAAAGTTAAAAAAGTTAATTATTTTAATATCAGCTAGAACTCTTTGTTTTATTCCCTCTCTTCTTAATTTTACAGCGACTTTTTCACCACTATTTAAATAAGCTATATGAACTTGACCAATAGAAGCAGAAGCAATAGGTTCATTGTTAAACTCTTTAAAATTATCATTTACAAATGCTCTTTTAAAAACTATTTCAAAATCTTTTTTTGGCATTGAAGGAAGTTTATCATGTAACTCTTTTAATTCATCAAGATACTCTTGACTAAAAAAATCAGCCCTTGTAGCTAAAACTTGGGCAAGCTTAATAAAACTTGCTCCTAAGTCAATAATAGTATGTTTAAACTCTTTAGGAGCAAGAGGTTTCAGTGCTAAAAAGCTATCTTTTTTCTTAATCACAAGATAAGTCGTAAGTAAAAATCTAAAGACTTTATAAACTCTTTTATATGAGTAAAGATTAATGTTTTTTAGAAAAGTTACTATTTTAGTTCCTTTTTTAGCTGTTCTAAATCATCTTTTGTAACAAGTCCTAATTCACTAATGGCTTCTTTGATACTTTTTTTAAGTTGTTCTTTGAACTCTTCATCATGCTCTTTACCTTTTTTTTCCAAAGACTCAATAAAACCTTTAATGTCACCTTTATCTATCTTACCTTTTTCTTCTAATTTTTTTAGTTCATCTTCAACTTTATCTTTCAAAAGTGCAGTAGCTCCAATTCCTGTATAAATTAACTCTTTTAACATCTTTCTTCCTTTTTATTTTATTATATCAGCTTATTTAAATTATTGGTATAAAAATTTTGTCAAATAATCACCATGGACCTTGAAATCTATCTGGCTTATGATAAAGCTTTTTTTTGTGTTTAGTGGCTTTATTTTGTACTCTTTTTCTCCATCTATCATAAGCTTTTTTACTAATCAATTTTCTCATTTTATTTTTTACTTGATTTTCTGTTAATCCATATTGTAAATAAATAGCATCAAAGGTTGTTCTATCTTGCCATGCCATTTCAATAAGTCTATTTAGATCGTACTCTTGCATATCTTTATCAAGAGCTCTTTTTTTTAAAATCACTTTATCTATTTTTCTTTTTTCCATAATTACTCTTGTATAGTCCAAATTAATTTATTTGTAGCAAAGCCTAATTTTGGAAGTTTTTCTAAAATTTTATTTGTAATATTTTTATCTAATTTTGGTGTTCTTGATAAAATCCATAAATATTCCCTTGAAGGAGTTCCTATAACCGCATATTTGTAAGAATCATCAAGCATCAAAACCCAATAATCACCATAAAAAGGTCTAAAAAAACTCACCTTTAATTTGCTATTAGATTCATTTGTAGCATAAGCTATGCCAGTTGCACTGCTTTTTTTATTTGTATCTATTTTCGTACATTTATTTACTACTTTTAAACTATTATCTTCATTTAAAGAGTAATTAGCAGTTACATTTTTACATCCTTTTTCAAAAAAATGCTCATATCTTGCAATCTCATACCATGTGCCTAAGTACTTGTTTATATTTACACTATTTACAGTTTTTAAGTGGGGATGTTTTGTAAAACACCCCGTAAAGATAAATAGCACAACAATAAATAAAATATTTCTAATCATACAAATATACTTTATTGTAAAATTAGCAAAATATTAAAATGTGCAGCAAGCCAAGTTACTGATAAAATTGAAAGTTGAATTAAATTTTCCATTGTGTTTCCTTTATTTGTTGTTTACTTTTGCTTTTATAAAAAAGATTGAAGAGACTAAACTCACTATTGAAAGTGAAACGATAATCATTAAAATTTGTGGTATATCTTGCATTTTTAATCCTTTTTTAATTATTTTATCATTTTAATAGAACTAAAAAATTATTAGTATACATTTTGTGTAACTTAATAGCTTAATTTAGTAAATTTTTATTAAACAATAAAATAATATAGAATATAAACTTTAACAATAATTAATAATGATTATCAATATAATTTTAAAGCAGTAATTTAGTTTTTAAACTCTGTCATATAAGTTCTATAAAGTAAAGGAACAAGAGTTTTTTGAAGTTTCTCATTTTTTCTTGATTCTATACTTACAGCTTCAAAGAATCTATTCCATAATTTTTTAAATTTTTCTTCATCTTTTGATAAATTTGGCTCTTCAAATGAAGCAATATTTTCTACTTTTATAGAAGTTTCATCTTTAATAAATGCAAGTTTTCTATTTATATCATGGATTATATAGTTTTGATTGTTCAATCTTTTATAGAAGTGTTTTCCTAGAAAATAGCAAAGATTAAATCTACTTTCAAGTTTTGCATACAAAGTTTTATCTTCAAGCTCTTCAAATCTTAAAAAACCACTCATTTTATGATTTGCCCTAAATAGTTGTTTTTCAAGATTTTGTATATAAAAGATTGAACTATTATTAATATTAAAAAGTTCATTTTTATCTTTAAAACCTATGATTATGAAATTTAGTAAGTGAAGTTCAAAATCATCATTATCACACATGAAAATATTTAAAATAGTTTGAAAAGCTCTCTTTGTAAATCTTTTTTTTATAGCTTCAAGAACTTTTGTAGCTTTTATTTCATTGCTTTGAATTTGCTTTATTTCTTCAAGTATTAAGTTATTTGGTCTTTCTTTCAATATTGAGTTTGGTTTTAGTTTTTCATAATAAACATCATAAACTAAAGTTAAAAAGCCCTCAAAGGTTTTATCATAAATTAAAATCATAATTCCCCCGTAATTGCACTATAATCTATATCAAACAGTGAGGGTTGAATAACTCTTTTTTTAGGTGGCTTTATAATGGCTTGTTTTATGGTGTCACTACAAAAGGATACTTTAGCACAATATTTACCCTTACAAGTTATAAAATATTGAGCTCTTTTAATTGATATTTTTAGCTTTTTTAAATCTTCAAAATCTAAACTTTTAAATTTCCTAGCTTTTAGTATTTTAAATACACCTCGAACACCAATCCCTGGAATTCTAAGAAGTTCATCTTTACTTGCTTTATTTATTTCCATTGGGAAATAGCTTAAGTTATGCAGTGCCCAAGAAGTTTTAGGGTCAAGTTCTTCATCAAGATTTGGAAACTCTTCACTTACTATTTCATCATAAGAAAAATCATAAAATCTTAAAAGCCAATCTGCTTGATACAATCTATGTTCTCTAAGTAAAGGAGGTTTATTTACGATTGCTGGAAGATTTCTATCATCATTTACAGGAATATAAGCACTATAATAAACTCTTTTTAATAAAGCCTTATCATATAAAACTGAGCTTAGTTTTAAAATATCTTTATCACTTTCAGGTGTTGCACCAATAATTAATTGAGTACTCATACCTATTGGTTTTGTATCATTTTCTAAACTTTTATCTCTTGCATGTTTAAGAGGTTGTAGTATTTTTTCTTTGCTTTTATTTGGTGCAAGTATTTTTAGTGATTTGTCACTTGGAAGCTCTATATTTGAACTTACTCTATTTGCCAATGCTACAACTTCATCAATAAGTCTATTATCAGCTCCAGGTATTAATTTCACATGGATATAACCATTGAAATGATACTCATATCTTAATATTTTGAGTGTTCTTAATATCAAAGTCATTGTATGGTCTTCATTGTCAATTATTCCAGAACTTAGAAAAAGACCTTCAATATAGTTTCTTTTATAGAAGTTGATTGTAATATCAGCAAGTTCTCTAGGAGAAAATGCAGCTCTTTTTATGTCATTGCTTTTTCTATTTATGCAATAAGCACAATCATAAATACAAAAATTTGTAAGAAGTACTTTAAGTAATGATACACATCTTCCATCTGCTGTAAAAGTATGGCAAATACCGCTATTGTGAGTTGCTCCAAGTTCACCTGTTTTATGATTGTTTTCACTTCCACTAGAACTGCAACTAACATCATATTTAGCACTATTAGCTAAGATTTGCATCTTTTCATATATATCTTTTTTCATAATACTATTTTATATGATTTTTAAAATTTTTTTAAAAAACATTACAATTTGCAATGTAATTTAAGTAGATAATCTTCAGCAATATTTAGATGGCTGTGAAGTTTTTCTTTTGACATCTTTTCAAGAAGTGAAAGTTGCATTTTCATTCTAGGATTTGTTTTAAATAAATGTCCATGTTTATATAAAAATCTCCAATAAAGTGCATCTAAAATAACACACCAACTCTCTTTTTTACTATAATCACTCATTTTTATTAAATAATTAGAACTACAAATATAAGGTTTTGTAGTAATACTTCCTCCATCACTATATCCACTCATAGCATATACATTTCCTACCATTACCCAGTCATATGCATCAATAAAATTTTCCATAAAATATTTATATATTTCATCTGGGTGTATCTCTAATAAAACAAATATATTTCCTAAAACCATAAGTCTTTCTATATGATGTGCATATGAGGTTTGTTTTAGTTTTTTTACTACATCATCAAGTATTGTTATTCCACTATTTGCTTCAATTATAGCTTTTGGCATAGAGTTTTTAAAGTTAAAAAAGTTAGAGTTTCTAAGTTTTACTCCATCATCTTGATAGATTCTTAACATAAACTCTCTCCAGCCGATTATTTGTCTAATAAAGCCTTCTTTTGCATTATAAGGTGCTTTTGCTTTTAAAGAACCTTGTATTACATCCTCTAAACTTAAAAGTCCAATATTTAAACTGCTTGAAATATTTGAATGAAAAAGATACTCTAAACCATCTTTTTTAGTAATAGCATCTTGGTAATTTCCAAAATTGTCAAATTTTTCCTTAAAAAAATACTCAAGCTGAATTTTAGCTTCTTGGAAAGTCACAGGATAGTTAAAGCTATCTATTTGTCCAATAGAGTCAAATTTTTCACAATAGTGTTTAGCCTCTTTTATATATTTATTATCATAAGATAAAGTTGCAGGAATAAATATATCTTTTGGAAGTTTTTTTCTATTTTCACTATCAAAGCTATATTTACCATATAAAGGCTTTCCATCCTCATTCATAAATATATTTAACTCTTTTCGTCTATTTGCATAAAAGTTATGTAAAAATTTACTTTTATCATCAACATTTAAAAAGTTTGGGTTTTTCAAAGTTTTTATATTTTTAAAGTTTTTATATATTTTCTTTTCTAAATAATCATCAAAAAGTTCATATATATATACTTCTTCATTTTTATACTTTTGTAAATAACTCTCTTCTTCAAAATATTCAACATCAATACTGTTATTTTGTAAGTAGTTTTCATAAAACTTCATACTAGCTCTATGTAAAACTAGCTTTTGAATATGAAAGTTATATTGAGTAAAAAACAAAGGCTCTTCTACTAAGATAACTTTTTTATTTTTTAAGTTTTCAATGTTTTCAAATAATTGATGAGGATAAATTAAAAAAAGTTTCATATTTGTCTAATAATCTCCGCTGCTGGTTTTGCAAAGTAGTAACCTTGTGCATAATCAAGTCCTATACTTTTAAGAGTAGCTAATTCGTAAGGTGTTTCAACTCCTTCTGCTAATATTTTAATATCATTTTCCATAGCAAGGTTTCTTAAAGCTTTGTAAACTGAACGCTTCATCTCATCTTTGTCAATATTATTTATGATATTTCTATCAACTTTTATAATATCAGGTTTCAAGTCAATTATCATATTTAAAGATGAGTATCCCTCTCCTACATCATCAAGAGCAATTAAAAAGCCTTGTTCTCTATAGTAGTTTAAAATTGTTTTTAAATGTTCTGTATCTTTTACTTTTTGTGTTTCAACTACTTCAAAAACAATATTTTTAGGATCAAACTCTAATTGATTTGCCCATTTTACAGTAGAGGCAAGACAAAATTTTGGGTCATAAATAGTTGTAGGAATAAAGTTAATAAATACTTTTGCATCAACTTTTTTAACAGCTGTTGTTTTTAAAGCATTTTCTCTACACAATCTATCAAAATTAAAATCCATATCATTTCTAGCAGATTTTTCAAACAGCACATCAGGATATACTAAATCACCATTTGGCATCACACCTCTTACAAGTGCTTCATATCCAAAAATAGAGTTGTTACTCATATCAATTATAGGTTGAAAATGAGAAGTAATACTTTTATTTTCTAATATATCAAAAAATGTCTTATCTTCAATAAAATTTAAAAATTTTTCTAAAGGTTTTGCAGATAAAATAGTACTAAAAGATAGTTTGTGTTGTTCATTTTCTACATATACTTTTATCTCTTTTAACTCAAGTGAATTAAAATATGCTTTTAATGCATCAAAATTCTCTTCAAAAAATTGTTTTGGGTTATTTACTTCAAGTGATACTATATTCTCTTCAAGTTTAAAATCCAGCGATAATTTTTGTAAAAATTGGGAAAATTTTCTAGTAAGTTCAGGTACAAGAGAAATAAAATGAAGATTACTTTTTTGTTGACATATTTTAAATGTTTGTGTACATTTACATTTCATTTGAAATCCTTTTAAAGTAGTTTGAATAAAATTTTGATTGTTCTTTTATATTATTACTCTTCCAAATATCACTAATAACTGCTATCATATCAGGATTTTGTAACATAACAGTGTCAATGTTTTTATTATTTATTCCACCAATGGCACATACTGGAATACTTAACTCTTCTTTTGCTTGAGATAATATTTTTAGGGGAATAGTTTTTGATTTTGGCTTAGTAGGTGAGTTAAACATAGAACCAAAGGCTACATAATCTACTTTTAAATTTTGCATCTTTTTTGCTTGAGCTATACTATCATAGCAAGATACCCCAAGAATACCTTTGAAGTTTTTTCTTATAAACTCTATATTCTCATAATCACTTTTACCCACATGTAAACCATCACATTGAAGTTTTATAGCAAGTTTTACTCTATCATTTAGTATAAATTTTGCTTTATAGCTTCTACATATGTTTTGTATATCAAGTACTAGTGATTCAATTTGTTCATCATTACTTATTTTATCTCTTAGTTGAACTATTTTCGCGCCACCGTCAAGTGCATTTTTTATACTTGCTAGTACACTATCTTTTGGTGTCAATCTATCATCAGTAATTACATATAAACCATTTAACATAAAAATCCTTTATATTGAAAGTTTATAGTAATTATTGATTAGTTTGTAGGTTATTTTTAGTGTTTAATTTTTAAATTACAACCTATATTTGCCATTCCACAAGAGTAAATACTACTTGTGACTATTCCATCTACTTTAAGTTTTGCGTAGTTTTCTACATTTGATAGATTAATTCCTCCTGCAACAAGTAATTTAATATGGGGATAATTACTATTTTTATAATTTACAAGTTTTTCTATCTCATCTAAAGGCATTTTGTCAAGTTGTATAACATCAGCTTTATATTTCATAAGATTTTTTGCATCTTTTAATGTTTCTGATTCTATGATTACTTTCTTTTCTGGTAGTTGTTTTTTAAAGTTAGTTATTTGTTCATAAAACTCTTCATTTGAACTATATAGTTTTCTATGGTAATCAAAAAATAGTATTGATTCACTAAGCCCTAATCTATGAGGCAATGCACCTCCACAAAGTATAGCTTTAATGCACATTTTTTTACTAAATGGAATAGTTTTTCTTGTAGTTAATAATTCACAAGTACTATTATGTTGTTTGATGATTTTTAGCATATTATTTGTTTGTGTAGCAATTTTACAGCTATACTCTAAAAGTACTTGAGAAAGCTTCAATGTTTGTTGAATATTTTCGTAAGTTCCTTTTATTTTTAGAATTACTTCACCTTTTTTAAGATTTGTTTTTGAGGGTTTAAACTCTTTTACTTTACATCCTAAAAGTTTTGCAATACTTGCTGCTTCTTCACTACAAGCAACTATAATATCTTCTCTTGTATATATTTCTAATGTGGCTTTTTTATCTTTGTTTGTTTGAATATAAGTAGTTAAATCTAAATAGGGTAAATCTTCATTTATATATTTGTATAGTTCTTCATTTGTTAAGTTAAACATTTTTTTCCTTTTAAATATGATTTGTTTTAGTTTGTAAAAAATTTAAGATGATAAAAAATATTAGTGATATAACTATTAGTATACCACTTAAAATAAGTGCTAGATTATAATCTCCATCAAATACAGCATTATATATAGCAAGTGAAATAGTATCTGTTTTACCTATTATATTGCCTCCTAGCATAAGAGTTATTCCAACTTCTCCTAGTGCTCTGGCACAAGCTATTAATAAACATGCTAATAAACTCTTTTTTATAGAAGGTAAGATAATAAACAAAAATGTTCTTAATTTACTTTTACCACTTAAATATGAAGCTTCTACAATATTTTTTGGAAATTGCTCAATTGCAGATTGCAAAGGTTTTACCATTATAGGTAGACCTGCTATAAAACCTGCAATAACTAAACTAGAAAAAGAGAATATAAAAGATATATCAAATTTATAAAAGATACCACCAATTATACCATCTCTTCCAAGTAGTAAAAGCAAGAAAAAACCTATTGCAATTGGAGGAAAGATTAAAGGAAGAGTTACTATTGTATTAAGAAGCCATTTAAATCTAAAATTCTCTTTTGAAAGTAAAAAAGCTAAAAATACACCTATAGTAAGAAATAAAACTAGATTAAGCCCAACAGTTTTAGCACTTAAAAACAAAGGGTTGAAAATCGTAGAATAATCCATGTTTTATAGACCATATTGAGTAAAAATTTCTTTTGCTTCTTTTGTTTGTAAAAACTCTAATAACTCTTTACACTCTTTTTTACATGCTTTAGTAGAAGCTGCAACTATATCAATTTTTGAGTAGAGCTTTTTATCAATTTCAATATAACCACCAAGTTTTGATTTATTTGCTAATGCAGAAGTTAAATTTATAAAACCTGCATCAATTTCATTTGTTATTAAGTATGTTGTAACTTGTGGAACAGTAGCAGTGATAAAAAGTTTTTCATCTATATTAGAAAATAGTTTAGAATTATGAAGTATTTGCATTGCTGCAATTCCATAAATAGCCTTTTTAGGATGAGGCATTGATACTATTTTTATTTTATCTGATAATATTTCTTCAAGAGCGTTTATTTTTGTTTTTTTAGAGTAAGCAAGTACAGCTTTGCCTTCTCCTATTGAAGTATAATGAATAAAATCGATATTACTTTTATTTTGTAAGAAGTTTTTATCTCCTATAATTAAAGCTAAATCAGTATGTTTTGCTTGAGTACTAACTTGTCTCATATTGCCATAGAAAGCATCAATTTTTTTATTATATAGTTTCAGGATTTTTTGTATAGGTTTTTTATATCCTGCTCCTGCTGCAATTTTAAAATCACTTGCATTAGTTACTACAATAGATAAAACCAATGCTAATAATACTTTTTTCATAATAGTCCTTAGTTTGAAATACTTGGAGAGAAAGCCTTTGTACTTACTCTAACTTTTGAGCCAATTTGAAGATTTATAGTTTCATCTTCACTTAATACAACTTCTACAAGTTGTTGACCAATAGATATAATAGCTATATATATAACATCAACTTTTACAATATCTAAAAGCTCTCCCTCAAAAGAAAACTTTGCACTACCACTTGTTTTTAATAAAACATCTTTTGCATTACCATCTTTTATAATTTTTGCATCTTCTAAAACTATTACTCTATTACTTAATCTATAAATCTCACTTGGGTCATGACTTACCATGATTGTTGTAGTTTTAAACTCACGATGAAGTGTGAGTATCTCATCTTGAAGTTTAGTTCTCATAGATGGATCAAGTGCAGATAATGGCTCATCCATTAATAGAAGTTTAGGACGGTTCATCAAGGCTCTACATAAGCTAACTCTTTGTTTTTGTCCTCCACTTAAAGATGTAACATTTCTACTTTTAAGTTGTGATAGTTCAGTTAACTCTAAAAGATGATTTGCAAGTTTTTCATCTTTATTTACATATAAAAGATTCTGTTTTACACTCATATTAGTAAAGAGTGCATAATCTTGAAATACAAAACCAATCTCTCTTTGTTGAGGTGGTAAAAACTTTTTATCATCTTGCCAGATTTTATTATCAACTTTAATTTTACTTTCTGATTGCTCTAATCCTGCAAGTATTCGAAGTAGGGTAGTTTTACCACTTCCACTAAGTCCTGTAAGAGCAATAAAGTCACCATCATTTATATTAAGTTTAATATCTAGATTCATTTTTCCATTTGAACCAATTAACTCTTTATTTACTTCAATATCTATCATAAAAAACTCTTTTTTTGTTTTTGATTAAAAATATAAACACTTAAAAGCACTAAAAAACTAATTATTAGCATAATAGCACTATAAATATGTGCACTTTCATAATCCATAATTTCAACAAACTCATATATAGCAACAGAAGCTACTTTTGTTTCATCAGGAATACTTCCACCAACCATTAATACAACTCCAAATTCACCAACAGTATGAGCAAAAGTAACAATAAGAGCAGTTAATAGTGAGGGTTTTATATTTGGAAGTGCTACTTTAAATATAGTATAAAGTTTACTTTTGCCACTAATATAACTAGCTTCAAGCATATTTTTATTTATACTTTCAAAACCACTTTGTAAAGGTTGAACCATAAAAGGTAGAGAGTAAAAACAACTAGCAACAACTAATCCCGTAAAATTAAATACAAGTTTTATGCCAAACTGTTCATCAAAGAATGCTCCAATAGGAGAATTAAAAGATAATGCAACAAGAATATAAAAACCTAAAACAGAAGGAGGAAGTACTATTGGTAAGGCAGTTATTGCTTCTAAAATTGGTTTTATTCTTGATTTTGTTTGAGAAAGATACCAACTAAGAGGCAATGCTAAAGTAAACAAAATTAGTGTTGTTATAAAAGCTAATTTAAAAGATAAAATAAAAGGACCATACTCAATACTTGATAACAACTCAATCATTTAATACCTCTTTTATTGATAAGTCACTTGATTTAAATATCGCACTTACACAATCATCTTTTTTAAGATTGAGCCTTTTTGCTGATTTTGTAGTAATAATACTTGTAATAGTTGTATTTTTATGTTGTAATTTTAAACTTGTTAATAATTTCCCCATATCAAGTTTGATGATATCTGACTTTATAGAGTTTGCAAGGCTTATTTGACCTTGCAACTCTTTTGCAATAGCTACATTTGAAGCTTTAACAGTAAGTAAAACGTTTGTTCCAACTTCAATATTATGCAAATCTAAACTCATCATAGATAATGTTATATCAAAAAAACTAAACTCAACAATATTTAAATTGTCAAGATTATCAATTTTAGAAACTACTGCTTTGAACTCATTCATGGTACTAAATATCCAAATTTTTCAAATATTTTTTTTGCTTTTTTACTTAAAATAAAACTATAAAATGCCTTTACTTCACTATTGTTTTGAGCTTTTTTAAGAATTACAATACCTTGATTTATAGGTGTATAAAGTTTTGTGTCAACGCTATACCAATTAACTCCTTGTTTGTATTTACTCATCTTATCTGAAAATAAAGATGACTTAGCAATGAAGCCTATATCCGCGGCTGTTACACTATAAGCAACAGTTTGAGATATAGATTCTGCAAAAACAAACTTATTTTTTATCTGTTTATAAATCTTTGCATTTTTCATAGCTTCTACACTTGCAGTTCCATATGGTGCAGTTTTTGGGTTTGCAATTGCAATTTTTCTAATATCTTTTTGTTTTAAAAGTTCTATTCCTTTTGAAAAATCAATTTTTTTACTACTTAAAAATGCTAGTGAACCTTGTGCATAAACTAAAGGTCTTGTTACTGCCAAGTCATCTTTATAAAGTGCTTGTGGGTATTTCATATTTGCAGCCATAAATAAATCATATGGCGCTCCATTTTTTATTTGTGCAGTTAACTTTCCACTACTACCTAAAGTAACTTTTACATTTGTATTTGGATAAAGCTTATTAAACTCTTTTTTCAAATCATCAATTGCATAAGATACATTTGCTGCAACTGCTATATTTATATCTCCTGAAAATAGGCTACTTACTAAAAGTGCACTACCTAAAACTATCTTTTTTAACATCTGTTCTCCTTAATTTCCTAACATAATATCTGATGATTTTATCACGGCAAATACTTTTTGCCCAACTTTTAATTCAAGTTGTAAGGCTGCTTCTTTAGTTATTACTGAAGTGATTGTTTCATGAGTTGAAATTTCAAGTGAAACTTCACAACTTACTTCACTAAAGTTTAGAGTCTTTATCACTCCCTCAAGCTTATTTCTAGCACTAAATCCTAGAAGTTGGCTCGTTGCAATCATTACATTGTTTGATTTAAAAATAGCGATAATCTCATCTTCTACTTTTAAATCAAGTGCTGCTACACTATTTGTTGAAATATTAGAAACCATCTTTTGTGAACTTTTAGTTTTTAAAGTAATACTTGCATTAACATTGTCTTCAACAATTTTCTCTATTTTAACAGCTAATTGATTTCTTGCACTAATTTGCATTGATACCCTTTTTAGTGATTTTAGACTTCCCGTGTTAAAGTCAGTAAGGCTAGTAAGTTGTTTTAAAAACTTTTCATGCTCTTTTTGTAATATGGAATAAGTTTCAATAAGATTTTTACCATAATCTGTTAGTTTAGCTCCACCACCACCTTTTCCACCAGTCTCTTTTTCAACAACAATACTAGGACAAAGGTTATTTATACTATCAATTGCTTCCCATGCAGTTTTATAACTCATAGGTATAGTTTTTGCAGCTTTACTAATAGAACCCTCTTTTTCAATTGCTTGTAAAAGTTTAATTCT
The DNA here is from genome assembly GCF_008000835.1 of Malaciobacter canalis. Lineage (GTDB taxonomy): Bacteria > Campylobacterota > Campylobacteria > Campylobacterales > Arcobacteraceae > Malaciobacter > Malaciobacter canalis. Next base: position 1,292,806 of record NZ_CP042812.1, read on the forward strand.
TTTTTCTAATAAAAAAGGAGTATCAAGATTTAGAAGTGTTAGTGATGAATCAAATTGCATCAAATTCCTTATGTATTTAAGTATATAACGATAAAATATTATCGTTATATATCTTAATATATAATGAAATTTAGAAAAATTATTATATTTTAAAAGGTAAGGTGATTTTTACTTGAGCACCTTCATATTCATTGTCTTGATAGGTGAATTTAGTATTGTTTATTTTTATTTTTCCGTACATTGAATCATTTATTACTTTATATGTAATATTTAATCCAAGTCCAATTCCATGGGCTTGATGTTTTGTAGTAAAGTATGGCTCAAAAACTTTATTGATATGTTCTGTTTTTATTCCACCTGCATTATCTGTAACAATAATCTCAATAAGATTATCTTTATTTGTATAAGAATCAATAAAAATATATTTTTCTAAATCACTTTTTTCTAAAGCATCTTTTGAATTATGTATTAAGTTAACTAAAGCTTGAACTAAACTATTTGGTAAATTTGTAAGTTCAATTGTATCATCTAGATTTGTTATTATATTTATATTATTCTCACTAATTAGATGCTCTTTAGCTTTAATAGATTTATTGATGATTTCTGTAAGGTTAAATTTTGAAAGTTTTTCTTTACATGATAAATCCCTAAAATTATCAATGGTTTCAGATAAATCTTGAGAAGTATTCATTATTTTTTGCATTGATGATAAGATTTCATTTTTATCATCAATACCAAGTTGAAGATTAAGTTTTACACCAGATGCACAAGTAGTAATTAAAGATAATGGTTGTCTCCATTGATGTGCAATATTTCCAATCATCTCCCCTAATGCAGCCATTTTACTTTGTTCTATTAATTCTAGTTGTTGTTTTTGTACTTGCTCTTTTAACTCAATCTCTTTTTGTAATGCCTTATAAAGATTATCATTTACAGCTTCAAGTTGTTTATTTTTTATAATAACTTCAATATAAAGATTTAATTTATTAATAAATTGATGATTTTCAATGGGTTTAGTAAGATAATCAATTGCACCAATTTGAAAACCTTTTTGTTGAAACTCTTCTTTTTTAAAAGCAGCAGTTAAAAATATGATAGGGATATTTTGCGTTCTTGGATTACTTTTTAGATATTTTGCCGTATCAAAACCATCAAGTCCAGGCATTTGTACATCTAATATAATAATATCAATCTCTTCTTTATAAGTGATTTTTAAAGCCTCTTCTCCACTTGATGCTAAAACTAGTTCTACATTTTCTAAATACTCTTGAATTAGATATTGTAAAGATACTCTATTTGCTTCTATATCATCAACTGCTAAAATTTTTATATCTTTCATATTTTCCTCTTATAAATTCTATTTTTTTTATCTATTGTTAAAAACTTTTCGTGATTATCTAAAGATTCACTCTCTCCTAAAACCAAAAAACCATAAGAGTCTAAAGATTGCTTAAAAAGTTTAAATATATTCTCTTTTAATTCTTTATCAAAATAAATAAGTACATTTCTACAAAATATAAGTTGAAAGTCATTGATTTTTCTATCTTCAACTAAATTATGTCTAAAAAATAAGATTCTTTGTTTTATCTCTTCATTTATTTCAACAAAATCACCATGGTCATAAAAGTATTTACTAAAACTTTCACTTCCTCCTGCTTGATAATAGTTTTTTAAAAACTGTTTATAGTTTTGTTTTGAATATAAACCATTTTTTGCATTTTTTAAAATCATCTCATTTAAATCTGTAGCATATATTAAACTTCTATTTAATAAACCTATCTCTTTTAAAAATATTGCAATAGAGTAGGGTTCTTCTCCACTACTACATCCAGCACACCAAATTTTAATATCTAAAAAACTATCAAGCTTTGGTAAAAGAGTATCTTTCAATTTCTTAAAAACCTCAGGATTTCTATAAAATGTAGTGATATTAACAGAAATATTAAAAAATAAATCTTTAAAAATATTTTTATTACTTAATACTTCATTTTGAAACTCTAAAAAATTATTTGGTTTTAAATTACTATAAAATAGTTTAACTCTTCTTTTTATATGTTCAAGATTATAACCTCTATAATCATATCCATACTCTTCATAGATTTTATTTAAAAACTCTTCTAGTTGAGTGTTATTAAATGGATCATTATTTAAGCAAGTGTTTATATATTTATTTATTGATTCAAGTGATAAGATTTCATCGTAATAGTTAGTTTTTATAGCATTTTCAAGCATTGGTTTTGCCTCACACTCTTTTGGATCTTCTATAATAACTGTACTTTCATTTTCTTGTAATAACTTAAGACTATCACTTCCATCTGAACCATATCCACAAACAAGTATTGCTAAAAGATTATTTTTATACTCATTTGAAAGAGTTTCAAAGGTTATACTAATTGATGGCTTTGAAAAGTTTCTTTTTTCCTCATTTGTTAAAAATATAAATCCACCAATAATTATCATATGTTTACCAGGTGGTGCTGTGTAAATAGTAGAGTTTTCAATTTTCATATCAGATTTTGCCTCTACTACTTTATAATAAGCTGTTTTTGTTTGTAAAATTTGGCTAAGGCTACTTTTTTCATCTGATCTGTGATGCATAATAATAAAAATAGACATTTGAGAGTAGGGAAGGTTTTCTACTATATCTATAAATTTTTTTAAGCTTCCTGCACTTCCTCCAATAGCTAAATATTCTAAGTTTAATTTTTTTCTTTTTATTCTATTTTGGTTTCTTATAAATTTTACTTCAAAACCTAATTGGTTTAAATAGTTTTTTAAAGTTGTTTCATTTGAATATATGCATAAATGTGATTTTATTTTATTTAATGCTAATATAATTTCACTTTCAATAGTTTGAATATTTAAAAAATTAATTTCAATGCTTTTTTTCTCATAATCTAGCAATGATAAAAGTTTTTTTATGTCTTCTTCTTTTTCAATGTTTTGAACAATTATTTTTAAAGTATTATTTACTTCTTGTGAAACTATGTTAATCATTTGTGTTTTTTATTGCTCCAAATTTCAATTAAACTTGCTAATACATTAATCTCAATAGGTTTTGATAAATAATCATCTGCTCCTAAACTAATACATTTTTCTCTATCATCTTTCATAGCTTTTGCTGTAACTGCAATAATTGGAATATGTTTGATTTTTTTATCTTCTCTAATTTTTTCCATTGCTTCATATCCATTCATAATAGGCATCATTATATCCATTAAAATTAAATCTATTTTATTTTTTTCATCTTTTAAAAAGTCTAAAGCTTCTTGTCCATTAAAAGCTGTAAAAGTATTTGCATTAAACTCTTTTAATGCAGCATCTAATACAAAAATATTTTTAATATCATCATCAACAATAAGTATATTCTTTTTACTTAAATCTACATCTTTAAATATCTCTTTTTTCTCTTCTTTCTCTTCTTCTCTATGCAAAAATAGATTTATCTCATTTAAGATTCTTTCATTTGAATTAGCAGTTTTAATAATAATACTATTGCTATACTCTTGAAGTTTTAGTTTTTCTTCTTTATCTAACTCTTTTCCTGTATAGATAATAATAGGTAGTTTTGGATGTCTATTTTTTATATATTCACAAACTTCATATCCGCTTCCATCCATAAGAGCTAAATCAACTACAACCGTATCATAATGTTCTGTTTTTACTTCATTGATTGCTTCTTGTGCTGTTTTAACACCTTTTATATTTATATCATCTGTTCCAATAAGTTCAATTAATGCTTCTTTATGAATGTCATCATCTTCAACAATTAGCAAATCTTTAATCTCTTTTTTGTTTATATTTTCAAATGAATTAATAATTCCATTTATATCTGTATCAACTACTGGTTTTTGTAAGTATCCAATTGCTCCAAGTTTCAAAGTCTCACTATTTTTGTCTTTTGAAGAGATTATATGTACTGGTATATTTTTTGTTTCATGATTTGCTTTTAATTTTTTAAGTACTTCTACACCATCCATATCAGGAAGTGTTAAATCTAATAAAATACCTTTTATATTATATTTTTCAATTAACTCTAAGCCCTCTGTTGCATTTAAGGCTACAAGTCCAAAGTTACCACCCCTTTTTATCTCTTCATACACTACTTGTGAAAATACTTCATCATCATCTATTATTAAAAAAGCTTCTTTATTTAAATCTAAAATATCTCTATCATCTTTAACTTCTTTTATCTTTTTATCTTTTTTTTCTTCTATAAAAGCTGGTTTAGGTATTAGCGTTTGTTTATTTTCTTTAGAAGGATTATTAGTTAAAGGCTTATTGTTTGAAAGATTTGGTAAATCAACACTAAAACTACTTCCTTTATTTTCATTTGATTGCAATGAAATATAACCTCCAAGAAGTTTAGCTAACTCTTTAGAAATAGATAATCCAAGACCTGTTCCTCCATACTGCCTACTTGTACCACCATCAGCTTGCGTAAATGCTTTAAAAATTAGATTTTGTTTCTCTTTTGCAATACCAATTCCTGTATCAATTACACTAATACAAAAATCTTTAGTTAAATCTTTTGATGCAGTTATACTTAAAGTAATAGAACCTTCTTTTGTAAATTTAAAAGCATTTGAAACTAGATTTCTAATAATTTGAGAAATTCTATCTTTATCATTACAAATTACTTTATTATATTCATCTACAATTTTAAATTCAAGTCCTTTTTCTGTTGCAGTGTAGCCAAAAGTTTCATTCATTTGTTCCAATAAATCAATACTATTAAACTCATCTACAATTACTTCCATTTTCCCAGATTCAACTTTTGAAAGATCTAATATATCATTTATAAGTCTTAAAAGCTCATTTCCAGAATCAAAAATAGTATTTGCTTTTTTTATATCATCATTTGATAAAGTTTGTTTACTATTTTTTTGAAGTAGTGAGGATAGAAGAATAATAGAATTAAGTGGAGTTCTAAGCTCATGGGACATATTTGCTAAAAATTCAGATTTATATTTTCCTGATTGCTCTAATTGTTCTGCTTTAGTTTCAATATCTTTTTTTGTCTCTTCTAAAAGTCTATTTTGTTCTTTTAGATTTTGTTCTGAAATTTTTAATTGCTGTTGTTGCTCTTCCATATTAGCATTTGCTTCTTCAAGTTGTTGTTGTTGCTCTTCCATATTAGCATTTGCTTCTTCAAGTTGCTGTTGTTGCTCTTCCATATTAGCATTTGCTTCTTCAAGTTTTTGTTGGTTTATTTCTAACTCTTTGTTTGCAAGTTTTGTTTGTTCTAAAAGCTCTTTTACTTTTTTATTTTTTATTGCACTAGAAATTGCAATACAAACTGTTCTATTGATGCTTTCAAAAAAATCTAAGGTTTTTTGTTCAAACTTTTCAAAAGATCCAATCTCTATTACTCCATATACTTCATTACTATGAATTAAAGGAAAAGTATAAGTATTATAAGAGTTTTGTGTAACTGTTCCTGTTGTAATTAATGCTTCATCTTTTTTTATATTTTTTAGTAATATTGGTTTTTTTTGAAAAGCTACTTGACCAATTATTCCCTCACTTAAAGCAAACTCATTTGAAAGCTCATCTCTTTTTACATGGGCAAAACTTGAATACTGTATAAGCCTTTTGCTCTTTTCATCATAAATATAAAGTACAGCTACTCCTGCATTTATATAGTTGCTTATAAAATTAATAGATTCATCAGTTACATCTTTTAACTCTTTAATATTAATTAGTATTTGATTTAGCTGATTAACTCCATCTTTAATCCAATTTTCATTATCTGCTTTTGTGATACTATCTCTTGTTCTTTTTATACCAGCATTTACTGCTTTACTCATAAGTCCAATTTCATCTTTTGTATTATCTTGTAAAAACTCAACTTGGTTTGATTCTCTATTTAGGTATTTAAAAAAAGTCAATAAGCCATTTTGAAAATTATCCAATGGATTAATTATATATTTTCTTATTATAAAATACAAAATTAAACTAACAACTAAGAAAGTTATTAAACTAATTATTATTAGTGTATTAGTAAGTTGATTTGGTACTTTTAATACTTCTTTTAGTTCTTCTTCTGCTACAATAGCCCAAGAAAGAGTTTCATCAATATTAAATAGTGTATATGATGATAATACTTCTACATTTCTATAATCTTCTATTATTTTTGTATTAGAAAATCCTTTAAAGGCTTCTTTTACTGCAACTGTATCATTAAAACCAACTTTTGGATTTTTAAAAGAGGCAACTAGGGAGTGTGTATTAGGAGCAATATGACTATCACTTCTCATTAAATAGTCTTTACCCACTAAATAATCTTCATGGGTTTTTGCATAACCACTTCTAAAACTCATAATATTTTGAATACTATTTGTATCAAGTTTTAAAACTAAAATTGATTTAAAATCACCATCTATGTAAATAGGACTAGCTAAGAACATAGCAGGTTTAAAATTGTCAGGTTCATATGCTTGCATATCAATATACGAAGTTTTTTTGGTTCTTTTTACTTTTTGCCAAATTTTTGCAAGATTTGAGTTACTTAAACTTCCAGTTGATAAATTTTGTCCAAAATCTGATTTCTTTTTGTAAGTATAAAATACATGCCCATACTCTTTTGAAACTAATAATACATCATTAAAAGGGTATGTGTTTGTATAATCTTTGTAAAATTTATCCCATTTTACTGATGCTTGTTTTATTTTATCATCATCAATTGGGAAACTATTATAAGGATCAAAACCAATCTTCTTATGAAGCTTTTCAAACTCAATTGTTAAATCTTTTACATAAGAAGTATGAGATAAAAGATTTACTTGTTTACTATATAGTTTAAATAGTTCTTCTAATTGTTTTACTTTTGAGTCTCTTGTAGATGTTAATGTTTCATATTTTTGTTCTATTAAGGTCTCTTTTGTCTGCTTTATTGAAATAAACCCTAAAATAAAAGATAAAAAAATCAATGATAAGATAGAAATTATTAATAGTTTTAATTTAATAGATAAGTTTTTCATTATGCCTCTTTGTTAAGTAATACAACATTTTAGCACATAAAGTATTATTTTTTTTAAAAAGTGGCTTTATTTTATTCTGTTTTAGAAAAATTATTAAACAAGTACTTATCTAACTTTTAAATTAGAAACATTTAGTTATAATCGCGACAGATTATGAATATTGGAGTTAGTTTTATATGGTACAAGTAGTTAATTTGAAAAAAGCTTTTGGTTCAAAAGTTTTATTTCAAGATATAAATTTAAAATTAGATACAGGAAAAAGATATGGACTTATTGGTGCAAATGGTGCTGGTAAGACTACTTTTTTGAAAATTCTTTCAGGTGAAGAAGACGCAACTGAGGGTGACATACAAATACAAAATGGTAAAAAAGTAGGAACACTTTCTCAAAATCAGTTTGCATATGAAGAGTATTCAATCTTTGACACGGTACTTTTAGGAAATAAAAGATTATATAATGCAATCAAAGAGAAAGAAAAACTTTATATGTCAGAAGAGTTCACTGATGAGGTAAATAACAGATTAGGTGAATTAGAAATAATTTGTTGTGAAGAAGATCCTACATATGAATATGATGTAAAAATTACAAAAATTTTAGAAGATTTAGGTTTTCCATCATCTCAACAAAGTGATTTGATGAGTACATTAACAGGTGGAGATAAATTCAAAGTTTTATTAGCGCAAGTTTTATATCCAAAACCAGATGTTTTATTTTTAGATGAGCCAACAAATAACCTTGATATTGAAACAATTGGTTGGTTAGAAAATCAATTACAACATCACGATGGAACAATGGTTGTAATCTCTCACGATAGACACTTCTTAAATGCAGTGTGTACTCATATTTTAGATGTTGATTATAAGCAAATTAGAGAGTTCTCAGGTAATTATGATGATTGGTATATAGCTTCAACACTGCTTTCTAAACAACATGAAGCAAACAGAGATAAAAAGTTAAAAGAAAAAGAAGAACTTGAAAAGTTTATTGCGAGATTTAGTGCAAACGCTTCTAAAGCAAAACAAGCAACTTCAAGACAAAAACAGCTTGAGAAACTTGATGTTGGTTCAATTCAACTTTCAAGTAGAAGAGACCCATCAATTGTATTTAAACAAAAAAGAGAAGTTGGAAAAGAGCTTCTAATGGTTAAAAATATTTCAAAATCTTATGATGGTAAATTAGTATTAAATGATATCTCATTTACTGTAGAAAAAGATGATAAAATTGCACTTATTGGACCAAATGGTATTGGAAAATCAACACTTTGTGAAATTTTAGTAGGTGAAATCAAACCAGATAGTGGAGAAGTTCATTGGGGTGCAACAATTCAAAATGGATACTTTCCTCAAAATGCAACTGATGTAATTAAAGGAGATATGACACTTTATGATTGGTTGAGAAACTTTGATAGAGATGCAGATATTAATGAAATTAGAAACTGTTTAGGAAGAATGCTATTTAATGGTGAAGAACAAGAAAAGAAAGTTGAGTCTTGTTCAGGTGGAGAAAAACATAGAATGTGGCTTTCAAAAATCATGTTAGAACAGCCAAATTTTATGGTTTTAGATGAGCCTACAAACCACTTAGACCTTGAAGCTATTATAGCACTTGGTGAAGCACTTCATACATATGAGGGTTCAGTAATTTGTGTATCACATGATAGGGAACTACTTGATGCATACGCAAACAGAATTTTAGCAATTCAAAATGATGGAACAATTTTTGATTTTAAAGGTACTTATGAAGAGTATCTTGAAGCTAAATAGAGTATATTTATAAAACAAAGAAGAATCTCTTCTTTGTTTAAAGTATTACTTATTTTTTGTAGACATCATTCTAAGCTCTTTTCTTTTAATTGCATCGCTATATCTTCTTTTGTCATCTTCAGTTACAAGCTCTAATTGAGGTACTGTCATCGCATTTCCATCTTCATCAACAGCAACCATTGTAAAATAACATACATTTGTATTTTTTATTGAATTATCTCTTGTATCCTCTGATATTACTTTTATTCCTATTTCCATTGAAGTTCTTCCTGTATAATTTACACTTGCATGAAATGTAACTAAAGAACCTACTTTTATTGGGTTTTTAAATAATACCATATCAACAGATAATGTAACTGCAAAGTGTCCTGTATATCTTGCTGCACAGGCATATGCAACATGGTCAAGCATTTTTAAAATCTCTCCACCATGTACATTTTTACCTGTAAAGTTTGCTTTATCTGGGGTCATTAACATAGTCATTGTAAGTGATTTTTCGCGCTTTACATTTTGAATCATAAATTTTACCTTTATTTTTTTATGATTATAAAGTAGATAAATAGCATAAGAGTAACTTTGTAACTTTGTGAAGAAAAAATTATATAAAAGAGATAAAAAGTAACATTTTAAAATATTACTTTATTTTCTTTTTCATTTTTTCTCTAAAGTTTCTTCTTTTAATAGCCTTTTTATATCTTCTTTTCTCTTTTTTTGTAATTGGCTCATATTTAGGAACAGGCTTTGGATTCATATTCTCATCAACAGAAATCATAGTAAAAAAGCAAGTATTTGTATGTATTTTTTCTTTTGTTTTTACATCTTGAGAAACAACTTTTATTCCTACTTCCATTGAAGTGGTTCCTGTGTAGTTTATCTTTGCTTTAAAGGTTACTAAAGAACCAACCTTTATAGGATTTTTAAATAAAACCATATCAGAAGATAAAGTTACAACATAAGTTTGACAATACTGTGTTGCACAAGCATATGCTACTTGATCAAGCAGTCTTAAAATCTCTCCACCATGGACATTTACTCCTGAAAAGTTTGCCATGGTTGGAGTCATTAGCATATTAAGTTTTATTTTTGTTGGTAGTTTTCTTTTTATCTTTTCTTCCATTATTTATCCCCTTATAGCATACTATTCATTTCTTCTTGTGTTAAAGTTTTAACTCCTAAGCTTATTGCCTTATCATATTTACTTCCAGCATCTTCTCCATATATAACATAATCAGTCTTTTTTGAAACACTAGAACTTACTTTTGCACCTAAGCTTTCAAGGTTTTTCTTTACTACACCTCTACTTACACTCATTGTTCCTGTAAGAACAACTGTTTTCCCTTTAAATGGATTGTCATTTACTTCTATTTTTTCTTCAACTTTTGGTTCAATTATTTCAATTAATTTTGTAACAAGTTCACTATTTACTCGCATAAACTCAACAAAAGAGTTTGCCATTTGCTCTCCAATACCATCAAGAGCAACAAGTGAATCATAATCAATGTTAATAGCATCTAATCCAAACTCTAAGCATATCTGTTTTGAAGCTACTTCTCCAATATGTTCAATTCCTAAAGCATTGATAACTCTATAAAGTTCACTTCCTTTTGTTTTTGAAATAGCATTTAAAAGATTATTTATTTTTTTCTCTTTAAATCCCTCAAGCTCTTGTAAATCTTCATATTTTAAAGAGTATAAATCTAATATATCATAAATCTTTTTCTTTTCTACTAGAAGTTCTACTATTTTTATTCCTAAACCATCAATATTCATGCAGTTTTTTGAAGCAAAGTAGATTATAGAGTTTGTTACAATACTAGGACAATCAAGATTTTGGCACTTTATTAATGTTCCCTCATCTAAAAGTTCACTATTGCATTTAGGACAGTTTGTAGGTCTTGTTACTTCTTTTTGTGTTCCATCTCTTCTATCATGAAAAACTTTTGTAATTTTAGGGATAATATCTCCACTTTTTATAATAATTACTTCATCATTTATTCGCAAATCCAATCTTGCTATTTCATCAAAATTATGTAAACTCGCTCTTTCAACAGTTGAGCCATCAATTAGTGTTGGTTCAACTGCTGCAACAGGAGTAACAACACCTGTTCTTCCAACTTGTAATAAAATATCTTTTATTTTTGTTGTTTTTTCAACTGCGGGAAACTTATATGCACATGAATAACGTGGAAATTTTACTGTGTGACCAAGCTCTTCTTGTGTTTCTAGGTCATCAATTTTTATAACCATTCCATCTAGCATCATTTGTATGTCATTTCTTGATTTTATGATTTTATGGTAAAGCTCTTCTATCTCTTTTATATCTTTGCAAACTTTTTGTAAAGGAGGTTTTGAAAAGCCAAGTGAATAGATATAATCCATCATTTGACTATGTTTTTTTTGATTTAAGCTATTTTGACCAACACCCCAAACATTGAAAAATAGTTTTCTTTTTGCTGTTATATTTGGATTAAGTTGTCTTAAACTTCCAGCTGCTGCATTTCTAGGATTTGCAAAAGGTGCTTCTTCATCTTTAAGTCTTTGTTCATTGATTTTTTCAAAATCACTCTTTTTAATTACAATCTCACCTCTTATTTCAAGTAGTGATTTCTCTTTTATTTCCAAAGGAATAGAGTAGATTGTTTTAACATTATTTGTAACATCTTCTCCTGTAGATCCATCTCCTCTTGTAATTGCTTGTTTTAAAATACCATTTTCATAAATAAGATTTAAACTAGCTCCATCAAATTTTGGTTCACAATAAAACTCTAGCTTTTCATTTACTTTTTTAGCTCTATTTATCCAATCTTCAAGCTCTTTTGTGTTAAAAACATCTTCTTGAGACCACATTCTACTTAAATGATTTGCTTTTGTAAATCCATCTAATATTTTTCCTCCTACTCTTTTATTTGGAGAGTTTGGGTGTGAGTCTTGAGGATAAGTTTGTTCAAATGCTAAACAAGCCCTTGCAAGTTTGTCATACTCTTCATCTGTTGCAATAGGATTATCTTCAACATAATAAGCATTTGCCCATTTTATAAGTGTTTGTATATTTTTATTGTAATCTTCTTTTGTTATAATTTCCATCATATAATATTCTTTCATATTTAAAATTTTAAAGATTATACCTAAGTTTTCTAAACAATCTTTTGAAGTATATCAACTCTAAAAGGTTTATAAAAAGTTGTCTCTTTTCCATCATTATATTTATCAAACTTATCTTTGATTTTGTATTTTAGTTCATCTGTTATTTGTATATCATTATATGACAGATTCATCTGTTTTTTTTCAAAATCCTCAAAGTTTAAGTATGTTATTTCTGTTTTAAAAAATATCTCTTTAAAAAGTTTAAATTGTTCTTTATCTACACTATTTTTTATTGCTTCAAAGGCTTTTTTTCTTACATCTTCTTCATTATGAAACATTGCTACTAATTCATTTTGTTCACCTTGATGTAAAGGTTCACTAATATAAGCTAAACCATTTGGTTTTAGTACTCTTTTTATCTCATCTAATGCTTTATTCATAAAATTTTCAGGAATATGATGAAAAGATTTAAACATAAAAACCATATCTACACTTTCGTCTTTTAAATCAATATTTTGTGCACCACAGAGTTTAAACTCAATGTTTTCAATATCAAACAATAGGTTTTTTTTATGCTGGATTTCATCTACTTCACATGCAATAATTTTTCTATTTACTCCTGTTTGTGCCAACTGTTTAGTCATATTTGCACTACCACAACCAAGCTCTAAAATCGTTTTATTATCAAGATTTAGCGTCTCGATTAAATAAGCTTCATTTATTATTTGTTCGATATTGTTTTTTAATAACTGCATTTATTTCCTTTGTAAAAAAATTATTATACTTTAAAAATATAATTTAATAATAAAAAAATTAATTTAGTATATTTTAAGCTTTTTGTTAGTTGATTATATTAATATTATGTATATTTAATAATGGGAGAATATAATGATTATTGATTATAAAGATGTTGAAGATTTAAATAGATACAAAATAATGTCAGATACTGTTGTTCCAAGACCAATTGCTTGGATTGTTACAGAAGATGGTGGGGTGATAAATGCAGCACCTTTTTCATACTTTATACCAATCTCTAGTAACCCAGCAACACTAATTGTTTCAATAGGGCAAAAAGAACCAGGTGTTCCCAAAGATACTTTAGCAAATATATTAAAATATAAAAAAGCAACAATATGTTTTGTAAATAAAAATAACATTGAAGAAGTGAAAAAATCAGCTCTTGCCTTAGAAAAAAATCAAAGTGAAATAGAAGAGTTTGAAATAGATGTTCAAAAAGTTTTAGAAGATTATCCAGCTATGATTAGCTCTTCACAAACTGCACTTTTTTGCCAATTATATGGTACTGTTGATATTCCAGGAAAAACTACTCCCTTGATTTTAGAAATTAAAAAACAGTTTATTGAAGATGAAAGAATAGATGAGAGATTTCATGTAAATGTTGATAATGTAGGAAGATGTGGAGCTTATTTTAAAGCAATGGTTGATTTATAAATAAAATAAAATTTTTTTATACAGAATATTTTTTTATTATATAAATTCTTTGCCACTTTTTATTCTTTTTGTGTATAATAGAAGACTAATTTAATAAAAAGGATAAAATTAAATGAGTAGTGAGAAAAAAAACAACTCAACAATTTTAAAACCTGTATTTTATCCATCAGTAATAATAATTGCAGCTCTTGTAATATTTGCAGTGATGGTGCCACAAGTTGCAGGTGAAGTTTTTAATGGTGTCAAAGGATTTATTGCAGATAAATTCGGATGGCTTTATATGCTAAGTGTAGCTATATTTAGTCTTTTTGCAGTTTTTTTAGCAATTTCTCCTTTTGGTAGATTTAAACTTGGACCTGACCAATCTAAACCTGCATATACTTATGCTTCATGGTTTGCTATGCTTTTTAGTGCTGGTATGGGTATTGGTTTGATGTTTTGGGGTGTTGCTGAACCTGTTATGCATTATGGTGCACCTCCAACTGGTGACAAAGAGACAATTGAAGCTGCTAAACAAGCAATGAGAATTACTTTCTTTCACTGGGGATTACATGCTTGGGCAATTTATGCAGTAGTTGGATTAGTACTAGCTTACTTCTCTTTTAGACATGGCTTACCACTTTCTATAAGATCTGCACTTTATCCTATGATTGGAGATAAAATCTATGGGAAAATAGGTCATACTGTTGATACAATAGCAATACTTGGAACTATTTTTGGTGTAGCTACTTCTTTAGGTCTTGGAGTTTTACAAGTTAATGCAGGTTTAAACTATATTTTTGATATACCTGTTGGTCTTACAACACAAATTACACTAATTGCTATTATTACAGCAATGGCAACTGTTTCTGTTGTTTTAGGACTTGATGGGGGAATCAAAAGATTATCTGAACTTAATCTTTATTTGGCAATTGCACTTGTTGCTTTTATTTTTTTAGTAGGACCTACATTTTTTCTACTTGGTGCACTAGTTGAAAATATTGGTAATTACTTAACACATGTTGTACAAATGACATTTAATCAATATATTTATGAAGATACTAAATGGATGGGATGGTGGACATTCTTCTATTGGGCTTGGTGGATTGCATGGGCACCTTTTGTTGGGATGTTTATTGCAAGAGTATCAAGAGGTAGAACAATAAGAGAGTTTGTTCTTGGTGTTTTATTTGTTCCTGTTGGATTTACATTTATATGGATGACTGTTTTTGGAAATACTGCACTTTATACTATTATGAATGAAGGCTTTACAGCACTAAGTTCAGCAGTATCAGCTGATGTTTCAACAGCTTTATTTAAATTTTTAGAGCATTTTCCTTTTTCAAGTATAATCTCTATTATTGCAATTATTTTAGTTATTACATTTTTTGTAACATCTTCTGATTCAGGTTCATTAGTAGTTGATACTATTTCAAGTGGAGGAAGAGAAAATAATCCAGTTTGGCAAAGAATATTTTGGGCAGTTCTTGAGGGTGTTGTTGCAGCAGCACTATTAATTGCAGGAGGTTTAGAAGCCTTACAAGCTGCTTCAATTACTATTGCTTTACCCTTTGCTGTAATTATGATAATTGCTTGTTGGGGACTTTACAAAGCTTTACATTTAGAAGTTATTAGATATGATTCACTTCAACATCATATGAATGCAGGACGACATGGAGAAATAAGTGGTACTTGGCAAAATAGATTAAGTAGACTTATTGAGTTTCCAGATTCAAGTGAAACGAAAAGATACATTAATGAAGATGTTGTTGATTCAATGCATATTGTTGAAAAAGAGCTTGAAAGACATGGATGGAATGTAGAAGTTGCAAATGATAAAGAAAAAGGTATATCAATTTTAACAGTAGAACATAACGGTGATCTTGATTTTGTTTACGAAGTTAGATTTAGAAGATATGATATGCCAACATATGCATTCCCTGATGCAATAAATCCAAATCATGAACAGAAAAAATATGCAAGAGCAGAAGTACATTTACAAGATGGTAACAAATCATATGATATATATGGTTATGAATCTGATGTTGTTGCTAGTGATATTATTGATCAGTTTGAAAAACACAGACATTTCTTACATATTACTTCAGGATTAAATCCTGTTATTCCAATAGATTAAAAAAGCAAGAGTTTTCTCTTGCTTTTAAATATATATACTTTTTAAAAACTTTCCCATTCGTCATCTTTTGAAGCTTGTGCTTTTATAGGTTCACTACTTCTTGGTGGATGTTTTTTTACTGTTGTAGAAGTTTTAAGCTCCTCTTTTTGTGGTTTATAAGAACTTTTAGTTGATGGCTCATCTTTTACTATTTTAACTTCTCCTTTTCCATCAAAACTATTTTTATTAACATTCTCAACTACTTCTTCTGCAATTTTATTTGTTCTTTTTGCGATATCATTTGTTTTATCGGCAATTGCTGCATTTTCTTGAGTAAATTGGTCTAGTTGTCCTACTGCATCTGCAATTTGTGTCATACCAATACTTTGTTCTTTTGCTGCGTTTGTAACATCATCAATAAGTTTACTTGTATTTAAGATTTTTTCTTCTAATTGAGTAAAACCTTCTATCATTTTACTACTTATGTTTTTACCACTATTAGCTTTTAAAGTTGCATCTTCAACTAACTCTTTTATCTCTTTTGCAGCTTCAGCACTTCTACTTGCTAAGTTTCTCACTTCTTGTGCAACAACTGCAAAACCTTTTCCAGCTTCACCAGCAGTTGCAGCTTCTACTGCTGCATTTAAACTTAAGATATTTGTTTGGAATGCTATTTGATCAATAACACTTATTGCTTCATTTATATTAGTAACAGTATTATTTATTTCATCCATTGATTTTACTGTTTCATTTGCAAATCCTTTACCCTCAGATGCAGAAGTTCTAGTTTCATTAGAGATATTCAGCATCTCTTGTGCTTTTTGACTTGTTTGTTCAATATTACTTGTAATCTCATCAATTGATGCAGCTGTTTGCTCTAAAGATGAAGCTTGACTTGTAGCATTGTTACTTAAAGTGCTTACACTAGAAGATAACTCTTTTGCACTATGTTGTAACGCTTGTCCATCTTTTTGATTATCTTGAAGCATATTAGTAACCATTTTGTTCATTTGAATTATTTCATTTCCAATTTTACCGCATGAATTACTATCAAGTTTTGCTGTAAACTCTCTATTTGTATATTTTTCTAAGGTTTCACTAATTTTATTTAAATCTTTTCCAACTAAAGCTTCAAGGTTATTAAGCATATCATTTAAAAGTTTTTTTAACTCAAGTAAAGAGTCTGTTGAAGTATCTCTTTTAATTCTTTTGTCCAAATAACCTTGACCTACTGTATTTACAATAGTTTTTACTTCATCAATTAGATTATTATCGTCTTCAATACTTTTTTGAATTGCTTTTACATTTGAGTTTATACTTTGTGCCATAATACCAAACTCATCATTGCCATTTATTGTTATCTCTTTTGGATTTGAAATTTTTTTGTTTAAATATTCAAAAAAATCATCAAGTCCTGTTGATATAGATGATAAATTTTTATTCAATTTTCTAATTGAAAAAATAATCACCAAACTAATCACTAAAAGACCTAAAATACCAGCTATAATAGAGAAGTTTCTAATAAATATAGCATGTTTTAGATACTCTTTTACAGGTGCTGAAACAAAGAATAACCAATGTTGTCCTGTATCTCCTATTTTAAAACTTTTCGAATAATAGTATGAGTCTTCATTTGTTACAGTAGAAGTTTTTGTAAAGTGATAATCTTTTCCCTCTTTTGCTAACTCAATAGCTTTTGTATACTCTTTTTTATCATCAACAATATCAAAAATTTGTTTATTTAAATATTTCTCATCTTTGTGACCTACCATTATTCCATTGTGATCTAAAATAAAAGTATAACCTTTTTCATAAATTCTTATTTTTTTTGTCATTTCTGAAAATGTATTAAGTGTGATATCTATTCCAATTGAACCAATAAATTCACCTTTATAATACATTGGTACACCAATAGTAGTCATAAGTACTTCTACTCCATCTACAGGATATAAATAAGGTTTTGTAACATAGTCTTTTCCTGTTCTTTTAGGTCCAATAATCCATTCTGTTTCTTCACTATATATAGAACCTACTTGAACTTTATGGGTACCATTACTTTTTACTACATAAGGGTTGAATTGTCCAGTTTTATCATATCCCTCAATATTGCTATTTTCAGGAACAGTATCAAAAAATTGGCCTCTATTTTTTATCTTAACCCAAATTCCTACAATTTGAGGATTATAATCTAATACAGATTTGAAAAACTCAATAGTCTCTGTTTTATTAAGTCTTGCATCATTTTCTAATGCTTCTTCAAATTTAGAAGATAACATTCTTGTAACTGTTAAAGAAGTATTTATATCTTGTTGTACTTCTAAGGCATGTTTGTTAGCAACTTCTTTTATATAAAGTTCTGCATCATTTTGTGCTGTTTCATATGAGTACTTAGATACAAAAAACATTGTTAATCCAAAAGCAAGGATAGTAACGCTTAAAACTTGTAATAATAGCTTATTACCAAATGAACTCTTTTTCATAATAATTCTCCATAATGTTATAGCTAAATTATTATAACACATAAAAGTTACATAATGAAGACAAAAGTGTTATAAATTATTCAGAAGTATAAAAAATACTTCTGAATTTCCCATTTTTTCTATATTTTTGGATATGTCATTTCTTTAGGATTTACATATTTTTCAAACTCTTCTTTTGTTAAAAGTTTTAAATTTAATGCTTCTTCTTTAAGTGTAGTACCATTTTTATGTGCAGTTTTTGCTATAAGTGCAGCATTTTCATAACCAATATAAGGATTTAATGCTGTAACTAACATAAGTGAATCATTTAAATATCTATTTATATTCTCTTTGTTTGCTTTAATACCAATAGCACACTTATTATTAAATGACACTATTGTATCGCTTAGAAGCCTAATTGATTGTAGTATATTATAAGCAATAACAGGTTTAAATACATTTAGTTCAAAATTACCTTGACTAGCACTAATACTAACAGTTGTATGGTTTCCCATAACTTGAACAGCAACCATTGTCATAGCTTCACTTTGTGTTGGATTTACTTTTCCTGGCATGATTGAACTTCCAGGTTCATTTTCTGGAATAATAAGTTCTCCAATTCCACATCTAGGACCAGAAGCTAGCCATCTAATATCATTTGCTATTTTCATAAGATTTGATGCTAATGCATTTAATGCACCACTTAAAAAAACCTCTCCATCATGAGAAGTTAGTGCATGGAATTTATTTGGGTGAGAAACAAATTTATATTTTGTTTGTGTTTTTTCATTTAATATTTCACAAACCATATTTGAAAAATTTGGATGTGAATTTAATCCAGTTCCAACAGCAGTTCCTCCAATTGCAAGCTCAACAATATATTTCATACTATCTTCAAGTTGATTTTGTGCTTTTTGTAACATATCAACATATGCACTTAATTCTTGTCCAAGTGTTAATGGAGTTGCATCTTGAAGATGTGTTCTTCCTATTTTTACTAAATCTTCGAACTCCTTTACTTTTTTTGTAAAGGTATCTTTTAAAAGTTTTATTGCAGGAAAAAGTTGTTTTTGTAACTCTAATACAAAAGCAATTCTCATAGCAGTAGGATAAGTATCATTTGAACTTTGTCCTTTATTTACATCATCATTTGGATGTACAAGCTTGTTTACTCTAAAATCTTCACCTAAAATCTCAGTTGCTCTTGAGGCTACTACTTCATTTATATTCATATTTGATTGAGTTCCACTTCCTGTTTGCCAAACAACTAAAGGGAAATTTCCTTCAAGTTTTCCTTGAATTACTTCTTCGCAAGCTTGTATAATAGCCTGTGTTTTATTATCATCAAGTCTTTCTAGTTTGTTATTTACTAATGCACAAGATTTTTTTAAGTATGCAAAACCTTTTATAACTTCACTTGGCATAGTCTCAGTTCCTATGGGAAAATTTTCAACACTTCTTTGTGTTTGTGCAGCCCAATACTTATCATTTGGTACTTTCATCTCTCCCATAGTATCTTTTTCTATTCTATAATCCATCATTTACTCCTTTTGCATTTGGCAAATATTATACCACAAAAATAAGATTCTGAGAATGAATATCAAAAACTATTTTACAATTTGATGAAGCTTTGAACATTGTCCTAAAAATAAATCAACTCCACTCATATCATTCATTATATCTTGGAAACTATGTACATGAGCATTATATACATATACAAAAATTTCATCATCTTTTTTTAGAAAATTATGTTTTCCAAACTCTGTATATGCAGTAGCTCCAGCTGCAATTATAATTCCTTTTGCTTTATTTGCATTTTTTAAAAAAGGAGTTAACTCTTCTAAGGGTCCGCAATCTTCTTGGGTATTAAACTTCTCAATCATCCAATCTTTTAATTGTGTAAAAAAGTAGCTATAAGATTTTACTGCTGAAATTGTTCCATAATCATATACAATTCCATCTCTTTTTATAAAAGAAGCTATGTGATATTTTGCCAATACTGAATCTTTTTCATTAAAACTATCTATTTTTATAATGTCTTGAGACATTCCTTTTGTTCTTTCACCCCAATTCTTCTTTGTACTTAACTTTTTGCCATCATTTACTCTAATAGAGCAATCATTAAATGCAGAAAAACTTTTTGGAACAATATCTATAATTTTTCCATCTTTATATTCAAAATCACATATTAAAGCAACTTCTGCTTCAACTTGTAAATTTTTATCTTCCTTTCCATGAGTTAATATAGTATCATCACATAAAGGAAATGTACCTAAAAAGCTATCATGGTTTTTTATATAAAAAGGAAAAATACCTTTTGGTGCATCTTTTTTTTCTGTTTTAATTACAGAAAATTCATCAGCTTCTCCTGCTTCTCCTAAATGATTTGCAAAATTTCCTGCAACGGCAAAACCTAAATAGTCTTTATACTCTTCTAATATCATTTTTTGTTCCTATTATTCCTTATAAAATATTAAATAAAATACAAGATAGTATTTTAAACTCATAAACATAGTGTATTTTTTATTTGATTAAGTGTGTAAGTTGAGGGTATTAAAAAGGATTTAAAAAAGAGTTTTACAAAGGCCTAAGCCTTTGTAATTAAATAGTTCTCCATTTTTGTGGTCCAGTTGTATGAATAGATACACCCTCACTGTCAACAGCGACTGTTACTGGCATATCTTTGACTTCAAACTCATATATTGCTTCCATACCCATCTCTTCAAATGCTACTACTTTTGCATCTTTTATTGATTGTGATATTAAATATGCTGCTCCACCTGTTGCTATTAGGTATGTTGATTTATACTCTTTTATTAAATCTATTGTTGGCTGCTTTCTTTCAGCCTTTCCTATCATCCCTAATATTCCTATTTCCATCATATCTTTTGTGAATTTATCCATTCTTGTTGATGTTGTTGGTCCTGCTGGTCCTACTACCTCTCCTTTTACTGGATCTACTGGTCCTACATAATATATAAATCTATCTTTTAACTCTAAGTTATTTGGTAATGCTTTCCCTGCTTCTTTATACTCTACAATCTTTTTATGTGCTGCATCTCTTGCTGTTAAAATCTTTCCTGACAATAGTAATGTATCCCCTGATTTAAACTGTGACAAATTCTCTTTTGTTAAATCTTCTATATTTACTCTTTTTACACTATCCATTGGTATCTCTAAATCAGGCCAAATATCCAAATCTGGTTTCTCGAATTTTGCTGCACCTTTTCCATCTAATTCAAAATGTATATGTCTTGTTGCTGCGCAGTTTGGTATCATTGCTACTGGTTTTGAAGCTGCATGACATGGGTAATCTAATATCTTTACATCTAATACTGTTGTTAAGCCTCCAAGTCCTTGTGCTCCTATACCTATTTTATTGATATCTTCATACAGTCTTAATCTTAACTCTTCAACTGCATTTTTTGCTCCTCTTTTCTTTAATTCATGTATATCTACATGATCCATTAAAGACTCTTTTGCAAGTAGCATTGATTTCTCTGGGTTTCCTCCAATTCCTATTCCTAGTATTCCTGGTGGACACCATCCTGCTCCCATTTGTCTTACATTCTCCATTACCCAATCATATATTGAATCTGATGGATTTAGCACTGTAAACTTAGATTTATTCTCACTTCCTCCACCTTTTGCTGCAACTGTTATCTCTACTTTATCTGAGTTATCTACACTATAATGTATTACTGCTGGAGTATTATTTTTTGTATTCTTTCTCTCTCCTGCTGGGTCACTTACTACTGAGTATCTTAATGTATTATCTGGGTCTGTATATCCTTTTGCTACTCCCTCATTTAATACATCTTCTAACTCTTTTGACAACTCTAGTTTTGCATTTAAACCAACTTTAATAAAAATATTTACTGATCCTGTATCTTGGCATAATGGTCTATGTCCCATCGCACACATCTTTGAGTTTATCAATATTTGTGCTATTGCATTCTTTGCTGCTTCGGATTCCTCTTTTTCATATGCTTCTACCATTCCTTTTACAAAATCTTCTGGATGATAATACGAGATATATTGACAGGCTCCTGCGATACTGTCTATTATATCTTGCTCTTTTATAACGCTCATTCTTTTCCTTTCACTTAAAAAGTGACAATATTATACAAATTTCTTTATGAAAAAAATCTTTTTGTCACTTCTTCTTGAAGTTTTTGTCCAGAAAAGTGTGCTCTTTGCACAAGTTCCCAAAAATATCTATATGTTGCTCTATCATGTAGCTCACCATCATATTGAATTGGTCCCCATTCAGCATCCTGTGCTGCAAGTAATATATTTTGAGCTGCTTGAAGTTCAGTAAAGTCTGGTTTCATCGCATCTACAATTGCTTGAATTTGTGTTGGATAAATTGACCACATTCTCATAAATCCAAAATCATTTCTTGCAATTTCAGCATCTTTATAAGTTTGATATGGATTTTTTAAATCAAGTGTTACATTATGACAAGGTATTACATGATTTTGAATTGCTGCTTGACAAACTCTTGTTTTTGCAGCTGCAATTAGTCTATGATTAAATTGACCAGGACTTCTCATGTTAATCGCAGGAATTGCACCTTGATATCCAGAAACAAAATCCATTAGACCAAAATCTAATACTTGTAACCAAGGTAAAGTTGCAATTTTTTCTACATCATTTAAAGCTCCATGTGTTTCAATTAAGATATGAATTGGAATCTCTCTTGTTATTCCTGCTTCTTTACATTTTGCTTGAATATACTCAACTTGAGTTTTTACATCTTCATAAGAAGTTGATTTTGGAAGAGTAATATAAGCTAATTTTTCACCAGCACCTGGAACTAATATATCAACATCTTGTCTCCAATCTGGGTGAGAAAAGTCATGAATTCTTGTACCTGCCATAGCATATGGATTTGCATCTGAGTTAACAACTCTTACAATCATATTTGCATGTTCTACTTCTTTTCCTGTTTCTGCTCCATCTTCACAATCACAAGTGATATCAAAAACTGGACCTAATTTTTTTTGCATTTCAAATGCTTTTAATATTAATTTTTCACTTCCTGCAAAGTGTTCACAAGAAGGAATTATTGGTAAAGATTTTCCTGATTCAAATAGTGCTTTATTTGGATGTGTCATAATAGTTTCCTTTTTAATAATTTTCGTCCCTTAATTTTAAAAGGGATCTTTTGTCTAGTAACTTGTTGTTAAACTCTCTTTCGAGAAAACTTAAAAAGAGTAACGATTCACTCTTATCTTATAACTTATTTTTTTTTATTTTTTGGAATGATTACTGTGTAATCTAAATCAAGTACTACATTTTTTAAGTACTTGCCATCTTCATCTTTTGGATTACTTATCTCTTCAGATTTTTGATTTTTAACAGCAACTGTTCTTAATCTTAATAAACCAATATCATCTCTTTCATGATTGATTTTTTCTAAAATTTCTGTATATGCATAAATTGTATCTTTAGCATATGTTGGATTTGCATGAGCTCCACTATTAATAGAGTAAATCCATTGTGCATTTTGTAATCCATTAAAAGAGATAGCTCTTGCAATTGATATTACATGGCCTCCATACATCAATCTTTGACCCATTGGTGTACTTTTCATCATGAAATCATCAAAGTGAACCTTTGCATTATTTTGATAAAGTTTTGTTGCAAGTGTATGATCACTATCATCAATAGTAATTCCCTCTGGATGGTTTAATCTTTCACCCACTTCATAATCTTCAAAGAAGAATTTCCCACCAGTTGCTAATGTATCAATCTCTTTTTGTTTTGGAATATTAATAGATTTTTCAACAGCTAAAGTTTTTTCAAATGTTGGAATGTCTTTAATATTGCTCATTTCATTTTTATTTTTCTTATGAACCATAACCCATCTTTTAAGGTTTAGAACTTCTTGTTCATCTTGGTTATAACCAATTGAGTGAACATAAACTACTCCACTTTTACCATTTGAATTCTCTTTTAATCCAATAATTTCTGTTTCAAGTCTAACAGTATCTCCTACAAATACAGGATTAGGAAAAGAAACTTCTGCATAACCTAAATTTGCAATTGCATTTAAAGAGATATCTTGAACAGATTTTCCAAATGTTAAATGAAACATCAATAAATCATCAAGAGGTTTTTTCTTATAACCCATCTTTTGTGCTAACACATCAGATGAGTGCAGTGCAAATCTACTTCCAGTTAAGGCGATGTAAAAAGATACATCACCATCTGTTATTGTTCTTGGAAGTGGATGAATTATTTTTTGTCCGATTTTAAAATCTTCAAAAAAGTTTCCTAAATTAATTTTAGACAAAATAGACTCCTTATTTACCAAATAAATTTTGACCTAAAGATTTGTATGTTTCATATAATGAAATCATTTTCTTAGCCCATTTGATTTTTGAACTATCAACAAGTTTATTATTATATACAATTACTTCTCTACCATCTTTTGCTGCTTCTTCATATTTAGATATCATCTCTTCATATGCTTTCACTTCAGTTTGTTTTGGTGTGAAAATATCATTGATGTATTCAATTTGAACTGGATGAATCAATGATTTCCCATCAAATCCTAAGTTATATGCATCTTTTGTTGAATCTTCACAAGCAAATTCATCATGTACATCATAATATGGTCCATCAATTACTGTTTTGCCATATGCTTTTGCAGCAAGTGCAATTTGCGATAAATAATTAAACATAGCTTTAGAGCCTTTTTTAATATCAATTTGAAGTCTATTTGCTAATTTATTTGATCCCACAACTACAACTTCAACTCTAGAACTTGCACTACAAATTTCTTGAATATTTAAAACTGAAAGTGGTGTTTCAATCATAATCATCAATGTTAAATTTGTATCAACTTCATCAATTAGTTTAACTGCTTCTAATACATCCTCTTTTGTTTGTATTTTAGAAAATAGTAGTCCATCTACTTCTAACTCTTTTGCTAATTCTAAATCTTTTTTTAAATCTTCTGTTCCAAGATTATTTACTCTAAATACTCTTTCAGAATCTCCAAATTTTGAACCACTTTCTTTATAGACAGTTCTTAAAACATCTCTTCCTACTTCTCTTTGTTCTTGTAAAATAGCCTCAAAATCAAAAATTACAGTATCAGCTAAAACAGATTTTGCTTTTTCTACATTGTGTTTATTATATGCTGGAATAAAAAGCATAGATCTTCTTGCTTTGTATTCAACAACTTCTTCACCTTTTGTTTTTGCATCTTCTAAATCATGAAGATTTTTAACAAGCTGTTTTCTTAAAACTTTTCCATTTTTAGTTCTTGGATAATCTTTCATACTAAAAATTTTCTTTGGAGCTTTGTATTTTGCTAGATTAGCTTGAGAAAATGCTAAAACTTCTTCTTCTTGCTCTTTTGTTAAATTTTCATGACCAATTACAGCAATTGCTACAAGTGTTTTATCTTTTGCAATTTCTAATCCAAATGCAACACAATCTGCTACAAGTGGATGAGTTTTTACAACTCTTTCTATTTCATGAGGAGATACTCTAAATCCAAATGTATTGATAATGTCATCTTTTCTACCAATAAACCAAATATAACCATCTTTATCTCTTTTTGCATAATCTCCTGTAAAGAAGTATCCATCATGTCTTGCTTTTGCAGTTTCATCTTCTAGTTGCCAATATTCAATAAACAATCCAGGATCATCTTCTCCTATACAAATCATACCTTCTTCTTCAACATCAACTTCTTTTAATGTTTCAGGATCAAGCAGTTTAACAATATGACCAGGTTGAACAAACCCCGCACTTCCAGGTCTTATTGGATTATTAATAGAGTGTGAAATATAATAAGAGCACTCACTCATTCCAATAGCTTCATAAATATCTTGCTTAAATCTATCTCTCCAAGCTTCAATCATCTCTGTTGAAAGATGTTCCCCAGCACTCATACAATATCTTAAACTTGGACAATCATCTATTGTAAATTTTGTTTTTTGAATGATTTGTCTATATATAGTTGGAACTCCAATAAATATAGTACACTTATGTTTTTTTATTAAATCAATCCATGTTGAAGCATCATTTGCTCCCTCATAAGCAATAACTGTATGACCATTAAATAGTGGATCCATTAATGCTGAACCTAAAACATAAGTCCAGTTAAACTTTCCAGAATGCATGATTCTATCATTCTTTTTAAAATTAAACCAATATTCAGTAGCAGGAGTTCTTCCAACTAATGATCTATGAGAGTGTAAAACTCCTTTTGGATAACCAGTAGTTCCTGATGTATATACTAAATATGCAGGCTCACCAGCTTTTGAATTATAATGGTTTGGTGTTTTATTAGTATTGTTTAAGATTTCATTTAATGCATATACATTAATACCTTTTGGTTTTTTATAATCATCAACGCTATTTGTTCCTGCAACAATAATAGTTTTTAAATTGTCTATATTCTCTAAATATGGAACTAAATTTTCATACATAGAAGCTGACATTACAATAGCACTTGCTTGTGAATCTTCAGCAAGATATTTAACTTCTGAACCACTTAATAGTGTAGATGTTGGAACTGCTATAATACCTGCTTTTATTGCACCAAAAAATGAAATAGGATAAGCTAAAGAGTTTTTTAAACATACTAAAACTCTATCTCTAGCTTCAAGTCCAATTCCAGTAAGAAAATTACAAACTTGGTCAGATTTTTCAGCTAACTCTTTGTATGAAATTTCATCAGTTCCTAATTTGTCATCTTCAATTATCATTGCTGTATTATTTTCGTTTTCTGTTCCTACGTGAGCAGAAGTACAAGCTACACCAATATTTAAAAATTCAGGTACTTCAATTTTAATAGTTGAACTCATAGTATTTACTCCTTACTATATTTGACCGTATGGCCAGTTTTCTCTAAATGTATGAATTGGCATTTTATTTAATACAGTCAATGCAAACTCTTGATGCTCAGGACTTAAACTTCTAAGTGCATAAGCTCTTAATATATTTTGTAATGCTTTTCCAAACATTGGAGGATCTAACATCTCTCCGTTATATCTAATAGCACCACTTAAAAGTGCATCTGCTTCAATCGCTGCTTTTAATACTGCTACATCATGCTCAATCTCTTTAGGACTTGGAGTAAATGCAACTTTACATACATTTATATGATTTGGTGTAATTACTTGTTTTCCTGTAAGACCCATTGCACATTCTTTCCTTGCATGTGCATATACATGTCTTGAAGCATCATCTCCATGTAAATCTAACCATCTTCTAATATCTTTTTTTTCTAAACATGAATCTGGTAAAGAGTTAGGAGTAAGTAAAACTTCAACCCCACCAATAACACCAGCACCTTTAATTCTTGCTTCCATCGTAAGAATATTAAAGAAAGTTTTTAACTCATCAATCCATCCCTCAGGAGTAATCTTATAAGCCATTGCTTTAGAAAAGTCATGAATACCAAATACAACATGTTTTACAGTTGAGTAGTCCATTAAATCAGATGCAATTTGAAGTGATTTAGGGTGCTCAATAATTGGTTGAATTGTAAGGTTTGCATTAATTGAAACTAACCAAGAAGATAAGTCTCTAATCTCTGCATCTCCATAAACTTCTCCAGCTTTTGCTAAAACAATTACATCAATATATTTATGTATTTGTTTTAACATCTTTAAATCCTCTTCATACTCATCAGTTCTAAAAGGATTAATTCTTACTGCAATTTGAAAATTTCTTTCTGGAAACTTTGGTAACTCTTGAATTAAAAGTTCTCTACTCATTGCTTTTTGTCTACAACCATCTTCTAAGTCAAAAAGTACAGTATGTGCTTTTGTCTTATATGCATGTTTTTGTAGTCTTAATTTTGCTTGTTCCATACTTTCATATGTACCGTCCAATGGATTGAACTTAATAGGGGGATAGTATATTTGAATACCAGGCCAGTAACCACCAAGAACTGGCGTTAAGTCATCATTTGCTGTTAATTTTGATAAATCTATGTGTGATGATGTCATAACTTTTACCTTTTTGTGTAATTTATTATTTTTAACTTATTTCAAAAAAATTCTATTAAGTGGATTTCACTTAATAAAATTTTATAAAATTACAGGGTTTCTGTAACATGAATGTAATTAATCCATATGTAAAATAAACTATAACATAATTTTTACATATAAACAATATTTTAAGAAAAAATTTATAAATTCTCTAGACACCATCAAATAGGCAATTGAAGCAAATTTTAAAAATGAGTTTCACATAGTGAGAAAATATTTTTTTTTCTTCTCATATACTAAAATAAAAACTTCAAAAAAAAATATTTTTTTTCTAAAATTTACGCTTTTGTAACATAAAGTCAATTTAAATGGTTAATAAACTGGTATATAAATTCACTTTAAATAAAAGCTTGGTAATATAATAAATAATAAATAACAAATAATAAAAGAAGAGTAGGGTGCAAAAACAAAATAAATCACTATCTAAAGGTTTAATGGTCTTAAAACAAATAATGGCAAGTACTAAACCTTTGACAGCAAATATATTATGCCAAAAGTTACAAATTGATAAAAGTACAATGTCAAGATTGATTACAACATTAATGAATGAAGATTTTATAGAGTATAAAAGTAGTACAAAAGAGATTATTTTAAGTGATATATTAAAGAAGATAATTCATAAAGATGATAGGGAAAAAATAGTAGAAAAAACAAGTGGATTGCTTGATGAGATTTTCTATTTAACTGAAGAGTGCTCTTATATTGGGATTTTTGATAATAATTCTGTATTATATTTAAATCAAGTTGATAAGTCAAAAAGAGTTTTAAAAACTAGAAATTCAGTTGGTCTTCATGCTCCAATTCATACAAATGGCTTTGGAAAAGCAATATTAGCTTTTAAAGAAGATATCAATTTAGAAACAATTGAGCTTAAAAAATTTACTTCAAATACGATTACTAGTATAACAAAATTAAAAAAAGAGATAGAATTAATAAAAGAAAGAGGGTATGCAATAGGAAATGAAGAACATGAATTTGGTTTATGCTCTGTTGCTGTTCCTTATTTTAATAAAAAAGGTGAGTTTGTAGGAACTGTTGGAGTTTCTGGACTTACAGTAAGAATGGATGAACAAAAACTTCATGAATATGGACAAAAAATATTTAAGTTAGTTAATCCATATGTATAAAGAAAACTCTTTATACATATTTATTTGCTATTTGCTTTACTACTTCAAATACATTTTCAACAGATTTTATACTAACTTCTTCTTTTTTAGAATGGGGAAATTTTATTGTTGGCCCAATTGATGCAATTTTTATATTTGGAAACTTATCTTTAAAAATAGCACACTCTAAACCTGCATGTATAGCCTCCAAGTTGGCATTTTTATTATAACTTTGATAACTTTCTAAAACTATATTTGTAAACTCATTTATATCAGGTTTCCAAGCGGGATATTTTCCATCAGTTTTTACTTCAAAATTATGGTTTTGTAATAAGACAACAGTTTCATCTTTTATTCTTTTTAACTCTTCATTTTGCATAGATCTTGCACTTATTTCAATTTTTATACTATCAATTGTAGTCTCTATTTTTGCAAGATTTATTGAATTAAGTACTACATTTAAATCTTTGTCATATCCTCTAACTCCATTTGCAAATGTATATAAAAAATCAACTATTTTTTCATCAAAAACATTTAAGTGTTCTGAAACTGTATCAATTTTTTCAATTTGCATATTAATATGTGAAGCAATAGGTTTTTCATTTGTAGCAATTATAGCTTTTGCATTAGCAGGAATTGAGTTGATTCTTTCACCTGCATAAATATCAAGAAGTTTTCCATTACACTCTTTTATTGTTTTTGCAAGTAGTTTTATAGCATTTGGAATATTTTTATCAATATCAACTCCGCTATGTCCACCTTGTAGATTTGTGATAGATACTTCATATAATTCCAATTTATCTATGTTTTCAATAATCTCTTTATTGAAATTTTCAGCAAATATATCAACTCCACCAGCACATCCAATGCAAATTTTTCCTTCTTCTTCACTATCAAGATTTAGCATATATTTTGATTGAAGAGCAAAATCTAAATTATTAGCTCCAATAAGTCCAATCTCTTCATCACTTGTAAATAAAAATTCACAATCATAATTTTGGCTCATAAGATAAAGCATATAAGCACATCCCATTCCATTGTCACTTCCAAGTGTTGAATCTTTTGCTTTTAAAATATCATCTTCTTGAATAATTGTTGGAACACAGTTTTCACTTAGACAAACTATGTCATAGTGACTTTGAAAGCTAAGTTTTGCTTTTGAGGTACTTTTTTTGCATAAAATATTATTTGTTCTATCAACTAAGCATAAGTAATCATACTTTTTGGCAAACTTTTGCATATAATCTATAAAAGGTTCATGTGTACCACTACATCTAGGAATATTTGTTATATCTTTAAAAATTTCTATTATTTGGCTCAAAATAGTTCCTTTTTTATTAAAATTTGATGATTATATCTATTTATGCATTTAGCTTTTATTTAAGCAGTTTATATTTGCATATTTTAATAAAAATATAAAATTAGTTTGAAAAAATAATTTAAAAAAGATATAATATTTACTTTTAGCACAAATACAAAAAAGGTCAAATTTGCAATTAAAAAACTATATTTATAAAGATTTAAATGAATTAAAACTCTATATTAATAAAGAAATTATTCCTCAAGAACAATCAGATATTTTAATACAAATTTTTTCTACAGTTTATGAAAAAGATAAAATCAAAGCTATTCTTAAAACTTTAAAAGAACAATTGCCAAGCTCCAAAATAGTGGGGTCTTCTAGCTCTAAAAATGTATGTGTAAATAATAAAAGAGTAAATAAAAATATTGTTATTAGTTTTTCGATTTTTCAAAAAAGTTTTATAAGAACAAAATATATTGAAAATCTAAATATAACAAATTCAATTAAACTATCACAAGAGTTTATTAAAGATGACTCAAAAGTACTGATTTTATTCAATAGTGATGCAAAAAATAATATTGAAAGTTTTTTAGAAGCAATTAGTTATGATTTAAAAAACTCAATACTTGTTGGTGGAAATTCAGCTACTACTTTTGAATATGAACAAGCTTTTATAATAGAAGATGAAAAAATATATAAAAATGGAATTGTTTTAGTATCTATTGATTCAAAAGATCTGCTTGTTTCAAATACTTTTACTTTTAATTGGTCAAAAGTTGGCAAAGAGATGACAATTACAAAATCAAATAAAAATAGAGTTTATGAAATAGATAATATGCCTGTTTTAAAGCTTTATAAAAAATATTTTGGTGATGGCTTAAGTTTAAATTTAAATGAGTCTTTAATCTCTTTTCCTTTAGTAAAAACTGTTTTAGGTGTTGATATAGCAAGAAGTATCATAAAAGTTGAAGATGATAATAGTTTTACTTATGCAGGAAATTTAAATGAAGGCGATAAAGTAAGGTTTGCTATTGGAAATTTGGATGAAGTATATGATGATTCTGTTCAATTACAAAATCAATTAGCATCTAAACCTGTTGAAGCTATATACTTTTATTCGTGCAAAAAAAGAGATTACTTTTTATCAAATAAATTAGATGTTGAGTTAAATGCAATTTCACAAGTAGCACCAAGTATTGGATTTTTTACACAAGGAGAGTTTTTTCAAATTGGTAAAAAACTTACACAAATGAATATTACAACAACAGCTATTACTTTATCTGAAAATGATATTTTAAGAAAGTTTAGTTCTTGTCCTATTAAAAGTAAAAGATACTCTTCTTTGAAAGCTTTAATAAATTTAGTAAATACTGTTCAAAACGAATTAGATGAAAATCTTAATTATTTAAATCAATATAAAAATGCAATTGATAAACATACAATTGTATCAAAAACAAATAAAAAGGGTTTAATTACAGAAGTTAATAGTAAGTTTTGTGAAGTGTCTGGGTATACAAAAGAAGAATTAATTGGAAAATCTCATAATATTATTAGGCATCCAGAAGCATCAAAAGATATTTTTAGAAAAATGTGGAAAACTATACAAAAAAAAGAGGTTTTTCAAGGAACAATAAAAAATATGGCAAAAAATAAAAAGCCGTATTTTGTAGACACAGTAATAAAACCAATTTTAGATAAAAATGGCAATATCTTGGAATATTTAGGTTTAAGGCATGATATTACAGCTTTTGTTAATCAAAAAATTCAATTAAAAGCAGAACTTAAAACTGTAAAATATCCTTTTTTAGCAATTGTTAAAATAGAAGATTTTGAAATATTAAAAGATTTTTATGAAGAAGAGATTATTCATCAAATAGAAGATAAATTTTCATTTGAACTTTTAGATTTTTTCCCTTTAAATTCAGGATATAAAAAGTTTTATTCTTTAGGTGATGGTGAGTATGCTTTCTTAAAAGAGTTAGATAACTTTAATCCTGATATTATTGAACATGAAATAGTATTATTAAAAAAGTTTCAAATTAATGTAAAAAGAGGTACATTGCAGTTTGATAATTTTGAATTTGATATTAGTGTAGTTTTAAGTATAAGCACAGATAAAAAGAGAAGTTATGCTGAAGCAAAACAGGGATTAAAACAACTATATAGAACAAAAAAAGATTTTATTTATGCACAAGGACTTACTTCAAATTTAAGTGAGATTGCAAAAAGTAATATTGAAACTATTAAAATGATTAAAACAGCAATTCAAAATAATAAGATTATTTCATATTATCAACCAATATATAATAACAAAACAAAAAAAATAGAAAAATATGAATCTTTAGTAAGGCTAGTATCTGAAGATGAAAAAGTCATATCACCATTTTTCTTTATAGATATTGCAAAAAAAGGAAGATATTATAAACAAATTACAAGTATTGTTATTGATAACTCTTTTTTAGCAATGAAGCAACTTAATATGGATGTAACTATAAATATTTCTATTATTGATATTGAAGATGAAATAATAAGAAATAAGATTTTTACAAAGTTAAATGAGTGCAAAACCTTAGCTAGTAAAGTAACTTTTGAATTATTAGAAGATGAAAATATTAAAGATTTTTCAATAGTAAAAGAGTTTATAAGAAAAGTAAAAGAGCTTAATGCAAATATTGCAATTGATGATTTTGGTTCTGGATATTCAAACTTTGAAAGACTTTTAGATTTTGAACCTACAATTTTAAAAATAGATGGTTCATTAATTAAAAATATTTTAAAAGATAGTTTTAGTAGAAATATAGTTGAAGCAATGATAGTTTTTGCAAAAAAAGAAGGTTTAAAAACTGTTGCTGAATTTGTTTCTTCAAAAGAGATATTTGATTTAGTAAATGAGCTTAATATTGATTATTCACAAGGATTTTATATAGATAAACCAAAGGCTTTAGAAGAGATTTTATAAAAATAGATTAAAAGATTAAGAGTATTACTCTTAATCTTTTTGATTTTTAGAATGACAAACAGTATCTTTTAAATCTCTGTTTTTATAAGCTAAAATAATTGTAAGTGTCACAGTTGCTACTGTATAATAAACCCACATAGGAATTGGTACAGGATCACCTGTAGCGTATGAATGCATTCCTGATAAGTAGAAGTTTACACCAAAATACGTCATTAAAATTGAACTAAATGCAATAGTACTTGCAACATTAAATGCAAATGGATTATTTAAACTTTTAACAAATCTCATATGAAGAATAAATGCATAAACAATAATTGAGATATAAGACCAAGTCTCTTTTGGATCCCATCCCCAATATCTACCCCATGACTCATTTGCCCAAACACCACCAAGGAAGTTTCCAATAGTAATTGCACTTAAACCAATAATTAAAGCTATTTCAGATATTGCAGTAATATTTTTAATATTATCATCTAAATGAGGTCTGTTTTTTCTAAAAATAAACATAATTAGTGCCATATAACCCAATATAGCAGCTAATCCAAAGAAACCATATGAAGCTGTTAATACTGAAACATGTATTGTTAGCCAATATGATTTAAGAACTGGAACTAAGTTTGTAATTTGTGGATCAATATTTGTTAAATGTGCTGTAAACATAAATATTGCAGCAACAATAACAGAAGCACTTAGTGCAAGTAAAGATCTTCTAAAAAATACAACTCCTGCAAAGACTGCTGACCAAGAGATATAAAGAAGTGATTCATATGTATCTGACCATGGTGCATGTCCTGAAATAATCCATCTAAAGCCCATTCCAAATGTATGTGCAGCAAATAGTATAGCAAGTACTGCAAAGAATACTTTTGTTGTTTTTTCTGGTTTGATTTTAGGATTAAAAATTACTATAAATGCTACGATTAACATTACTAAACCAGTTAATAAATAAGCAAGTGTTAATTTAAAGAAGATATCTAATTTATTAAATAATATTTCATTCTCTATTTGAGATTTACTTGGAATAATATTTGAACCAACTTTTTCTTGATAGATTTGAATCATATCAATAAATTTATTTGCATTTTCATAATCTTCTGTAATAACTGAGTTAATAAAACCTCGAATCATTGTTTCAACAGCAGCTTTATTTTTACCTTGGAAAAATCTAAATGCATCTAAAGGATTATACCATTTATGATTATCATCAATTCTACCATCATGAATTCTAGGGAAGATTTTAAAAAGATTTGCATTGTAAACCATATAAGATATATTTAATTTCTCATCAAGTTTTAAAATATCTTTTTCATAAGTTCCTCTTTCTGTAGGTTTTTTTCTAAATGCTTTTTTTGCTTCTTCTTCAAGTTTATATTTACCTTCTTTTGTGAAAACTTCTGCAAAAGAGATATATTTTCTTGATTCATCAATTTTTAAAACTTGTTTTAATTTTGGAGTTTTGATTTTTATCATTTTTACATGTCTCCAAAACTCAGGTCTTGTAAGCATTCCAAGAACTATTTGATCAGCATTCATACCAAACATCTCACTTCTTGAAGAAATTTTATGTAAAATCTCTTTATTTAAAGTAGCAACTGGTTTCATTCTTCCACCATTACTTTGAGTAACTAAATAAGAAAACTTTTCAGCAGTTGCTTTTGAATCTTCTTTAAATCCATTCATGTAAGTAACAATTGAGTCTTGAGTGCTTGAAATATTAGGCATATTTTCATTTGCTTTTAGATCACTTGTTAATGCAAAAGTACTAAGACAGGCAAGTAAAAATGATGCGGCTGTTCTATTTTTTAAGAATTTAGTTAATTTCCAAAATCTACTTTTTTTATCAAATAAATTCCAAATTAATCCTAAAGATAATAAAAAATAACCTAAATATGTTGGCCATTTACCAGGATCGTTGTTAACAGACAATATTGTTCCTTTTTCATCTTGGTCATAAGAGCTTTGGAAAAATAAAAAATTACCTTCATGTAAAGTTCTATTCATAAAAATTCTATAATCATAGCTTTTACCATCTTTTTTTATAACTGTAACTTCAGAAGCATAAGAAGATGGAGCCATACTTCCTGGGTATCTTTCAAGTTGGAAATCTCTTAATTTAATATCAAATGGAAGTTTTAAAACTTTAGCACCATACTCTAAAGTTACAATAGTATCTCCAAAATCTTCAATTTTTGTTACACCTTTTTGACCTCTTTTCCCTGGTAACTTAACAGTTTTAGTTTTACCATCAAGTGTTACATCAACAGTTAAAATACCCATTGAGGCATTTCCTTTTTTTGCAAACATATAATTATTGAATTTAACATTTAACGTTTCATTGTCAAATTTAATATCATGACTAAATTTATCATTCCAAAAGCTTGCAAACTCTTTTTGATACTCTTTATAATATGTGGCATCTTGTTTTTTGATTTTTACTTGTAAATATGGCTCAAGTGAAATCATTTTATTTTCTGTTTGTCCCTCTCTTATGTGAACAATTCCTTCATAGCCAATATATCTAGTAACTCCAGCTCCAATTAGTATAACTACAAATGATATATGGAAGATAAATCTTGCAGGGTGCTTCCACATTTTATATTTGTATATTATTGCACACAAATTAAGCGTAGTTAAAACCAAAATTGTTTCATACCATATGTGATTGTAAATTAAAACTCTAGCCGTAGAAGTTCCATAGTCATTTTCTATAAATGTTGCAACTGCTGCACCAATGGCAAGAATTGCAAACAGTATTAATGTAGTCTTAAAGGAGAATAAGACATCTATAACTTTTTTCAAAGCTAATCCTTTATTTTATAATATCCAAATATTATAGTTAAATTTATGTGAATTTTTTGTGTAGTAGTATATAAACACTAGTAAATTCATACGCTTGAAGTATAACAAAAATCAATTTTAGTTTTATTAAACAAATAACTATTAAAACAGCTTTTTAACAAATATTTAATATAATCGCGTTATGAATATAGAAGAGTTAAAAAAAGAAAGACAAAAATGTCTTGAATGGAAAAATGTAAAACCTTGGTATGAACAATTAAAACAGATTCACTCAATAAAAAAAGATAATATTGATATTGAAAATAGTGACTGGTTTAGTGTTGGTAAAAAAGAGGATTTAACAAAAGAAGAGTTTGAATTAATTCAAAAAACTGCAAAAACTTTAATCCCTTGGAGAAAAGGACCATTTAAAATTTTTGGTTTAGAAATTGATAGTGAGTGGCAAAGTAATATTAAATATAACCTAATAAGACCACATTTTAATCTAAAAGATAAAGTTGTAGCTGATATTGGCTGTAATAATGGCTACTATATGTTTAGAATGCTTGAAGATAAACCAAAAAGATTAATAGGTTTTGATCCAAGTGCTTTAACAATGCTTCAGTTTGATTTTATAAATCATTTTGCAAAAACTGATATTATTTATGAAAAACTAGGAGTTGAACATCTAGAACTTTATAATCATAAATTTGATTTTATTTTTATGCTTGGAGTTTTATATCATAGACCTGATCCAGTAGGGTGCTTGAAATCTTTAGCAAAAGGTTTAAATAAAAATGGAGAAATATTAATTGATACTTTTATGATTGATGGAGAACAAGAAGTTGCATTAACTCCAAATAAAAGATATTCAAAAATACCAAATATATATTTTATACCAACAATTCCAGCATTAAAAAATTGGTTAATTAGAGCAGGTTTTGAACAAATTGAAGTATTAGCTGTTACTACAACAACTTCTGAAGAACAAAGAAAAACACAATGGAGTTTTGATCAAAGTTTAGAAGATTTTTTAGATAAAGATGATAATAGTAAAACTGTAGAGGGCTATCCAGCACCTAAAAGAGTATATGTTAAAGCAAGAAAGAAGAACTAAAAAAGATCTATAGTATCTTCTTCTTTCATATCATTGAAGTTAAAAACTTTACTTCTACCTTTGTTTTTTGCTTCATACAAGGCAATATCTGCATTTTTTATAGTTGTATCAATTGATTTTTCATCACTATATGTATAAACATCATAACCAATACAAGCCGTCTTTTTTAATACTTGTTCAGGAATTAATGATACTTTAATCTCAACTTTTGAAAAGTCTTCAATTATTTTATTTGCAATATTAATAATATCATGTTCATTTGATGTACTTAAAACAGAAATTAAAAACTCATCTCCTGTAAGTCTTGCTACCATATCAAACTCTGAAATATTTGCATGAATAACTTTTGCAAGTTCAACTAAAACTCTATCTCCAATATCATAATCAAACTCATCAATTACAGCCTTGAAGTGATCAATACCAACCATTAAAAAGTAAATTTGTTTATACTCTTTTCCTGATAAAAAAATTTGTTTATTCAAATTTTCTACTAAATAATGTCTATTAAAAACATTAGTTACTGAATCTAATGATTGTGATTCTATAAAGTTCTTTTTAATTATCCCATTTTGAATAATTGGTGAAATCTGGAAAAAAGCTGATTCAATAATATTGTAATTTTTATTTATTAAGTCAAAATGAGCTTTAGACGTAGCACAAAATGATACAATTGCATTTAAGTTTGTATGGGTATTTATAATAAAAAAGAATGATAAACTATCATCTAAGAAAAATTGATCTCCATGTATTAAAATATCTTCTCTATTATTTTTTTCAATATCAAATAAAGCAATATTTACATTATCTATTTTAAAAGTTACATTTAACCAATTAAAAATATCTCCTGCCATTTGTTTTATATCTGAAGCGAATTGAAGTTGGTCATACAGTGTAAATATATCCTGTAAAGCCTTATAATCACTCTCATTAGTACCAGCTGATTTTATCAAATTTAATATATTGTGTCTCAAATTAATATCCTAAAATAGATCTATTGTATGCATTTGACTATCATTGTAGACAAAGAACTCATTTCTTCCTTTATTTTTTGCTTCATATAAAGCATTATCAGAACTGTTTAATATCTCTTCAATTGTTTTTGCATTATCAGGAAACAAAGAGATACCAATACAAATTGTTTTTAATAAAGTTTGCCCTGTTTTTTCATTGACTAAAATCTCCTTTTTACTAAAAGATTCAATTATTTTTTTTGCAATCATTATTGCATTTTCTTGACTTTTTACATTTTGCAATACTACTAAAAACTCATCTCCATCAATTCTTGCTACAATATCTGAGTTTCTTACTCTATCTTTTAGTAACTCTGCTAAGGTTATTAATACACTATCACCAATATTATAATCAAATTCATCAATTACAGCTTTAAACTTATCAATACCAATTTTTAAAAAACCAATCTTTTTATCTTCTCTTTTTGCAAGAGAAATTACCATTTCTAGGTAGTTTTCTAAATATTTTCTATTGTAAAGTCCTGTAATTTGATCCTTTAGTGAAAGCTCTTTTATACACTCTTCTAAGTACTTATTATAAAGAGTTTGAGAGATAATGTCAAATGTTGTTACTAAAGCGTCATTATTTATCTCTAAATTATGGTAGTGTTGTTCATCATTACAATATATTTCATAAGTAATTATTACATTTTGGCTTAAGTTAATTAAATATGTAAGTTTAAAGTCTGGATTAAAAGTACCATTTTTTGTTTCAAAAATTGTTTCATTATAATTATTAATTGAGTCTTTAAATAGAATCTTTAAATTTTTTACTTTGTGGCTATTATTTAGTGATATAGCAAGATATTTTAGTGACTCTACAAAAAGCTTTACAATCTTTTTATCTTCATTAATTGTAAATTCAGCATGTTCAATACTTTTTTGTTGATCTTCTAAAATTTGTCGAAATGAGTTTACCATTATATTACTCATAAATACCTTTCTATAAATAGTTTAACCAAGTTTTTAACGAATCTTTTTCTTGAAATAAAGTTGTTTTTGGTCCATGTCCTGGATGAATTCTAATATTTCTATCCCATTTTAAAATCTTATTTATACTTTTTTTCATATCTTGTGGACTTGAAAAAGGAAAATCACATCTTCCAATTGTATTATTAAAAATAAAATCTCCTGAAAATAGGTTATCTTCAATTTCAATCGCTGAACAACCAGGTGTATGACCTGGAAAATGATGAAATTTAACTTTTATTCCATCAAAATCAAACTCTTGATCATGTTCTACTAAAATATCTGCACATGAGGGAGTCATCCCTAAAGCGTATGGGTCTTTTTCTAACATAAAATTATCATCTTTAGGACAATAAATTTTTATATTTAAATCATCACTTAACTCTTTGTTTGACCAAACATGATCAAAATGACCATGAGTATTTAAAATAGCAATTGGGTTTTTTACATGATATTTCACCCATGCTGTTGCATTAACTCCTGGATCAATAATTAATTCTTTATCATCAATTGTAATAATATAACAGTTAGTCTGATAATCACCCATTGCTTGTTTAAGTATTTCCATTATTTTAAACCTTACTTAGATAGAATTCATTAATTTTTTATAATATATATACATTATAGCAATACAGAGGTAAAAAATGGATTATTTTAAAAGCTTAGAACAAGTATTAGTTGAAAAAAAACCAAATAAAAAAATTGAATTATTTGAAAAGTTTTATGAAAACTTTAAAGTGTCACAATTTTCTTTTAAAAATGATAATAAAGTTTGTAAATTAATTAAGCCCTCATATGAAGGGTTTTTGAAAATTGTTCCTGCAAAAGATATAAAGATAAGAAAACATTTTGATACAAAAGAAGGAAAAATATCACTACTTCATACTATTGCACATATAGAGTATAGTGCAATAGACTTAGCATTAGATGCAGCTTTAAGATTTGAAAATTTACCAAGAGAGTATTATGAAGATTGGCTAGAAGTAGCAGAAGATGAAATAAGACACTTTAAGATGATTGAAAAATTATTGCATGAATTAGATGCAAAGTATGGTGATTTAGAAGTTCATACAAATCTTTTTGAAGCAATGAAAAACACTCAAACACTTTTAAGTAGAATGGCTGTTGTTCCAAGATACTTAGAAGCAAATGGATTAGAACAAAACCCAAAAATAATGGAAAAATTAAAATCCAATCCTGATAGATTTAATGAAAAAATCTTATTGGCTTTAGACACTATTCTAAATGAAGAGATTGACCATGTAACTAAAGGAGATAGGTGGTTTAAATATGAGTGTAAAAGATTGAGTTTAGCTCCAGAAAAAACTTATTTAAAGATTTTAGAAGAAATATACCCTGGAAGTACAAGTAAGAAATATATTATTAATTTTGAAGCAAGAAAACAAGCAGGTTTCTCATGTGAAGAGTTGAAGTTTTTATCAAAAAAAAGTGATTGTAAATGATAAGTTTTAAAAGAAAACTCTTTTAAAACTTACTATTTGGAATAGGGTGGTTTTTTATAACAAAATCTATATCTTTGTCTCCTCTACCACTTAAATTTACAAGTATTGTTTCATCTTTTGCTAAAGTTTTAGCTAATTTCATTGCAAAACCAACTGCATGTGCTGACTCAAGCGCAGGAATAATACCCTCAAATTGAGATAATTTATAAAATGCATCTACTGCTTCTTTATCATCACATAATCCTACTTTTGTTCTTCCTTGAGTTTTTAAAAAAGCGTGTTCTGGACCAACTGATGGATAATCAATACCACTTCCTATTGAATAAACTGGTGCTGGTTCACCCATTTTATCTTTTAACATAATTGAGTTAAACCCATGCATTATGCCTTCTTCTCCATAAGTTAATGAAGCAGAGTGTTCACCAATTACATTGCCTTTTCCCATAGGTTCTACTCCATATAAATCAACACTGTTTTCATCAATAAACCCTGAGAAAATACCCATTGCATTACTTCCTCCACCAATACATGCTATAACATTATTAGGTAGATTGTTTTCATGTTCTAAAAACTGCTCTTTTGCTTCAAGACCAATAATACTTTGAAAATCTCTTACCATCATAGGAAAAGGGTGTGGTCCTACAACAGAGCCAATACAATAAATTGAATTATCTGTATCCTTTAAATATGCTTCAAAAGCCGAATCAACTGCCTCTTTTAAAGTTTTTAAACCATGTGTAGCAGGGACTATTTTTGCACCTAAAATTTTCATTCTAACGACATTTGGATACTCTTTTTCTATATCAACTTCACCCATATGTATTTCACACTCTAAGCCAAAATAAGCAGCAGCAGTTGCTAATGCAACACCATGTTGTCCTGCTCCTGTTTCAGCAATAACCTTCTTTTTACCTAAATGCTTTGCTAAAATTACTTCTGCCATGCAGTGGTTTAATTTATGAGCTCCTGTATGATTTAAATCCTCTCTTTTTAAATATATTTTTGCTCCATTACAATAATCAGTTAAATTTTTTGCAAAGCTTATTGGAGTAGGTCTTCCTTGATAGTGTTTTCTTACATATTTTAAATCTTCAATAAATCTAGCTGAATTTTTTATCTCTTCATAAGCTTTTATAATCTCTAAAAAAGGTTTTTCAAGTTGTGGTGGTATAAATGAACCTCCAAATTTTCCAAAATATCCATTTTCATCTGGATATGACTTTAAATACGGTTTTTGCATATATGTTTTCCTTTTGAATAAATAGCATTTTTAAAAGTATTATATTTAAAAATTTGTTATAAGCTAGTTATAGAATTATTTTTATAAATATTATGGTTTTTTAAATTAAAACTAAATAGAATAGTTTTATATTAAAAAGAAGATAACAAATGAATAAAAAAATAGTTTTATTAGTTGGCGCTAGTGGAGTTGGTAAAGATAGTTTATTAAATGAATTAAAAAAAATATTAGATGCAAACTTTATAAAAAGGTATATAACAAGAGTACCAGATATTAATGAAACGAACTATTATCTTTCAAAAGAAGCTTTTTTTATATTAAAGCAAAACTCTTTTTTTATATCATCTTGGAGTGCCCATGGAAATTTCTATGGAATTTCTAAAAACTCTATTAAAGATGATACTATAAATATTATTTCTATTTCAAGAGCAGTAATTCAAGAGTTTGAAAAAGAGTTTGAAAATGTTTACACTATAAATATAGTTTTAGATAAAGATACTTTAAAGAAAAGATTAATTAAAAGAAATAGAGAAACATTAACACAGATAGAAAATAGATTAAATAGAACTTATACTAAAATAGAAGCTAAAAATTTAATTGAGTTTTATAATGATAATAGTATAAATGAATCAGCAAAAAAGTTAAAAGAGTTAATAATAAGTTTAAAATAATAAAGTAAGGGATTTACTCCCTAACTTTATTTAAAACCATTTTTTAACTTTATCAAACATACTTTCAAAGCTTGATTCATGTGGTTTACTCTCTATTCCAAAACTCTCTTGAAGTTTAGTTAATAGTTCTTTTTGTTCTTTATTTAGTGATTTTGGATAAGTTATTCTAATTTGAACAATTAAATCTCCTTTTCCATGCCCTTGTACAGATTTAACACCTTCACCTCTAAATTTGAACTGTTCTTTATCTTTAGTTCCAGCAGGAATCTCTAAGTCAAGTTCACCTCTTAAACTAGGTATTTTAATATTCCCACCAAGGGCAACTTGAGTAAAAAATAGTGGAACTTCAATATAGATATCATCTCCATTTCTAATAAAATGTGAATCTTCTTTTACTGAAATTTGGATATATAAATCACCTCTTGTTCCATCAGGTGCAATATTACCTCTGTTTGAAACTCTAATTCTATTTCCATCATTAATACCCTCAGGAATACTTACTTCAAAGCTATCCTCTTTCTCATGGTATCCTGTACCACTACATTTTTTACAATTTTGAGCTTTTGATTCTCCTGTTCCTTGACAATGTGGACAAGTTTGCGCAAAAGTCATAAATCCTTGTCTTATGTGTACTTGACCTTGTCCTTGACAAGTAGAACAAGTAGATAGTTTTCCATCTTTAGCCCCTGTTCCTTTACAAGTATCACAAGCATCTTTGTATTTATAAGTTACATCTTTTGTTACACCAAAGATAGCTTCATTGAATTCAACTTCAACTTCAATACCAATATCCAAATTGTAGTTGTATGATTTTCTTCGTCTTCTTCCACCACCAAAATCAGCTCCACCAAATGCAGAACCAAACATCTCTTCAAAAATTGAACTTAAGTCATCAAACCCTGCACTTGAGAATCCTCCACCTTGGCCATGTCCTTCAAGGCCCGCTTTACCATATCTATCATAAATAGCTCTTTTTTCATCATCACTTAAAACTTGATAAGCTTCATTAGCAGCTTTAAATCTATCTTCTGCTTCTGAGTCATCAGGGTTTTTGTCAGGGTGATACTTCATCGCCATTTTTCTGTAGGCTTTTTTTATTGTACTTTTATCAGCATCTTTGCTAATTTCTAATACTTCATAATAATCTAATTCAGTCAATATTAGTACTCCTAACTTAATTTTACGCGATTTTAACTAAATTATGATAAATCTTTGATATAATCCGCCTTATGAAAAAAGGATTAGAAAAATTTTATGAATTAGTTGAGGCTTTTGAGTCTCTTCCAACTATTGGAAAAAAATCAGCTTTAAGATTAGCTTATCATATAGTAATGAATGATAACTATTGTGGTATAAAATTAGCTCACAGTATTGAAAATGCAATAAAAAATATAACTAAATGTACAAGATGTGGCTCTATGAGTGAACATGAAATTTGTGAATTTTGTTTAGATGATAGTAGAAATGAGAAAATTCTTTGTATTGTTCAAAGTGCAAAAGATATTTTTATAATCGAAGAGTCTAAAAAATTTGATGGATTATATTTTGTAATTGAAGATTTAGATGAACAAAGTATTGATAAATTAATAGATTTAGTAAGAGAAAATAGAATAAGTGATATACTTTTTGCTATTACTCCATCCCTTGCAAATGATGCATTTATACTATTTATTGAAGATAAATTAAAAGATTTTGAGATTAATTTTATGAAGATTGCACAAGGTGTACCAACAGGTGTTAGTTTAGAAAATGTAGATTTAATTTCTCTTTCAAAAGCAATTGAAAGTAAGGTTGTTATTTAACCTTACTCTTCATTTTTCCATTTTGCATAAAGTTCATTAGCAGATTTGATCTCAGCTTCAGAAGCTCTTCTTCTACAAGATAAATACCCCTTTGAACCATCGCAACTCTCAAATGGATATATTGTGGCAAATACCCAATAATACCCTCCTGTTTTTGTGGCATTTTTTACATAGCCTGTCCAAATATCACCTTTTTGTATTGTATCCCACAAGCTTTTAAATGCCTTTTTTGGCATATCTTTATGTCTTACCATATTATGTGGTTGTCCCATTAACTCTTCTAGGCTATACTCTGCTATTTTACAAAAATCATCATTTGCAAATGATATTATACCTTTTTCATTTGTTTCACTTACTAAAAATGCATATTCATCTAGTACTG
The DNA here is from genome assembly GCF_008000835.1 of Malaciobacter canalis. GTDB lineage: Bacteria > Campylobacterota > Campylobacteria > Campylobacterales > Arcobacteraceae > Malaciobacter > Malaciobacter canalis. The sequence continues at coordinate 1,337,464 of NZ_CP042812.1, forward strand.
TTTCTTGTCCTGCTGCCATATTTAACTCCCCCGTTAAAACTGTTTATTTTTGGCATCATTTACTAACTCTTTTGCCATTTTTGATACATCTGATGCTATATTTGATATTTGTGTTGCTTCACTTGCATTCTCTTGTGTTACTCTATCTAGCATTGTTATTGTATCATTTATCTGTTCGATTCCTGTCATTTGCTCTTTTGAGGCTGCACTTACATTCTCTATTATATGTATTGTTTCATTGATATGTGTATTTAACTCTTCATAACCTTTTATCATATCATCTGATATTACTTTCCCCTCACTTGCTTTATTTGTAGCATTCTCTACTAAATCTTTTATCTCTTTTGCTGCTTGGGCACTTCTATTTGCTAAGTTTCGCACTTCCCCTGCTACTACTGCAAAGCCTTTCCCTGCTTCTCCTGCTGTTGCTGCTTCTACTGCTGCGTTTAAACTTAGTATATTTGTTTGGAATGCTATTTGATCTATTACACTTATTGCTTCATTTATTGAGCTTACTTGTGTATTTATCTCATCCATTGATCCTGCTGTTTTACTTGCTAAATCTCTTCCATTTGTTACTGAATTTCTTACTGTTGAGCTTAGTTTTGCCATTTTATTTGCATTATCTGCATTATTTCTTGTTATTGATGTTATCTCTTCTACTGCTGCTGCTGTTTGCTCTAAGCTTGCTGCTTGTTCATTGGCTTTTGCTGCTAGGTTATTCATTGAGCTTTTCATTGTATCTGAGTTTTTATCTAGAGTTGTTCCATTTGATAGATTTGTTTTTGCTGTTGTTGCTAGTGCTTCTCCTAAGGCATTTACTCCTTTCATTACTGACAACATTCTTGCTTTTAATTTTGGTGATATTAATATTTGTTTTGTATAGTCATCATTTGAGTATGATTCTAGTGTATTTTCCAACTCTTTCATATTATCTTCTTGTGTATCAAGCATTTTATTTATTGTTTTTTTTAGAGTCATAATCATAGGATTTTCTGTATTTGAGTTAACTCTACATTGGAAAATACCTTGTTCTACTTTATTCATAACAAGAACAATCTCTCCTAATACTCTCATATCATCTTTTCTTATTTTGTCAAATGAATCAAAATATACATTGAAACTCTTTAAGATTTCACCAATCTCATCTTTTTTTATATATTCTGCTCTTCTTATTTTGTTTGATTTCATAAAGGCATATTGCATAAAATCATCAAGATATTCTCTTAACCTGTCAATTCCTCCAACAATTCTTTTCATAGCAGCAAAATTTGTATAAGCTACTATAATACCAAAAAGAATATTTATTGCTAAAATTGCAACTATATCAGAAGCTGACACTATTGCTGTAATACTAATAATAGCAAATGCAACTTGAGTAACAAGCATATTTACAAGTATTTTATACCTTGTGTGTATATTTTTAAACATTATTTTTAACCTTTATTGTCTTTATCATGTGATTTTAATCAAATTATTCTTAATTATATATGAATATTTAAATAATTTTGGTAATATTATTTTATGGAAGAAAGAATTGTATGTCAAAAGTGTCTATATTATTATGTTACATGGGAAAATGGGCGTCCTCATGGATGTAAAGCTTATGGTTTTAAGTCACAAATGATTCCCTCTGTTGTTGTAAAAAATAGTAGTGGAAAACCCTGTTCATTTTATAATCCAAAACAAAGATAACTAATAGTAAAATATCTCTTAATCATTTAAATTAGGGTAATAATGGCATTAAATAATTATGTTGATCAACTCAAGCAAAACAAAAAAACTATTATAAAATATTGGTTATCAAATAAAAGTGTAATTGAAATTTTAGACTCTTATGAACTTGATAAAATTACATTTGTAAAAAATTATGCAAGTTTTGTAATTGATTATTATATTGATGTTATTAATGAAAAAAAAGAGATTGGTGATTGCCCTGTAATAAATGATTTATTAGATTATTTAAAATCAAAAAATGTAAGTAGTGATGAGCTTTTTGTAATATGTTCTGGTTTTAAAAGTGCACTAATTAAAAATATTTATGATTTAAAAATTAACTCTTTTGATGTTATATCTGAAATTGATTATATATTTGAAAGAAACTTTGCAGGAGTTCTTAATAAATATTCAAAAACAGTTAAAGATGTTGAGAATAAATTAAGGAAAACAGTAGGAATAGTTAATAAGTATGTAATTATGTCTAAAACTGATAAAAAAGGAATTATTAAAGAAGTATCTGACGCTTTTTGTGATATTTCTGGTTTTAGTAGAGATGAACTTATTGGAAAATCTCATAACATTGTAAGACATCCAGATACAAGTCAATATGTTTTTAAAAACCTTTGGGAAACTATTCTTGATAAAAAAGTTTGGCAAGGTGAAATTAAAAATCAAAAAAAGAATGGACAAGCATATTGGGTCTATGCAACTATTGAACCAAGTTTTAATCAAAAAGGACAGATTACTGGTTTTTATGCAATAAGACAAGATATAACTTCAAAAAAAGAAGTAGAAGAACAACAAAATATTTTAGTAGAACAATCAAAATCAGCAGCAATGGGTGAGATGATTTCAATGATTGCTCATCAATGGAGACAACCACTTCAAGCTGTATCTATATTAATTCAAAAACTTCCTTTAATGAAAATGATTGAGGGCGAAGTAAGTGATGAAATACTTAATCAAGTCGTGGAAGATATAGGAAATCAGCTTGATTATATGTCAAAAACAATTGATGATTTTAGAGATTTTTTCAAACCAGATAAAGAAAAAGAAGAGATAAAATTAAGTAGATTAATAGAAAAAGCAATTGATTTTTTAGCTTACATGCTAAAAGTTGATACTATAAAATTAAATAAAAATGCAATTGATGATTGTATTGTTAAAGTACACATAAATGAAGTGGTACAAGTATTAATAAATATAATTAAAAATGCAAGAGATGTTATGGTTGAAAAAAATGATGGTACACAAAGAGAATTAAATATCAAGTATTATAAAAATGATAATTTTGCAATTATTGAAGTAGAAGATAATGCTGGAGGAATTCCTCAAAATATTATAAATAGAGTTTTTGAACCATACTTCTCAACAAAAAAGAATAAAAATGGAACAGGATTGGGTCTTTATATGAGTAGAACAATAATTGAACAACATAGTAATGGTCGATTAAGTGTATCAAACTCAAATAAAGGTGCAGTATTTAAAATAGAATTACCAATAAATTAGGAGAATAGATTTGTTATATGAAGATTTAAAAATAGTTACAAAATCATTGGGATTTTTAACAATAGAAGATTTTGCAAAATATATAGGTGTTACACCAAAAGATATTTTAAAATGGGAAGAAAAAGATGAAGTACCATATACAATTTCACTTATTATTCATCTTTTAAAGGGTGAAAAATCTTTACCAAATAATAGTACTTTGGATAATTTAGTTGAAGAGTGTTTACCTTTGGCAACACTTTTAGAAGAAGCTTCTTCTTTTCCTCATAAGCTTGAAGAGATGTTTTTACTACAAAAAGAGTTAAATGACTCAACAAATGGTAAAAATTGGGAACTTGGTGTAAATAAGTTTGATAAAGATATCAACTGGCTAAGATGTATTCATATGGAAGTTGCAGAGTTAATTGATTCAACTCCATGGAAACATTGGAAAAATATTAATTCACAGCCTGATATGAATAATATTCATGTTGAATTAGTTGATATTTGGCATTTTTTAATGTCTTATATTTTACAAGAAACAAATGTTCCAAAAGCTGTATCTTTAGTTAATACTCATTGTATTTATGAAGCAAATGAACAAATTGATGTAAAAGCCATGGTAAAAGAAGCTGAGAAGTTAGGTTATATTGCTTTAGCAATTCAAACAAATAATATGCCATCATTTAGTGGAATTGAAAGATTTATTGATCAGTTTTTTAGATGTTGTAAAATTTCTGGATTATCTTTTACATGGTTACAAAAACTATATATTGGTAAAAATTGTTTAAATAAATTTAGACAAGATAATGGCTATAAAGAAGGAACTTATAAAAAAACATGGAATGGTAAAGAAGATAATGTAATTATGGTTGATATTCTTGATTCTATGGAAAATGTAAGTTTTGATGAATTATATAATAAACTTAAAGATTTCTATAATAGTTTAGCTTAAAATATTATATAATTATACATATAATTTAAAGGGGTTTTTGTGAAACAAAATATAGATAAAATTGAGCTTACTTTTTTACAAAAAGAGGATCATTTAGCCATTTGTGAATTAATGAAAGATGAGTATAAACATCTTAAAGATTCTACTTGGGAGTATGAAGAGTTAAGTGCTTTACTTGATAAGTTTCCAAAAGGTCAAGTAGGAATAAAAATAGATGGAGAGCTAGCTGGATTTGCACTTAGTATTATAGTTGATTATTCACTTTTTGATGATAATCATAATTATAAAGAGATTACAGCTAATTATACATTTAATACACATGATCCTTTAGGCGATATGCTTTATGGTGTAGATATTTTTATTAGTAAAAAATATAGAGGCTTAAGACTTGGTAGAAGATTGTATGATTATAGAAAAGAGTTATGTGAAGAGTTGAATTTAAAAGGTATAATATTTGGAGGAAGATTACCAAATTATGGTAAATATGCAGAAAAATTAACTCCTAAAGAGTATATTCAAAAAGTTAAATATAAGAAAATAAATGATCCTGTTCTTAATTTTCAACTATCAAATGATTTTTATGTAAAAAGAGTTTTAAAAAACTATCTTGAAGGTGATGTTGAAAGTCAAGAATATGCAGCATTATTAGCTTGGAATAATATTTATTATACAAAATTAAAAAAGAAACCTTTAACTCAAAAATCAATTGTAAGACTTGGTTTAGTGCAATGGCAAGTTAGACCTTATAAAAATATAGAAGAAGTTTTAGAACAAGCAGAATATTTTATTAAAGCTGTTTCAAACTATAGAAGTGATTTTGCTCTTTTCCCTGAGTTTTTCAATGCTCCATTAATGGCTAAGTATAATCATTTAAATGAAGCTGATGCAATAAGAGAATTGGCTAAATATACACATACTTTTAAAGAAGAGTTTTCAAAACTTGCAATAAGTTATAATATCAATATTATAACTGGAAGTATGCCTAAACTGGTAGATGGGCATTTATATAATGTAGGTTTTTTATGTAAGCGCGATGGTACTATTGAAAAGTATGCAAAAAATCATGTTACTCCTGATGAAAAGAAAATTTGGGGATTAAATGGTTCTAATGAAATTAGAACATTTAATACAGATTGTGGGAAAATAGGTGTTTTAATTTGCTATGATTCAGAGTTTCCTGAATTAAGTAGAATTTTAGCAAATGAGGGAATGCAAATTCTTTTTGTGCCATTTTTAACTGATACTCAAAATGGTTATTCAAGAGTTAGACTATGCTCTCAAGCAAGAGCTATTGAAAATGAGTGTTATGTAGCAATAGCTGGATGTGTTGGAAACTTGCCAAAAGTTCACAATATGGATATTCAATATGCTCAGTCAGCTGTTTTTACTCCATGTGATTTTGCATTTTCTATTAATGGTGTAAAAGCTGAATCAACTCCTAATACTGAAATGATTTTAGTGGCTGATGTTGATTTAGACTTATTAAAAGAGTTGCATAGCTTTGGTAGTGTAAATAATTTAAAAGATAGACGTTTAGATATTTATGATATAAAAAGAACAAATATTTAAAGGCAAAAATTTAAATGAATGAAGAACAAACTCAAGTATCAGATACTATTGACATAGAAAATTCACAATTGTATATCTGCGATATTGAGAGATTAGTAAGTAGTAGACAAAAATTTAAATACTATCATGAGATATACAATGATGAGCTATATTCACTTATCTTATTAACTTTAACACATAAATCTTTTAATAAAAAAGAAGCGAAGCAACTTTGTAAAGATATACTTAGGCATAAATCTTTTTTACAAAAAAAGTTAAAAAGGGATAGCGGAGTTTGTTTGGCTACTTTAGATTATTTAAGTAATATAAAAAATATAATTTATAAACCAACAATAATGGAAGAGAAAAAAAGCGACTTTTTAACTGACTCTTCTACAAAAGATGGTTTAACAAATCTTTATTTAAGAGATATTTTTGATGTTTTTCTTAAAAAAGAGATAGATTTAGCAAAAAGAAAAAATACTATTATAACTTTAGCATTAATTGATATTGATGACTTTAAAAAGGTAAATGATAATTTTGGACATCAAAAAGGTGATGAAGTATTATCAAAAATTGGAAAGATTTTAAATGATTCAATAAGGCAAATGGATTTTGCTGCTAGATATGGAGGAGAAGAGTTAAGTATAGTTATGCCTAATACAAAGTTAGAGCAAGGTTATAAAATAGCAAATAGAGTTAGAAAAGAGATAGAAAATCTAAAGTTTGATGATTTTTCTATAACTGTTAGTATAGGACTTAGTCAAACAAGTGATAAAATATTAGATTCAGAAAAAATAATTTCTTGTGCTGATAAAGCACTTTATCTTGCAAAAGAAAAAGGTAAAAATCAAGTAGTTAAATTCAAATCTTAATATCGATACTAAAGCAAGTGCCTTGTGATGTATTTTTAACATCAATTGTTCCACTAAAATGTTTTTCAAGAATAACCTTACACATATAAAGACCTAATCCTGTTCCATTTTTCTCATGTTTTGTAGAAAAATAAGGATCAAAAACTCTATTTATAATATCTTGTGGTATACCTTTTGCATTGTCACTTACTTTAATTCTCAAATAATTCTCACTTTTAACAAAGTTTATATCTATCTTTCCTTTTTTTATCTCTCTTTCAGTTATTGCATCAATACTGTTATTTATTAGGTTTAAAATAATTTGAATATACTCATTTTTATAAGTATATATTTTTTCAATATCTATTTTATTTATTTCTAAATTTATATTTGCAATTTCTAAGCTAGGTTGAATAAGCTCTTTTGCATGCATTGTTGTTTCAATAATATCTATATACTCTTTTTGTTTATCATCTTTAAAAAAATTTGCAAAATCATCAATTGTTTTTGACATATATTTTAAATAGCCTTGTACACTTAAAATATCTTTTAGCAAATCTTCATTTTTTATTAGACTATTTTTTTTTGTTTTAAACCTAAGTTTAGCCATAATTGAACCAACAGAAGCTAAGGGTTGTCTCCATTGGTGGGCAATCATAGATATCATTTCACCTAAGCTTGCAAGCTTTGACTGTCTAAAAAGTAGATTTTCATTCTTTTTTATCTCTCTTAAATCAATTAAAGAAACAATTTTATATTTTTCACCACTTAATTTTATATCACTTATTTTAATTATAGCAGGGATTAAATCTCCATTATTTGAAACTAATGTGACCTCTTGAAATAGATGTTTATTAAATTCTAGAAATTTTTGTGTTGTTGATGGAATTAGTACACCTGTTGCTAAATTGCCTATTAACTCATCTTTTGTTTTATACTCTAAAATTTGAACTAAAGCATCATTTGCATTTACTATAAATCCTTGTTTGATTATTAAAATTCCTTCAATAGTTGAGTTTAAAATTGTATTTATATTCTCTGAGTCATTATCTAAATGTTTTTTCATGTAAATTCCAAAATAAATTAAACTTATAAGCAGTTTTAGTATTGTATAATTTTTATTCTTATTTACTATTGATATGGGAGGACTTATGATTGACTATGTGTTACTTGAAGAGTATTGCCAAAATATATCTATACTTTTTGTAGAAGATGATGAGTCTATAAAAAAAGAAACAACAGAGCTTTTAAAAGAGATTTTTACTTGTGTAGATGTAGCAAGTGATGGAGAAGAGGGCTTAAGTAAATACAAAGAGTATCTTAATATCAATCAAAAACATTATGATATTGTATTAAGTGATATAAAAATGCCCAAAATCGATGGTTTAGAGCTTACAAAACTTATATATGAAGAGAATCCTGATCAAAAAATCATAGTTTTATCAGCACATAGTGAAACAAAATACCTTTTGGAGTTTGTAAATATAGGAATCTCTTATTTTTTAGTAAAGCCTTTAGATTATGATGAGTTTATTAATGTTATATTTAATATTACAAAAGATATTCATGACCAAAATGAGTTACGAAATAATTTTAAAGCAGAAAAAATAGTGTTAAATAATATTTTGATTTGGGATAAACAAACAAAACAACTATTAAGAAATAATCAAGCAATAAAACTAACAAAAAAAGAGTTTTTATTAATTGAGTTACTTTTAAAAACAATTGAAAAAACCCATCCTGTGCAAGAAATAATAGCAATATTATGGGAAGGTGATTACGAGTCAAGTGCAGATATAACAAATCTAAAAAATATTGTTTCAAGATTAAGAAAAAAAGTTCCAGAATTAGATATTGAAAATGTTTATGGATTTGGATATAAAATAAATATTAGATATTTTGAATAATTAACACTTTTATAATACTATTTATAAGTATAATTTTCTTATAGGAGATTATTATGAAAAAGCTAGAAAATAGTAGTTTTAATATTAACTTCATCGAAGAGTTGACTGTGTTATATGTTGAAGATGATTCTGTTATAAGAAAAAACCTTCTAAGTTGCTTTGAACCTCTTTTTAAAAAAACATATGTTGCAGTAGATGGAAAAGATGGTTTTGAAAAGTTTAAAAAATATAAAGATAAAATTGATATAGTAATCACTGATATTAATATGCCCAATATTGATGGAATAGAGATGATTAAACTAATCAAAAATATTAATCCAAGAGTTGCTTGTCTTATCACAACAGCTTATTCAGATAAACAATACTTACTTGATTCTATTAATTATGGAGTAAATCATTATATTTTAAAACCTTTTAAAATAGATACTTTATTAAAAGAAGTAGAAAAATCATACCTATCAACTTATTATGTAAAAGAGTTGTCACAAAGAAATAGAGAAATAGAGCAGTTATCTAAAATCTTTAATTCTAATATCGAACCTTTGGAGCTTAAAGAGTTAGAAAAAGAAGATAAAGAGTACAAAACAAAACTCACTCTTTTTAGCGAAATAATACAAATGTTAGATAGAAGATAAAAATCTTCTATTCTAATATCTACTTATCTAAATAGAACTATTTATTAGTGTAATATATGAAAATAAGATACAAAAAAATATGAAAGGATAAAATTTGATTTCTTATGGTCAAAGAACACCTAATAATATTTTTTTGAAAAAATATATCAACTCATATACTTTTTCATTAGGGAAAATCGAAAAAACATCTAATAAATTTATAGCAAGAGCATTTCCTACTTTTTATACACAATTATATTTTGAATTTTGTGGAAATATTAGTTATATAGAAAAAAAAGAGAAAATAGAAAAGATTGAAAAAAGAACATATGTTAATGCAGGAGTTGGAGAGTGGTTTGATATTTTTGAAATAGAAAAAAGTTTTAAAAATGTTTCTGTAAAAAATTTTAAAGTTGATTTACATCCTCACACTTTAATGGAAGTTTTCAATATTTCTCCAAAAGAGTTAGTTATGCAGAATCTTCGAGTAGAAGATATATGGTTAAATAAACAAGATTGTATTGACATGATAGAACAAATAGAACAAAGTATTAGTGGAGAGGAGATGATTTTAATATTTGAAAAGTATTTTTTAAAACTTTTAAGTACTAAAGTCATTAAAAATAATAATTTATATGTGAATGATTTTTTAAATCATAATCCATCGCTAAATGAGTTTTCAAAGCAAATAGGATTTAGTACAAGATGGGTTCAAAAAGAGTATAGTAAAATCTTTGGATTAACATTTAAAGAACTTCAAAATAATATTAGATTTTTGAAAACAATTGAGAAGATAGAAAATCATATAGCCTCAAATTTTAGTTTAAACTTTAGTTTACTTGCTCATGAATGTAATTATTATGACCAAGCTCATTTTATAAAAGAGTTTAAAAAATTTACAGGAATGACTCCTTCTTCATATGTTAAAACAATATATAAAGATAAAGTTCTATTTTATTGGTAATGCGTATTTTTACAATATTAATTTCTTATATTTTCATAAAATAATGAAAAATTTGAGGAATTACTATGTTAAAAAGATATTTGTATATTTTTATTATTATTGCAAACATTTCATTTGCAAAAGATGAAATAGTATTTAATACATCGTTAGTTGGGTTTTATGAAGATAGTTTATATAAAGGGACAGATAATAGCTTTAAGTTTCTTCCTTTAATCTATGGAAAATATAATAATCTATATATTGATGGGCTAAGATTGGGATATACATATTTTGATAATGATAAAGTAAAGAGTGCTTTTGAACTTAGTTCAGATTTTTTAGGATACAAAAGTAGTGATAGTAAATATCTATCATCACTTGAAGATAAAAAAAGTAGTATTAATGGAAGTATAAAAATATCTTATAAGTTTAAAGAAGATATGAAGTTTAGTTTTTTAGTAAGTAAAGATATAAATAGTACTCATAATAGTTTTAATTATAATATAAAATTTGATTATGATGTAATAAAAAATATTGATACAGTTCTTGTGTGTTATTTATCTTTTGATTATTATGATGAAAAGAAAGCTAATTATTATTTTGGAGTAAATAAAAAAGAAGCAGATATAAGAGTAAATCAATACAAATTAAACAATACTATTAATAAAATTATTGGTGTAAATTATAAATATAATTTATTTAAAAATTGGTCTTTGCTATCAAGTGTAAAAGTAAACTTTTTAGATAAAGAGATATTTAATAGTCCGATAATAAAAGAAAAATCACAAAATAGTTTTTTAGTAGGTGTTACTTATGTATGGTGAGTATAGTGCAAAGAAATTTTATTTATACACATTTCTTTTTACTTTTATCTTTTGGATGATTGGTGCTTATTATAGTCTTGAAAAAAATAGTAATTACTATTTATTTTTGCTTTTAGGTCTTGTAACACCATTTTTAGTCTCTTTATTTCTTATTTTCAACAGTAGTGATAATTTAAAAAATCAATATAAAAGAAAATTTTTTAATTTTCAAGGTCTTGATATTAAGATTATTTTTATTATGGTATTTATAATTCCTTTTACTATATTTATATCAATTTTAATTTCTATAATTTTTGGAGAATCTTTAAGTCAATTTAATATCTCAAAAGATTTTTCTTTTTCTGTAGGAGTTCTACCTGTTTTATTATTATTACTTTTTGCTGCTATATTTGAAGAGCTTGGATGGAGAGGCTATGGTTTTGAAAGTTTACTAAAAAAATATAATTTTTTTTATTCAAGTATAATTTTTAGTTTATTATGGTCTTTTTGGCATTTTCCTTTAATTTTTGTTGATGGTTCTTATCAAAATATCATATTTAATCAAAATATATATTATGGATTAAATTTTTTTATAAGTATAGTTCCCTTAGGAATTATTGTAAGTTGGATATGGATACAAAGTAATAAAAATATTTTAATAGCAATTTTATTTCATTTTATAATTAATATTTCACAAGAACTTTTTGATATTACTCAAACTACAAAAATTATTCAAACTTTTATATTGTTTTGTATTGTTTGTTATATTGTATATAGAAATGAAAAACTTTTTTTTGGGAGAAGTAAATGAAAATATCTGAGAAAAAAATATCCTACTACATTAACTTTTTAGTATTTTTAACAATTAGTATCAATTCTTTTTATGCATATTCTTTTATTGATAAGTTTTTTTATACAACTAATGATAAAAATTTTGAAATATTAATCTCTGCTATTTCTTTAGAAATAGCATGGATAAGTATATTTGTATGGTTTTCTTTTAGACCAAAAGAAAGAAAAGATATTTTGATTTTAACGATAATACCTATGATAATATCAAATACTTTAACTAATTTAACATTAGCACAAATGCAAATATATACTAATATCCTATTTCTATTCTTATTTTCAAGTTTATATTTAATAGGATATTTTCTATTAAGATTTTCAAATAAGGAGTATTTTTATGATAGTTAAGATCTTATTAGGATTTATACTTATTGCAATAGTTGAAACAATAAATGGAATCATAAGAATAAAGATTTTACAAAAATATTTCAGGAAATATACAAAAATAATATCATTTTTATTGGGTTATTTATGGATTGTAATAATAACTAAACTATTTTTATCTTTTATAAATCCAGAAACTTTATTTGAAAGTTTTATTGTTGGTTTATCTTGGGCTATTATGATGATAATATTTGATATATTTATAGGAAAAGTTATTTTTAGATTATCTTGGAAAAGTATACTAAATGATTTTAATATATTTAAAGGAAATTATTTGAGTTTTGGAATTATTTTAATAGTTTTTACTCCAATGCTTATATATATAAATTAAATGTATAATATTTATACCAACAAGACTCTCTTATGACACTGGTATAAAGTATAATTACAATTTGAATTAAAGGTTGATATTTGTTTAGAATTTATCTCATTATAATATTATTTTGTATTAATTTGTTTGCAAACAATTATATAAAAGATGTAGAGTATTATATTGATTCTAAAAATCTTAATTACAATATTGAACAAATAAAAAACAAAAATTTTAAAAAAAGTAAAAGTAAATATCTTAATTTTGGACATACTAGTGATACTGTATGGATTAAGATAACTGTAGATAAAAAAATTGCAGGAGATTTTGTCTTTGATTATGGTTTTTATATTGCAGATTACTTAAACTTTTACTTAGTAAAAAATGAAAAAATAGTTAAATCTTCTTTTTTTGGAAATAGAAGAATAAAAAATGATTCAAATAATACTTTTTTATTCCCTTTTAAAAAACTAGTTGATGAAGATATTAAAATTTATATGAAAATAAAATCATCACACAGAGTTTTACTCTCTTTTAATCTTTTTAAAAAGAAAGATTTTAACACAATATATACATATAAAAATACATTTACAATTGTCTTTTTTACTACATTAAGTGTTATTTTAATTTATAACTTTATTATATATCTAGTAACAAGAAAAAAGCTTTTCAGGTTTCATATTATTTATATTTTTAGTAATATAGTCATGTGGTTAGCTTTTAGTGGATATTCAAGTATATTTTTAAATCAAAATTTCTATTTTTTAAATGATTTGTTTTTTCATTTATCAGTATTACTTTATCATATTTATTTAGTGAAATTTACTAATGTTTTATTAGCTTCAAAACATAATACCTCAATTTTTAAACTTTTGAATTTTCTTACATATAAAATTTTAGTTATTAATACTAGTATTTGTATTATTTTAAGTTTATGGTTTGAAGTATATGAATTTATTATAAATTATATAATAATATTTAATTTGTATTTTATACTATTTCTAACACTTATCATTTCAATTCAAAGTTTTATAAAGCAAAAAAATAAATTAATAAAGTTTTTTTCAACATTTTGGATAATCAAAATTTTAATCTCACTAACTTTTATGATTAATATAGTAAATACATTTTTTGAAATGAATATATTAGTTTTTATATTATTGATTTCAATTATTTTTGAAGTTATTACTATGTCTGTTATTATTGGTTATTACATTAAAATAAATGAATTGAAACAACAAAGAATAAAATCATTTTCTAAAAGACAAAAAAAAATCATTTTAGAAAACTATAAAGTATCTTCTTTAAATCATTCTCTAGCTTCAATTAAGCATCAAATAAAACAGCCTTTAAATCTTATAAATGCAATACCCTTTTCTTTAATTTCTCATTTTAAAGAAAATAAATTAAGTGATGATTTGCTAATGGAAAAGAGTGATTTAATAAATCAACAAATTTTATATATAAATGAAACAATTGATACTTTTATTAGTTTAATAGATGAACCTAAAAAGATTGTTAATATAGAAAAAAAGATCAAAAAAGTATTAGAATTATACTCATCTGAAATTGTTAAATATAATATCGATATAAGATTGATTTCAAATAGTATAGCCAATTTTTGTATTAGTGAAAAAAATCTAATTCATGTTTTTGTAATTTTATTAAACAATTCAATAGATGTATTAAAACAAAAGAAAGAGAATAGAAAAATAACTATTACTATAAAAAAAGAGAAGAATAAATCTGTATTTAAAATAGTAGACAATTCAAATTTATTTAATTTAGATGAAGTTGATATTATATTTTCTCCAAAATTTACAACAAAACAAAATAATGATTTAAGTAATGGATATGGATTGTTTTTAGCAAAAACAATTTGTAAAAGTAATAATTTGACTATTAGTTGTAAAAAAGAGAATAAAAGTTTAGAGTTTAAAGTTAAGGAACAGTAATGAAATTACTATTTATAGAAGATAATACAAAGTTAATTGAACAATATAGATTCTTTTTTGAAGAGTATTTTTCTAAAATATATGACTGTGTGAGTATAAAAGAAGGTTTTAAAATTTTTAAAGAAGTAAGTCCAGATGTAATTATCAGTGATATTGAAGTAACAGATGGAAATAGCTTAGATTATTTAAAAAGTATTAGAAAAATAGATAAAAATGTCTCAATTATTATTACATCAGCATATAAAAAAGAAGAGTATTTATTTAAAGCAATAGAGTTGAATCTTACAAAATATTTAGTTAAGCCAATCTCTTATAGAACATTAAAAAGAGAATTAGACAAAATTAAATTTGAATGTCGTAAAGACTTAGTAGTTTTAAAAGAGTCTTATATATGGAATAAAACTTCAAAAAAACTTTTTTTTGAAGATAAAGAGATAAAACTTACAAAAAATGAGATTTTGATATTTGAAGAGTTTTGTAAAAAAGATTTTTATTTTTCATTGGAAGATATTTTTTATTATATTTATGATGATTTGTCTGGATTTAGTGAAAATAAAGTAAAGATGATTATAAAAAGGCTTAGAAAAAAAACTTATAAGGATATAGTAATAAATACATATGCATTAGGTTATCGATTTAATATAAAATAATAAACTAATGTATTAAACTTCTTAAATTAAAGAGAACTTAACAGACTCCATTTTGACCCACTTAAAGCTTAAAATATATTTATAAAAATATTTAAGTTTTAAAGGTTAAAGAGTGATTAATAATTTATCAATATCTAAAAAGATATATATTCTAATAATGGTTTCAATTACAGGATTTTTAATATTAGGTTTTTTTTCATATTATGAAAGTAAAAAAATCAATGAGAGTATTAAAACAATTTATCAAGACAGAGTAATTGCTTTAAAACAATTAAAAGTAATTTCAGATCAATATGCCATTAATGTAGTTGATACAATGCATCAAGTTAAAAATGGAAATATTACATTTGAAGATTGTATTAAGAATCTAACAACAGCTCAAAAGACTATTTCACTTCAGTGGAATAATTATATAAATACTAAATTAACAAAAGAAGAAAGAAAATTAGCAGATATTGTCATAATTAATATGAAAAATGGAAATACTCTTTTAAGTAAATCTTTAGAAAATTGTAGAATTGGTAATTTAGAAGAAATAAGTCAAACAGTAATTAGAGATTTGTATCCTACTATTAATCCTATAACAGAGAATATATTAAATCTTATAAATCTTCAACTAGATGTAGCAAAAAGTGAATATGAAAAATCAAAAAAAAACTTTGAAATTATGATTTATATGTCTATTTTTATAATTTTGTTAATTACATTATTGTCATTTTTAATAAGTAATAGAATAAGAAAAGATATTGTAAGTAAATTAATTCTTTTTTCTGAGGGTTTAAAAGAGTTTTTTAGTTTTTTAAATTATGAGAAAGAAAAAGCAGAAGAGATAAGAATAGAATCAAAAGATGAATTTGGAGAGATGTCAAGACTGATAAATGAAAATGTAAAAGAGATAGAAGAGGGCTTAAGAAAGGATAAAAGAGCGGTAAAAGAGGCATTGGAGATAGTAGAAGATGTAAATAGAGGGAAATTAACAAATAAAATAGAGAGTATGCCAAGTAACCCAGAGCTAAAAGAGTTAAGAGATAATATAAATAAGATGTTAGAAGGATTACAAAAAAGAGTAGGGAAAGACTTAAATGTAATAAAAGAAGTGTTAAAAAGTTACTCAGAATATGACTTTAGAGAGAAAGTAGAGAATGAGTATGGAGAGATAGAGAGATCAATAAATAGTCTAGGTGAAGAGATATCAAAACTGTTAAAACAGTCATTAACAGTAGGGATGCAATTAGAGGGAAGTTCAAAAGATTTAATAGGTAATGTAAATGTATTAAATACAAGTGCAAATGAAGCAGCATCAAGTTTAGAAGAGACAGCAGCAGCATTAGAAGAGATAACAAGTACAATAGTAAATAGTTCAGAGAATGTAGCAAAGATGAGTGAATCAGCCCAAGAGTTAAGTAACTCAGCAAAAACAGGACAAAACTTAGCACGTAAAACAACAAAATCAATGGAAGAGATAAATGAACAAGTAAGTTCAATAAATGAAGCAATAACAGTGATAGATCAAATAGCATTCCAAACAAATATCCTTTCACTTAATGCAGCAGTAGAAGCAGCAACAGCAGGAGAAGCAGGAAAAGGCTTTGCAGTAGTAGCAGGAGAAGTGCGAAATCTTGCAAATAGAAGTGCAGAAGCAGCTAAAACAATAAAAGAGATAGTGGAAAATGCAACAAGTAAAGCAAATGAAGGGCAAAGTATCAGTAGTGAAATGATAAAAGGCTATGATGTCTTACTAGAGAATATTGAGAATTCAACACAAATGATAAGCGAAATAGCAGCAGCAAGTAAAGAGCAAGAATCAGGGATTACTCAAATCAATGATGCAGTAACACAATTAGATCAACAAACACAAAAGAATGCATCAATAGCAACACAAACACATAAGATAGCAACACAAACAGATAGCATAGCAAAAGAGATAGTAAGTGATGCAAACTCAAAAGAGTTTATAGGGAAAAATGAAGTAAAAAAATAAGAATAAAGGAAAAAAAATGAAAATAAATAAAAGTATTAAAACAAAGTTAATATTTCTTGCATTTTTAAGTATTACATGTTCATTTCTTTTTTTGGGTATAAAAAATACTCAAAATGCGTATAGTTCAAAATATGAACTAGTAAAAGAAAAAGAATTAAATTTAGTGAAAAATATTTCTATGTATTTAGGGAGTTATTTTAAATCAAAATTAACTATTATGGAAGCTACTTCAAGAAGTTTAGCAAAAGATGAACAAATTGTTGAATCGCCATCTTTAATTGAAAAATTAAAAACAGGATTAGAAGCTAGTGATTCTGCATTGCTTTTCTATGGTTTTGAGAAAAATGGATATTCTCAAAAATCAAATGGACAATACTTGACACCCAAAAGAGATGATTATGATTCAAGAAAAAGAGGTTGGTATAAAAGTGCAGTTAAAAATAATGGTTCTGGAGTCACTTTACCTTATGTTTCAAAATCTTTACAAAAACTTGTTGTATCTTTATATACTCCTGTTAAAAAAGATGGAAAAAGAATTGGTGTTTTAGGAAGTGATATTTTACTTGATAGAGTTATAGAATTAGTTTTAAATGTACAAATAGGAAAAACTGGGTATGCATATATTGTAAATGAAGATGGAAAGATATTAATCCATGAAGACAAAAAGAAGCTTTTTAAAACAAGTAATTATTTTAAAGATATAAAAAGTAATGTTGACACAAAATTTCAAGAGATTGATTATGATGGAGAAAAATTACTTTTTGCATATAGTAAAATACCTAATACTAGTTGGTATTTTTGTATTAAAGTTCCAAAAGAAGAGATTTTTGAAGACATAAATAAAGATATACAAAAAGAAGTTGTTTTTTATATTATCATATTATTTTTAGTTCTTGCAATTTTATATTTTTCATTGACAAAAATAATGAGCCCTTTGAAAACTTTTGAAAAAGGACTTGTTTCATTTTTCTCATATTTAAAAGGTGAACACGAAAATATAGAAAAACTTAATATAAAAACTAATGATGAACTTGGAATTATGGGAAAACTTATAGATGAACAAATGGAAGTAATCTCTTCTAATTTAAGAAAGGATAAAAAAGCGGTAAAAGAGGCATTGGAGATAGTAGAAGATGTAAATAGAGGGAAATTAACAAATAAAATAGAGAGTATGCCAAGTAACCCAGAGCTAAAAGAGTTAAGAGATAATATAAATAAGATGTTAGAAGGATTACAAAAAAGAGTAGGGAAAGACTTAAATGTAATAAAAGAAGTGTTAAAAAGTTACTCAGAATATGACTTTAGAGAGAAAGTAGAGAATGAGTATGGAGAGATAGAGAGATCAATAAATAGTCTAGGTGAAGAGATATCAAAACTGT
The DNA here is from genome assembly GCF_008000835.1 of Malaciobacter canalis. Classification (GTDB taxonomy): domain Bacteria; phylum Campylobacterota; class Campylobacteria; order Campylobacterales; family Arcobacteraceae; genus Malaciobacter; species Malaciobacter canalis. Next base: position 1,355,803 of record NZ_CP042812.1, read on the forward strand.
TAAAACAGTCATTAACAGTAGGGATGCAATTAGAGGGAAGTTCAAAAGATTTAATAGGTAATGTAAATGTATTAAATACAAGTGCAAATGAAGCAGCATCAAGTTTAGAAGAGACAGCAGCAGCATTAGAAGAGATAACAAGTACAATAGTAAATAGTTCAGAGAATGTAGCAAAGATGAGTGAATCAGCCCAAGAGTTAAGTAACTCAGCAAAAACAGGACAAGCTTTAGCAAATAAAACAACAGTTTCAATGAATGAGATAAATGAACAAACAGAAGCAATAGCAGAAGCAATAACAGTAATAGATCAAATAGCATTCCAAACAAATATCTTAAGTTTAAATGCAGCAGTAGAAGCAGCAACAGCAGGAGAAGCAGGGAAAGGGTTTGCAGTAGTAGCAGCAGAAGTGCGAAATCTTGCAAGTAGAAGTGCAGAAGCAGCAAATGAGATAAAAAGAATAGTAGAGAATGCAACAAGTAAAGCAAATGAAGGTAAGAATATAAGTACACAAATGATAAAAGGGTATGATGGCTTACTAGAGAATATAAGTGAAGCAATAAAGATGATAAAAGAGATAGCAGCAGCAAGTAAAGAGCAAGAATCAGGGATTACCCAAATCAATGATGCAGTAACACAATTAGATCAACAAACACAACAAAATGCATCAATAGCAACACAGACACATGAGATAGCAACACAAACAGATAGCATAGCAAAAGAGATAGTAAGTGATGCAAACTCAAAAGAGTTTATAGGGAAAAATGAAGTAAGAATAGAAAGAAAAGATAAAAAAGTAGAAACAAGTATGCAATATAGAAAAAAAGAAGTAAAAAGAAAAGAAGAAGATAGTAGTTGGGAGAGTTTCTAAGATAGGGTAAACCTATCTTGGAGACTCACAATAAAGCCTTTTTCTTAAGGTTTTATTGTGAGTCAAAAATCGCGATACTTCCCAAAAATACTATTTAAAATTTTTGGCTCACTCTTTTATTTATAAAATATATAATAAGTCATATAATAATAACTTATATTAAATGGTTTTATTTTACTTATGATAATATTCTTGGATAAAAATTAGGAGAAAATGAATGGAATATTTTAAAAAGTCTGTAATTCGAAAAATTGTTTTTGTATCTATTGTCTCAATTATAATTTCTATGAGTATATTAACATATGTAATTGTTAATAATACTTTTGATGCAATGAAAAATAGTAATGAACAAACAATAAAAAAAGAGATTTCTTTACTAGTAGAAAATATAGAAACATTTAATAATGTTGCAAAAACTGGTGCAGATAGAATGGGAAATATTTTTATAAATATGTTAGGCAATATTAAAATTAATAATAATGATAAAATTAAAATAGGAAAATTAAATACTCCAATTTTGACAATAGATGAAAAAATCATTAATCTTGATTTTTCAATAGTTGATGAATTTTCGAAAATAACAAAAGGCTCTGTTGCTACTATTTTTGTTCGTAAAGATGATGATTTTATTAGAATAAGTACAAGCTTAAAAAAACAAGATGGAAATAGAGCAATAGGAACAAAATTAAATAAAAAACATCCTGGTTATGAAAAAGTCATACAAGGTAAAGAGTATTTAGGTAAAGCTGTCCTTTTTGGGAAAAGCTATATGACAAAATATATTCCTATAAAAGATATAAATAATAATGTAATTGCAATTGCTTTTATTGGTTCAGATATAACAGATGATTTAGAAAAGTTATTGACTACTATTTCAAGTAAGAAAATTGGTAAAACAGGGTATTACTATATTTTAAATTCAAAAAAAGATTCTAATTATGGGAAATTTTTATTTCATCCAAATTTAAATGAGGATTCAGCTTTAGAAATTAAAGATTCAAATGGATTTTATTTTGTAAAAAAGATGTTAGAAACTAAAGATGGAACATTAAATTATTTATGGGAAGGATATAAAAAATTTGTAGTATATAAAACTTTTGATGACTGGAATTGGCTTATTGTAGGAGGAGTTGATTCTTCTGAAATATTAGAAAAAGCAAACGAAATAATGTATATGACAATTTTTCTATCAATATTAACATTGATTTTTATATCTTTTGCAATATTTATTACACTTAATAAATCTTTGAAATCTTTAAATAAGATTAAAAATGGATTATTAGACTTTTTTAATTATTTAAATAGAGAGTCTGAACATGTGGAAAAAATTAGAGTTAATACAATTGATGAATTTGGAATAATGGCAAAAGTAATAAATGAAAATATTGAAAAAACACAATCTAGTATTGAAGAAGATAGGAAACTGATTGATGAAACAATTGAGGTTTTAGGAGAGTTTGAGCAAGGAGATTTATGTCAAAGATTAAATTTATCAGTTAATAATCCAGCACTAATGGAGCTAAAAATAGTCTTAAATAAAATGGCAGATAATCTTGAAAAGAATATAGATAATGTTTTGAGTATTTTAGAACAATATAGTAATTATAATTATTTAAATAAAATTTCTCAAACTAATTTGAAAGAGCATTTATTAAAACTAGCAAATGGAGTGAATACACTAGGTGAATCAATTACCTCAATGTTAGTAGAAAATAAGACAAATGGTCTTACTTTAGATGAAAGTTCAAATATTTTGCTTGATAATGTAGATAAGTTAAATGATAGTTCTAATGAAGCTGCATCAAGTTTAGAGCAAACAGCTGCTGCTTTAGAAGAAATCACAAGTAATATTAGACATAACACAGAAAATATTGCAAAAATGTCAAACTTTTCTAATAAAGTTATTGAATCAGCTACAAAAGGTGAAGCTTTAGCAAATGATACAACAAGTGCCATGGATAGTATAAATGAACAAACACAAGCAATAGCAGAAGCAATAACAGTAATAGATCAAATAGCATTTCAAACAAATATCTTAAGTTTAAATGCAGCAGTAGAAGCAGCAACAGCAGGAGAAGCAGGGAAAGGATTTGCAGTAGTAGCAGGGGAGGTGCGAAACCTTGCAAGTAGAAGTGCCCAAGCTGCTAAGCAGATTAAAGACTTAGTAGAAAATGCAACTGAAAAAGCAAATTCAGGTAAAACGATAGCTACAGATATGATAAATGGATATAAGCAATTGAATGAAAATATTTCACACTCAACAAGTTTAATACAAGATATAGAGAATGCATCTAAAGAACAACTTCAAGGTATTGAGCAAATAAATGATGCAGTTAATCAACTTGATCAACAAACACAACAAAATGCAATGGTTGCATCACAAACACATGATGTTGCCGTTCTTACAGATGAAATAGCAAAACTAGTTGTAAGTAAAGCTGATGAAAAAGAGTTTGAAGGTAAAAATGAAGTTAAAGCATTAAAGTTTAATAAAAAGAAATAGATAATATAATTATTGATTATAAATATAAAGTTAAAAGGTAGTAGATTTTCTACCTTTTAAGACTTACAAAAAAATTATTTTAATTTATGATTTTTTTGTGAGCCAAGATAAACTCCTAAAATACTAATTTTGGCTCACTACTTAATAAATATTTTAAAATTATTTATTTGACTACTATTTGACCCTTTCATAATATAAAATATAATTAAGCATTAAAAAAAATTATGTTGAAACTTACAATAAAGTTTTTATATTTAAAATTTTATTATGAGTTAAAGAGTTAGGCTAACATAAAGTTATATAATAATCCTCTAAAATTATTCTCTTTGACTTGCTTAATTATATAAAAATAATTTTAAGAGAAGAAATGAAATTACCAAAAAATAGAATAAAAACTACTTTTTTAAGAGAAGTGAAAACTGAAGCATTACTGGTCTTTATCCGAACAACTTTAAGTAATTATTTTAAGTATATTTTAGAAGATAGAGAAATTGAACCTTTATTAGGAACAAAAGAAGAAGTTTCAAAAGTAAATAATCATTTGAAAGAATTATATGAAAACTTAGAAGACACAATAGTAGACTCAAAATATCTACAAACATTAACAAGTTTGGCAGAAAAAAAAATAATATATAGAAAAATGCTAAAACATGAAGAGCCTCTTTGTGTCTATTATGATGCAATTGTAAATGAATTATCAATTAGACTTGAAAATGGTACAAAATGGATACCTGAATTATTAGTTATATCTTTATTAACAGAATGGCTAATTGAAGAAGAAAAAGGAACTAGTTTATTTCCTTATATAAAAAAATCTGAGTATTTAGAGTTATTTAATATATTTGAAAAAATTAGAGTCGAAAATAGAGGTAATAAAAAAGCAGAAGTTATAAAACAGATGTATAAAATCTCTTCAAAAATAATAAATAGATTAAAAAACACATCTTATAAAGTAAAACAAAGAACATCAAAAACTAGAAAGAAGAGAAAGAAAAAATGAAAGAAAAGTATTTAAAGCAATGCAATATATTATACGTTGAAGATGACCAAGTTTTTGCAAAATATATTTTAGAAATATTAAAAAAAGAAGTTAAAAATGTAATACATTCGACAAATGGTGAGAATTTAACTAATTTGATTATGATTAATGAGATTGATATTGTGATTCTTGATATTAAATTAGCAAATATTAGTGGAATAGATTTATGCAAAGAGATAAATAATTTAAGTAGAGAAACTTCTATTGTTTTACTATCTGCATACCCTAAAAAAGAGTACTTGAAAGATGCAATTGAATTAGGTGTTGATTATTTTATTGAAAAACCAATTCTTAATGAGAATGAATTATTATCTCCTTTATCAAATCTTGCAAGTAAAATTAGAATAAAAAGAATGGAAAAAAGATTAGAAGTATTAGAAAATACTGAGAAAAGATTAAGTGCAATGGATAAAATGATAAGTAACCTTGCACATCAATGGAGACAACCTCTTAATATTATAAGTATTATTGCAAGTGCTTTAAGATATGAAAAAGAGAGTAGAATTATTAGTGATGAGACTTTAGCTGAAATAGAAAAGCTTGATAATATAGTTTTACAAACACAAGAGCTTTCAAAAACTTTAAACTCTTTTAATTACTTTTCCGAATTAGAAAAAAATAAAAGTGAAAAGATAGATTTATGTTTTTTTATAAAAGAAAATATTAAAAAGCTTGATAAAGTGTTAATAGATAAAGATATTGAAATAAGTTTAGATTGTAATGTTAATCAAGAAGTTCTTATTTCAAAGAATATGTTGTCTTATATTTTTGAAGTTTTAATAAATAATTCAATTGATAATTTTGAAAAAGAAACAATTATCGTTGAACAAAGGTATATTTTTATAGATGTTACACAAGAAGAAAATTCAATATCAATTAGTTTTGTTGATAATGGTGGTGGTGTAGAAAGTAAAGATTTGGAAAATATATTTGATCCTTATTTTTCTACAAAGTTTAATTCTTATGGAATAGGTTTAAGTTTATATACATTATATTTAGTAGTTAAGTATGGTTTAAACGGTAATATTGATGCATATAATAAAACTTTTAATAAATTAGATACTTATAATTGTGGCTTATATTATGATATCACAATACCTTTATAAAATACTATGGTATGTTATTATTTTGATAAGCTCTTGAAGATTTGAAAAATATGCTTGTTTTAAACGCTTTTTCGTATGAATCAGAATTTAGCCTTTCTAAACATAAAAAACTTATTGCGATAGTTATAATTAATAATACTTTAAATTTCAAAATTGAATACCTTTTTTTTATTATTTTTTGTTATTTTATTATAATTTTTATGTAATTAATTGTAAAAAAGCGAATAGTGAATTTTATGATAAAATTTGAAAAAATCTTATGTAGAAATTTAGAAATATCAAATCTTGTACATTCATATAGTTATGTAAATGCAGAATTTAATAACTTAGAGGAAAAATACCTTTATAGACTTGCTCCTAATTATTTTACGCAATTAGTTTTTGAATTAGAAGATGGAATAAATAAATTAGAATCAAATGGATATTTAAAAGATATAACTCAAGGAAGCCACTTTAAGATTTCTCATTTTAATTATATTGATGTTTATAGAAAGTCTATTAAAAAAGCAAAAGTAAGACATGTAAAAGTTAATTTATATCCTCATGCAATTTTTAGAATCTTTAATATATCACCAATCGAAATAAAAGATGATTTAAACTTTAATATAAAAGATGTAATTACAAGAAGTGAATATGATATCTTATTTGAACAGTTATATTTTTCAAAAGATATCTTCGAAAAGATTATGATAATTGAAATTTTTTTATTAAATAAATTAAAAAGTAGTAAAAAATCCATTAATTTTAATTATGTAGAAGAAGCTTTAAATAGTAACTTTAATATAAACTTAAAAGAATTATCATTTAATTTAGGATTTTCTCAACGGTGGTTGCAAAAAAATATAAAAGAAGCAACTGGTGCAAATTTAAAACTTATTATCTCAAATAAAAGATTTTTAAAAGCGATATCTTTGATCAATAGAAATTTGATTAATAATACAAATATTTCACTTACTTTAATTTCTTATGAATGTAACTATTATGACCAAGCTCATTTTATTAAAGAGTTTAAACGATTTATGGGAATGACTCCATTAGAATATATTAGAAGTTTTAATGATAAAAAAGACAATTACATTTTAACTTTGCAAAGTTTTAATACCTTAATAGATGTGTTTAACAAAGATTAATGTAAAATTTTATGAAAAGGCTAAAAATGAAAACTATTGGATTACTTGGTGGAATGAGCTGGGAGAGTACAGCTTTATATTATAATCAAATTAATAAAGAAATAAAAAAACAACTTGGTGGATTGCATAGTGCAAAAGTAGTTATTTATAGTGTTGATTTTGATGAGATAGAAAAACTTCAACATGAAAATAAGTGGGATGAAACTGCAAAAATACTAAGTAATGCAGCTAAAAATATTCAAAATGCAGGAGCAGATTTTCTTTTGATATGTACAAATACTATGCATAAAGTAGCACCTAGTATACAAAAGAGTATTGATATTCCTATATTACATATTGCAAATGCAACAGGAGAAGAACTTCAAAAAAATAGTATAAAAAAGATAGGACTTTTAGGAACTGCTTTTACTATGAAACAAGATTTTTATAAGAATACTATTATGAATAATTTTGATATTGAGGTTATAGTCCCAAATGAAGAAGATATAAAAATAGTACATAAAATTATCTATGAAGAGTTATGTTTAGGCATAATAAATGAATCCTCAAAAAAAGAGTATTTAAGAATAGTTGATTCATTATCAAATAAAGGTGCAGAAGGCATTATTTTAGGTTGTACTGAAATAGGTATGTTAGTATCTCAAAAAGATACATCAACAAAACTTTTTGATACAACATACATACATGCAATAAAAGCTGTAAAAGAGGCTTTAAAATAAAATATTTTAAATAGAATAAGGCGATGTTTATTCTGTAAGGAGTTTATAAACATCAGTCTTTTCTATATTTAATTCATTTGCTATATCTTTTATTTTAATATTTGAATTAATATTATTTATACCTTTTGATTTTAATGTTTTTAATGCATGCTCTAAGTCTATATTTCCCATATTACTTAACTCTTGTAAAGTTTTTCTTCCTAATCTTTGAGGAGGTGGTTTAATAGCTATAACTTCAACTTTAGTATTATTGTTTGAAGATGTTTTTATAATATTCTCCCCCCAACTACTTTTAAAAGTTTCTCCTAAATCTAGAAATCCTTTAAAAGGTTGAATATGTGTTAATGTACCTATAACAAAAAATGCATTTAATATAAAAGCTACTAGAAACTCTTTTTTAGTAAAAGATATTTTTTTAGTAGAGTCTTTTAAATAATTAACAATAGGTTTCCAGTTATAATAAATATGCAATATTCCAAAAAATAATAATGTAATCATGGAAGTATTATGTAATTCTTGATATTGTACTTTATCTAGACCAAAAAGATGCCAATCTAACCATCTTGAAACTCTACCATGAGGTGCAATAAATAAAATAACACCTGTATAACTCATTATTAAAAATGAAAAACCTAAACTTAATGATGTTATTTTTCTCATGATTTGAATCCTTTTAGTAAATCAATTCTTAGATAATAATTATATCACCTATTTACTAAATAGATATAATTTTTAAAAAATTTTCTTATGAATATATACTTATAAAATAAAATCAATTTACTTAAAGATGACTTTATTGTGACACTTAAAATGTGTAATATGATACAAAGCTATTATGAACTTGGAGTAAATTAGATATGAATATAACAAAAGAGTTAATAGAAAATTATATTAAATATGTATGTATATTTAAAATAAAAAAAGGGTTTTCAACTATTGCTAGTATTGAAGAGGTTAAACAATCAACCGAGGAACTAAATTTAATGTATAGTTCTAACGGTGGAGTTCAAGAATGGCTAGCTGAAAAGTTAAAGTTGTCTTTACATGAATTATCTATTTTAGAGTTAAGTGAAGCTTTACAAAAAGAACAAATTAAAGCTAATTATGTTTTTGATAATTACTTTAATAATAAAGATATTATAGATAATGATTTTAAATTTAATAAATTCAAAGAGTTTTATAATAAATATATAAGAGAAAAGACTTGTAAATATTGTGGAGTTTCAGAAGATGAATTAGATGAATTTAAGAAAAAATATTCTCTAAATAAAAGAAAAAATAATAGTATAGAAGATACAATTATAAACTTTCAACAAGAAAATAAATATGCTAAAAAAAATAATAGTTTTATTTGTTGTGTATGTAATAGTCTTAAAGAAGATACAATTTCTTGTGATGAATTTGATGATATTGGAAAAGGTATTTCTCTTATGTGGCAAAGTTTAGGTCTTAATTGCCATTTTAAGAAATAAAAATAATAATAGTATTTATTAAAGGAGAAGATGTTATGAAATTATCTACAAATTACGAAGAACATGTTTCTATAGTAAAAAAATTGCAATATGATGAAAGCTTTTATAGTGTAAGAGAACCTTTTAAAAATGATTTCCAAAAGATATATAATGATGCAAAAGAAAAAGGAATAACTTTATCTAATGCAAAAGAGTATTTAAATAGCTTAACAAAAGAAGAATTATGTACATTGCAAAATTATACAAGACTAGCAGATGAAATAGATGTAAACCACTTAAATGATGAAGGTGCATATAATCTTCTTTTAGAACATTATGAAAAATTCGATTTTAATAATGATGGATTTATAGAAAATGGCATAGCAAAGAGTTTTTCTATTATTCCTTCTCATTTTTCAAATGATGAAAAAAAAGCTTTAGTTGATACTTTTAATTCAATGGATTCTACAAAAATGCTATCTATGTCAATTTTACTTATGCCACCAATCAAAATTGTAAATAATGAGTATATCCCTGATATTAAAAATTTAAGTTTTATGGATATAGAGAATAGGGCAAATAAAATACTTGATCCAATTAATGAAAAAAATACAACAAAAGAGTTTAGAGATAATGTACGATTTTTTTTAGAAGAGTTAATAAATAATTACAATAAAATCCAAGAACAAAAAAGTTATTATAAATTGTAAAAAAGAGACCTTTCTTTATTAACTTAGAACTCTCATCTAAAAGTTGTTTATGCTGGCCTCTTATAAAATTAAGAATAATCGTTTTTATAATCTACATAATGCCCTGCATGTTTAATAAGACCCTCTACATCTTCTTGTGTAAGCTCTTTTACTACTTTTGCTGGGCTTCCTAAGATTAAACTTCTTGGTGGGAATTTTTTTCCTTGAGTTACAAGAGAATTTGCTCCTACTATTGAACCCTCACCAATTACTGCATTATCTAATATTGTTGCGCTCATGCCAATCAAACAGTTATCTTCAATTGTACATCCATGAAGCATAACCTTATGTCCAATGGTAACATTATTTCCAATAATTGTTTGGGTATTTGTATCAGTGTGAATCATTGATAAATCTTGAACATTAGTTCTTTTACCGATTCTAATTTTATTTACATCAGCTCTTAAGACACATCCAAACCATACAGATGAATCTTCATCTACTTTTATATCTCCTATTAAATCTGCACTTGGTGCAATCCATGCATTTTTATCTACTTGAGGATAAAACTCTTTAAATTTTAAAATCATTCCGTTCTCCTTCATTTAAAAAGTAAAATATTATATCCTCAAAAAATAAAAAATGCAAATACTAAGTTTGAGCTTTATACTCTAGTATAACTGGTTTAGAGTAGTTTGGAACATCATCATAAGTAAATATTGCAATATATTTATCTTTATCTAGTGCTCCAAAATCATCAATAGTATAACTATCTTTGCCAGCATATATTTTTTGTCCATCTTGTGGACTTAAGGGTTTTCTAAAAGGGTTTTTAATTACTTTAGCTCCAACGAAATTTTCATCTTGTGGATTTTGCCACAGGATTTTTATTTTCCCATTTTCTATTTCATATTTTGCATTTGTTACTTGTGGTAATGCAAATCTTCTTTTTGATATATATTCAATGATTAGTTTTGGAGATAATTTATCATTTGAAATTTCCCATGATATTTTTCTATCTTTTATTGTTTTAATTGCTGATGTAGGTCTTAAAACAAATAAGACATCACTTTTATCTTTTAATTTAGCATTTAACTCTTTTTTTGAAAATGAATCAAATACAAAATATTGTGTTTGATTATTTTTTAAATCATTGGCACTTATATCATAACCAATATTTTGAATTATTTCTCTATTACAAAAGCTTTTATAATCTTTTTTTAATTTGCTATCAACAAACTCTAAATGAAATCTTATATCTTCTTTAAGATATATTTTTGTAGAGTTTAATTTTACGTATGCGTTTGTAATCATTGTAAATTCATGTGATGGTAAAGATGATAGATTGAATTTCAATGCAGAATATATCTTTTTGCCTTTTTTGTCAAATCCTGAACTTATTTCATTTTCTATAATTTTGCCCTCACTAATAGTATCTATTGATTTAGGATATAAAGTAGCAATAGTTGGTTCAATAGTATAAGTTAACTCTAATCTTGGTCTATATGTTAATCCAAAACCAAATTTTCCATAACCAATATCCCATTGCATCATTTGAGATTTTCTTCCTATTTTTAACTCTTTAGGTCCTTCAACTCTTAATACTATTTGCTCTTTTTCTATTTGACTTGTCAATACTGAAGCTTGTATCCCCGAGAATTCCCATTTTCTCCATATTCCTTGTGTTAATTGATCACTTTTTGTTGGCTGTCCAATATAACTAATTATTTTTGCATTATTTACCTCATCAAAATCAGTAATATCACTTATTGAATCTTGTTCTACTATTCCTACATTCCATTCTCCAAACTTTTCTATTGTAGTTGAAACTCTATTTATAGGGTATAAGTTTAAACAAGCAGATTTAATAATTGCATTTTTAGGAATAGTTTTTAAATCAATAGTGATAATTGAATAAGAGATTCCTTTATTCTCATCAACTCCAACAAAAAGTGAATTAACACCAAAATGCTTTGCATTGTTATTTAAGTTTTCTGCTACATATCCTGTCTTTGTTGCATTTGCATAGTATGTTCTTGAATATTCATCATACTCTAAATCAGTTCTTATTTTAATTTGTGGATAAAAAGGAGATTTTAATTTTTTTCTTTTATTTACAGCTCTTATATTGAAGTAGTAGTTTGTATTTGATTGAAGATTAATATCTGTAAACTCTAAAGCTTGAGTTCTAGCAATAAGATTTGTCTCTTTACAATAGAGTTTATCTCTTTTACTTCTGTAAATTTCAAAGAATATATCTTTTGATGTTTTTGCTTCCCATTTTAGCTTTACATGGTTTGAACCAATAGTTTCTACTTCAAATTTTTCAACTTTTTTAACTAGATTTTCTTTACTATAATTTGGAACTTCTTTTATTGCTTCAATAAGTGCTGGAATATGCTCTCTTATATGTTCACTCATATCATCTAAATAGTCACTTATATTTCTAGTTCCTACTTCAACAACTGTAGATAAAATACCTTTTGAATAGTAAAACTCTCTACCACTTCCACCAATTAGTTTTGCTGGGGGTTTTCCTTGATGAATACCATACTCTCTATTTGATATCTTTTTTATTTTATCTGCCATATTTGCACAAAGTATATTTAAATCTGTTGTATTAATATTATCTTCATGCTTAAAATCGTGTGCAGGAAAAAATACATTTCCTTGACTGTGATAATCTAATGCAATAGTAATATTTGGATGCTTATCAACAAACTCCTTTATTGCTTTTGTTTCAGGTTCACTAAAAGGTTCAGGTCCTGAGTAGACATTTGAAAATGTAAGAGTTGATTTAGTAAATCCAACACTAAAGTTTCTATTTAAGTCAACTCCATATGTTCCATCTGCATTAACTCTTCTGTTTTTTCTCCAAAAACTAAAATGTGTTTGTGAATAAACAAAACCATCTGGATTTGCACAAGGAATCATATATACAGTTGCAGAGTTTAAAAAAGCTTCTAAGGTAGGATCAATATCTATATTTTCTAAAATATATTGTGTGAATTCAACAGCTAATTCATGCCCAACCCATTCTCTAGCATGAATTGTTCCTGTATAAAAAAGAGCAGGTTTTGTATTTGCTTGTTTTATATTAGCAGATATAGTAACTAGGTTGATATCTCTTTGTTCCCATGTTTTACCTATTGTTTCAAGTTTGAAGTTTTCAGGATACTGTTTTTGTAAACTTTTAAAAATTTGTGTTGACTCTTCATAAGTTCTATAGAGCTTTTTCATTTAAACTCCTATTTTAAATCTTGATTTTAATTGAACTAGTTTATTTTTACCTATTCCCTCAATCTGTTCTAATTCTTCAATAGATTTAAAACCATTTAATTCTTTTTTATATTTTATTATTAGTTTTGCAAGTTTTTTACCTATGCCTTTTATTTTTATAAGTTCATACTCTTCTACACTATTTATATCAACTCTCATATCATCTAAGTTTTTATCCCAACACTTAAGCATATGTTCATCAACTGACTCAAGCTCTAATAAATCAGTTGAATCTGTAATTATATTTTCTTGAATGTACTCATGTATTTCTATTGCAAGCTCTTCTTGCATTGCGTATAATGTCATTATGTCTGTTAAAGATGCATTGTTTAAGTTTAATTTTTTTAATTCAAACTCTTCTGTTTTTTTATCTTTATCAAAACAATCTTTAATTTTATTTGAGATAATTTGTTTAGGAAAATCACTATCATCACTTTTGGATACTTCTTGCATATCAAAGCCAATATTTGCATCGTTTAAATACCACTCTCCATCAAAACTAGGTTTATATTTAGAAAAACCAATATGCCTTAATGTTCTAAGTAAATTAGAATCAATCTTACCAAGTTCTTCCCAAGAAAATAAAGGAACATGTGGTATTTTAAATTTTCCTTTTGAAAAATCCCACATTAAATATTGTCCAATCCAATCTCTAATATAAGGAAAAGCTGCAAAAGCAGTAGCGCACTCTAAAATATAAGCTTTACCTGTATTTTTACAAATTGCAATATCACAAGCCCAATACTCAGCCTTTGCTGCTTTACTTGCTTGAACTGCTAACTCTAAAGCATTCATTGGAATGTTTTTATAAGACATAGAACCACCTTGTGAGGTGTTTGTAATCCACTCATTTTTTCCAGCATATCGCCAAAAAGCACAAATAGGTTTATGTCCTATTAACATAACTCTTATATCTCCACTATCTTTTAACTTTATTGCATCTTGTGTATAAACAGGAGTATACTTTTTCTCTTTTAATAACTTTTTAGCCTCTTTAAAGTTATCAACTTTATGCACATAATAACCTCCATAGTTTGATGGTCCATAGCTTCTTTTGATTATTTGAGGATAGTTGGCTTTTTGTTCTAAGTATTTAACTGCTTTTTTATTGTCATAAAAGATTTTTGTTTTTGGAATACTTAGTTTATGTTTTTTACAAAATAGTGTAACATTCTCTTTTGATTTATTAGAAAATTGCGATTGTATTGATGGTACAAATCTAACATGGGGTAACTCTTTTGAAATTTCTACAAAAGTATCATATGCAGTTGCAGGAATATTACCAATTAAAATATCGATTTTTTTTCTTTTAACTTCATCTATAAATCTTTTTTTATCATTTTTCCAGTGGTAAACAACTTCTTCAATTCTATTTGGCCATCCTTTAAAATTTGAATGGTCAAAAAATCTCAATACATAATCAAGATATAAAAATCCTAGTTTTGGTAGCTTTTTCATCTATTACCTCTTTTTTTAAATGTTTTTTTATCAATTAAATCAACTATCATGTCTATTTTTTTGTCATTATAGTCAATACCAATCTTTTCTTGTTCAGGTGTTGCAAAAGCTGGAATTCCATTTACTTCTAAAACGATATACTCTTTTTTCTTTTTATCATAAATAATATCAACTCCAGCTATTTCCAGATTTGTTATTTTTGTAGCTTTCTTTGCTAAATCTATTAGTTGTTCATTAGCTTCTCTTTTAAAAACTGTACCTCCACTAGTAACATTTGTTCTCCAATCTTTTTTACTTGCTTTTCTTCCATAACAACCTACAAATTCACCATTTACAATATCTACTCTATAATCAGTATTATCATAATCAATAAATTTCTCAACATAAAAATATCTAACATTAATCTGATTCAAAAAAGGAAGTAACATATTTAAAGCTTCTTCATTTTCTATTTTAGTAAGTCCGACTCCACCCCAACCATCAGTTGGCTTATAAACCATCTTTGACCATTTTTTCATTATCTCTTCTAAGTGATGAGTATCATTTCTATGACAAAGTTTATAATCTGCTGTAGGGATATTATTATTTCTTAATAAAAAAGAAGTTTGAAACTTATCTTCTGTTAATTCAAAAGCATCAAAGTTATTTATCATTGGTATTGCTCTATTTAATGCTTTATATAAATACATTTGATATTGTGTTTGCTCACCTGCATTATAGGAAAAAAATAGATCAAGCTTATCTAGCTTCAAATCTTTATATAGTATATGACCATTTTTTGCGATTGCATTTCTAAGATTTATATCTGTAATTACATCAATATCTCTTTGATTTAACTTTTCAATCATTTTTTTTTGGATTTCATCTCCTCCACTATTTTGGTATAACCACATACCAATTTTACGTTTTGCCATTTTTTTTCTCCATATTTTGATAGTGTAAAAGTATTTTAGTCATTAAATCAATTCTTTTATCAAAGCTTGATTTTAAAGCTTTTTCATTTATTGTGTGGTCATATAGACCATATGGTCCTAAGCCATCAAGAGTTGTTACATTACAACTTGAAAATATATTTGCATCACTTACTCCACCTCTGTGTTCTGTAAGAATTTTTTTATTGCATATTTTTTCTAGTTCTTTAATAAGTTCAAGCTGTTTTTCATTTTCTTGCATTACTTCTCTTTGGATCAATCCTTCAAGTTTAGATTTTGTTCCTTTTATATAAGATGTATTTGTTATTTTTTTTACTTGTTCTAAAACTCTATTTTTTTCATCATCTGTTTTAAATCTTATTTCTAATAATAGTGTTGCACTTGGTGATATTGTATTTGCTCCAATTCCCCCTTCAATTTTGCCTACATTAACAGTTGTACCTATTTTTAAGTTAGTTAAAGCGTTGATTTTTTGGAGTTTATAAGAAGCTTCAAGATTGGCATCAATGCCATTTTCATAAGAAGTACCTGCATGGGAAGCTTTTCCTTTGCAAGTTATTGTAAAAGTTCCAACACCTTTTCTAGCAGTTACTACTTCAAGATTTTTCCCAGCAGCTTCAAAATCAAAACATATATCGTAGTTTTTTGCTATTTCTTTACTTATAAACTTAGAGTCATCACTTCCTGTTTCTTCATCACTTACTAAAAAAAAGTCAATATTAAAAATTTCATTATTTTGTTTATATAGATTTCTAAGAGCTTGTAATGCGACAATATTTCCACCTTTCATATCACAAACTCCTGGACCATATACCCAAGCTTTATCCTCTTTAAAACCCTCAAAACTGTTTGGAGGAAAAACTGTATCATTGTGCCCTAAAAGTAAGATTTTGGTTCCATCTTTTCTTTTTGTAGTAAATAGTGCATGATTTCCAATATTCTCTTTTTTAAAAAGTTTTGTATTAAACCCTAACTCTTCAAGCCAAAGTTGCATTTGTGTTGTTACATTATCAACACCTTGTTTATTTTTTGTATAAGAGTTTATTTCAACTATTGTTTTTAAATCATCAAAATAGTGCATGTTTACTTCTTAATTTTAAATTAAGAAGCATTCTAATAAAGAATAGTTACATTTTAACTACAATATTATATTTGTATTGTTATTTGTGGGAATTATGTAGAAAAAAGCAGAGAAATCTCTGCTTTTTGTTTATTTATTTTGAGTTTGTCCAGCTATTATAAATCTTAATGCATTTAATTTAATAAATCCTTCTGCATCTTTTTGATTATAAACTTCATCCTCTTCAAATGTAGAGTGAGCTTCTGAGAATAGTGATTTTTCTGATTCTCTTCCAACTACAACAACATTTCCTTTATAAAGTTTTAGTTTTACTGTTCCTTCTACCTTTTTCTGTGTTTCATCAATTGCTGCTTGTAACATTTGTCTTTCCGGTGAGAACCAATATCCATTATAGATAAGTTTTGCATATCTTGGCATTAATTCATCTTTTAAATGTGCTGCTTCTCTATCTAAAGTAATTGATTCAATTGCTCTATGAGCTTTTAGCATAATTGTTCCACCTGGAGTTTCATAACAACCTCTTGCTTTCATACCAACATATCTATTTTCAACAATATCAATTCTTCCAATACCATGTTTATTTCCATAATCATTTAGTTTTTTTAGAAGTGTTGCTGGTGATAACTCTTCACCATTTATTGCATATGGATCTCCATTTTTGTATGAAATTGTAATATACTCAGCTTCATTTGGAGCCTCTTCTAAAGAGTTTGTCCATAACCACATATTTTCATCTGGTTGTTTTGCTGGATCTTCTAAAACTAATCCCTCATATGAAATATGTAAAAGATTTGCATCCATTGAATAAGGACTTACAGCAGGGTTTCCATTTTCATCAAAATGTTTTTTATCAATATTTATTCCATTCTTTTTAGCATAAGCTAAAAGTTTCTCTCTTGAGTTTAAATCCCATTCTCTCCAAGGAGCAATTACTGTAATTTCTGAATTAAGTCCTAAATATCCAAGCTCAAATCTAACTTGATCATTTCCTTTTCCAGTTGCACCATGAGAAACAGCATCTGCGCCCATTTTTTCTGCAATTTCAATCTGTTTTTTAGAAATAAGAGGTCTTGCAATAGATGTTCCTAATAAGTATTCTCCCTCATAAATTGCATTTGCTCTAAACATTGGGAATACATAATCTTTTACAAACTCTTCTTTTATATCTAAAATGAAAATATTTTCTGGTTTAATTCCCATATCTAAAGCTTTTTGTCTTGCAGGTTCTACTTCTTCTCCTTGACCTAAATCAGCAGTAAAAGTAATAACTTCTGCATTGTATTCATCTTGAAGCCACTTTAAAATGATTGATGTGTCTAAACCTCCACTATAGGCTAAAACAACTTTTTTTACTTCTTTTTTATTCATAACGTCTCCATAAAATATAAATGTTTATTTGGATATATTTTATCTAAAATTAGCTATAATCCCTATTATGAGATGTGATAAATTTTTAAATGCAGTAAATATAACAAAAAGAAGAGCAGTTGCCGAAGATATGCTAGCTTGTAAGGTAGTATATATAAATAATGTAGCTGCTAAAAAAGCCAAAGAAGTAAAAGTTGGAGATATTATAGAGATAAAATATCTTGAAAGAAGTGATAAATTTAAGGTCTTACAAATTCCTACTACTAAATCAACTCCAAAATCTAAAATGGATGAATATGTAGAAAAACTAAGTGATAAGGATAGCAATGTTTAATGTAGCAAAACTGAAGTTTGACGATATTTTTGAAAATAGGTTACCCAATGATGAAGTTCGTGATTATTTGATAAAACTTTATGAAAGAGGGGAGACAGTTGAAGAAATTGCAGGTGCAGTAAGCGCTATGAGAGAGCATTTGATTGCTTTACCTGCAAATAAAATTTTGCGCGAAAAAGCTATTGATATAGTAGGAACAGGAGGAGATAAAAGTTTTAGTTTTAATATCTCAAGTACAACATCAATTCTTTTAAGTGCAAGTGGTTCATATGTAGCAAAACACGGAAATAGAAGTGTTACAAGTAAATCAGGAAGTTCTGATATGCTTGAAGCTTTAGGGTTTAATTTAGATTTGAGTTTAAATAATAGTGCAAAAATGTTTGAAGATACAGGTTTTGTTTTTATGCATGCAGCAAATCATCATCCAGCTATGAAATATGTTACACCAATTAGAAAATCAATTGATCATAGAACAATTTTTAATTTAATAGGTCCTTTATCAAATCCTGCTTTTGTAAAAAAACAATTACTTGGTGTATATCCTAAAGATTTAATTGGAAAAATTACAGAGGCTTTAAATATACTAGAAACACAAAAAGCAATGGTAGTTAGCTCAAATGATGGAATGGATGAAATCTCAATTTCAGATATAACTTTTGCAAATTTACTTGAAAATAATAAAATTAGTGAATTTATAATTGATCCACAAGAGTTAGGGTTTAATCTTGCACCAAAAGAGTCAATTGTTGGTGGAGATGCAAAGGAAAATGCAGTTATTACTAAAGGTATCTTATCTAATGAAATAAAAGATTCAAGACTTGATATTGTTTTATTAAATTCAGCAGCAGCTTTAATTGTAGATGATAAAGCAAGAGATATGAAAGAGGGAATTGAAATAGCAAGAAGTACTATTGAAAGTGGTAAAGCAAAAGAAAAATTAGAGCAATTAATTAAAGTATCAAATGCTTTAGCATAAGGGAAAAACTTGCAAGAAGAATTAGAGTTAAATTTAGAGCAATTAGAAAAAATAGTAGAACTAGTAGATAAATATATTAAACAAAAGGGTGATTGTGTTATTTTACTACAAGGCGATTTAGCAAGTGGAAAAACAACATTAGTAAAAAATTATGTAAAAAGTAAATCAATTGAGGATTTAGTTACTTCACCCACTTTTTCTATTCAAACTATTTATTCAAATAATATTTATCATTATGATGTATATAATAAAGGTTTAGAAGAGTTTATATCTTTGGGACTTTTAGAGGAGTTTGAAAAAGAAGGAGTTCATTTTGTAGAGTGGGGTGATGAAAGACTTGAAGAGTTACTTCATTCATATGGTTTTAACGTAATTACCATAAAAATAGAGAAAAAAGAGAATAAAAGGCAATATATAATAAATGCATAAACTAGAAATAAAAGATATAACAAAAAAAATAAAAAAAACACAAATATTACATGGTATTTCATTAGAGATAAAAAGTGGTGAAATAGTAGGTTTATTAGGACCAAATGGTGCAGGAAAAACTACAACTTTTTATACTGTATGTGGTCTTGTGAAACCAACAAGTGGAGAGGTTTTTTTTGATGGGATGAATATTACAAATCTTCCTTTACATGAAAGAGCTTTAAAAGGAATAGGATATTTACCTCAAGAATCTTCTATTTTTAAAGATTTAAGTGTAGAAGATAATCTTTTTTTAGCAGCTGAAGTTGTAACAAATGATAAAAATGAACAACATAAAAGAGTTGAAGAATTACTTGAAGTTTTTAATATTGAACCAATTAGAAAAAGAAAAGGTATCTCTTTATCAGGAGGTGAAAGAAGAAGAACAGAAATTGCAAGAGCACTTGTTTCTAAACCTAAATTTTTACTTCTTGATGAACCTTTTGCAGGAGTTGATCCTATTGCTGTTAAAGATATTCAAGAGATTATTCATCAACTTACATTAATAGGAATTGGAGTTTTAATAACTGATCACAATGTAAGAGAGACATTACAGATTTGTCACAGAGCATATGTAATGAAAAGTGGTAGTTTATTAGCTTCTGGTAAAAGTGAAGATATTAAAAGTGATGGAAGTGTTAGGCAACACTACTTAGGAGAAGATTTTAACTTCTAAGTAGTGTAAGAAGAAACCATGTTTCTTCCATCTCTTTTTGCTTTATATAGTGCAATATCTGCTTTTTTTATAAACTCTTCTTCAATATCACCCTCATCAAGTGTTGTTACTCCAAAACTAGCTGTTATTTGTTTTGGTAATTTTTTTGATTTAAACTCTTGTATTGCGTTTCTTATTTTTTCAGCTACTTTCATAGCTCCATCAATATTTGTTTCAGGAAGTAAAACTAAAAACTCTTCTCCTCCCCATCTTACAACAGTATCATGCTCTCTTACACTTCTTGTTACAACTTCAGCTATAAACTTTAAAACTTCATCTCCCATATTATGACCAAATTCATCATTGAACTTTTTAAAATGATCTATATCAAAAAGAATTAAAGATAAGTCATTTTGATATCTTCTATCTCTTCTTATCTCTTTTCCAAAAATCTCATGAAATTTTTGTCTGTTAAAAAGTCCTGTTAATAAATCATGACTTGCTTGATACTCTAAAAGGTTTGATTTCTCTTTTAATTCTGTTATATCTGTTAAGGAAATTACAAAGTGTTGTCCTTGTTCATAATCATCAATATTAACAGTAAATACTCTATCAATCCCATCTTTATTAGTTATTTTTACAACTCTATCAACTTCACTTAAATTTTGTAAATACTCAATCCAATTTTTATTACTGTCTTTTAAGATTTCAGGACTAAAAAAGCCTCTTTCATTTTTAAATAGTTTTGATACACATGATACATTATTTAAAAACTCTTCTAATGAATCAGTTCCAAAAAATTCTAAAAATTTTTTATTTACATTTGTAATTATATTTGAACTACTTACAAATACTATATTGTCCTGAGCATCCAAAATTGATTTTACTTTTTGTATTCCCTCTTCAACTTTTTCTTCTAAAGATAAGTTTACTTCTTCTAATTGCTTTCTTAAAAAAATCGGCTC
Source organism: Malaciobacter canalis (assembly GCF_008000835.1). Taxonomy (GTDB): domain Bacteria; phylum Campylobacterota; class Campylobacteria; order Campylobacterales; family Arcobacteraceae; genus Malaciobacter; species Malaciobacter canalis. The sequence goes on from NZ_CP042812.1 coordinate 1,376,825, forward strand.
AACAGCTTTTATCATACTTTCAATTAGTTGATATAAATCTATAGGCTTCATAGCATAAGCACTAACACCTACATCAATGGCTTTTTTCAAAAAGTTTGGATCATTGTGTGCACTTGTAATAACAATTGGTATTGCAGGATTTATCTCTTTTATATAAGCACACATTTCTAATCCGCCCATTTTAGGCATATTAATATCTGTAACAATTAAATCAACATCTAAGTGTTCTTTGAATTTTTCTAATCCTTCTTTCCCATCTGCTGCAATTATTATCTCTTTTACTATTGCTTTAATTGTTTTTCCCGTAAACTCTCGTACATCATTTTCATCTTCAACATATAAAACTTTTATATTTTTCAATACTTCTTTATTCATCCCTAGCCTTAGTTGAGTTATTTATTTCTGGATTTTCTTTTGGAGGAGAAAAATAGTAACCTTGTGAATAATCTGCTCCTAAATCTTTAACTGTATTAAATATATCTTCATTTTCAACATACTCTGCAATAGTTTTTAATCCTAAGTTTTTTGCAAACTCTATTATAGTTTTTGTTATCTTATAAGAGTTTTTATCAATTACTACATTTTTGATAATAGAAGCATCAATTTTCAAATAATCAACATTCATTTTTAAAATATGCTCAAAGTTTGAATATCCAGAACCAAAATCATCAATAGCAACTTTGCATCCTAAACTTTTAATTTCATCTATAAACTCTATTAATATATTGTAATTTTTCACACTTTCATCTTCTAAAATCTCAAAAACAACTTTGTTTTTTACATTATATTTTTTCATTTTTTTTCTTACAAAACTTAAAAAATCTGGATCTTCAATATCTTCATAAGATATATTAATTGAAAACTCATAATCTAATTTATCAAATTTTTTAAAAGCTTTTTCAATAACTATCTTTGTAATTTTTGTATATTGATTAGATTTTTTTGAAACTTCTAAAAAGAAAAAAGGAGATATTACTTTATCCTCATCAATCATTCTTACAAGGCACTCATATTTGTCTATTTTTAAAGTTTTGTTATTTATTAGTGGTTGATAATATACAATAATTTGGTCTTTATTTAAAGCATTTTTTAGCTTCTTTGTCCATTTCATATTGTTTTCATACTCTTGCAAATTATCTAATTTATCATAAAAGACCAAATAGTCTTTATTGTCTTTTTTTGCTGCTTGAAGTGCTAAATCTGCTGTAATTAGTTTGTTGTTTTTTGTAGAAAATGATATACCAGCTTTAACACGAGTATCAATTTCATAATGTTCATAAGTAAATACTTCTTTGTAGATTTTAGTAATAATAGTCTTAATTACAGTTAAGAAATCATTTTTTTCTACTTCTTCTGCTATTACACAATAAGTATCAGAGGGGAACTTATAAAGCTTAATACCATTATGATTTTTTATTATATTTTCCATAATATTAGCAACTTGAATTAAAACCCAATCACCAACTTTATTTCCAAAAAAATCATTTATCTCTTTAAAAGAGTTTATATCAATAATTGCTAAAGAGTTAATATTGATTTTTTCATGTTGTAGTTGATCAATTAGCTTTGCTCTATTTGGTTTTTTTGTAAGATTATCTGTATATAAAAGGTTGATTAGTTCTTGCTTATACTCAATTTCATGAGTAATATCATCTAAAAAAATAAGATGATTTTTATTCTGTTTTAAGTAGTTAGATTGAATTTTATATATATGTTTTTTATCTTCTATTTTTATTAATACTTTTAAATCATCTTCATTTTTTAAATACTTTAACCAATCAATATTTTTTTCACCAAATAAATATCCTTCTTCTTTTTCAAATATGTCAGATACTTGTTTATATTTTTTGTTTAATTCACTAAGTTTTCTTAGTTTTAAAACTTTTAAGAAGTTTTTATTAGCAAAAAGAAATTTTTCACCATCTGTTAAAAATATTGGTGTTGCAATATTGTTTAGTATTGCAGAAGAGACCTCTTTTTGTTTTAAAAGCTCTTTCTCTTTTTCTCTAATTTTTACATAATGATCAATTTTAAATATTAGTTTATTGAAAAATAGTGGTTTATAAATAAAGTCAAAAACATCAATACTATAAGCTAAATCAAGATTTTGAGTATTATCTATGATAAATATAACATCTATATCACTACCTAAACACTCTTTTGCAATTTTTATAGAGTTTTTTATATTTATATCAATAATTAATAAATTTAATTCAAATTTTTTAGATAAAATCTCTTCTTCACTGGAAGTAAAATGCAAATTTATATTTGAGAGTTCATTTATAGTTTTTTCTTTAAGTTGTATATTTTGTATTATTTCACTATCTGCAATTAGAACATCAAAGTGCATTAAGTACCTTAGCTTTAAATTATTATTATATTATTATATAAAAATACTCTTTAAAGTTATATTATCTATAGTTTTTGTAAGTTTATCTATTTATATAAAATAAATTTAAATGAAAAAATAAGTCAAATTAGACTTATTTTTTAAAAATTCTAAGAGCATTTTCTAAATCCTCTTGAGTATCTATTCCAAACGATTTAGAGTCTACTTCAACCATAGCAATTGAGTATCCATTATCAATAGCTCTTAATTGTTCTAGCTTTTCTATTTTTTCTAATTTTGAGGGTTTCAATGAGCAAAAGTCATTTAGACTTTTTTTTGTAAAACCATAAATTCCAAGATGGCCATTGTAACTAGAGTTTTCATAATGGTCTCTATGATATGGAACTTTTGCTCTTGAAAAATATATAGCCTTACTATTTTCATCAAGTATAACTTTTACATGATTAGGATCATCAGCTAAATCTGATGTTATTTTTTTATAGCAACTTACAATCATTGTATTTTCATTATTCTTTTTTACTTCTTTTACTCTATTTATTACTGCTTTTACAACTTCTGGTTCTATAAAAGGTTCATCTGCTTGTACATTAATAATAATTTCATCATCTGGTAAATCAAGCTTATTTACAGCTTCATTTATTCTATCTGTTCCACTTTGATGAGTATTTGATGTAAGTACAGCTTCATATCCATGTATTTTTGCTAAATCTAAAACTTCCAATGAGTCTGTTGCAATTACAACTTTATCCAATGCACTAACTTGCATTGCAGTTTTTATTACCATTGGTAAACCTAATATATCCACTAATATTTTATTTTCAAATCTACTTGAATTTAATCTTGCTGGAATAACTATCATTTATCTTCCTTTAAATTGGTAGTGCTATTTTAAAAGTAGCACCACTATTATGGTTTGTTACACTAATTTCACCCATTAAATGCATCTCAGTGATTATTTTACATGTATATAATCCTAAGCCCACTCCATGTTTTGAATTTTTTGTTGAGAAATAAGGTTCGAAAATTTTATCAATTATATCTTCATCAATTCCACCTGCATTATCACTTATTTCAAAAAATATTGTATTATTTAAGCAGTAACAAGTAAGTTTAATTACACCATTTTTAATTTTTTTTCTAAATATTGCTTCTTTGGCATTTACTAATATATTTACTAATATTGTTGTAAGTTCACTTTTATAGCTATTAAAAGCAGGAATATCAGTTACATCTTTTATAAAATCTATATCTTTTGATTCTGGATCTTTTTTGAAAATCTCTACAGCTTTTAAAATAACATCTTTTGCTATAACTTTCTCTTTTTCACTTTTTAACTTGACAAAACTTTGAAACTCTTCAATAGTATTAGATAATTTTTGTGCATCATCTTTTATCTCTTTTAAGCTTTGTGCAAATGCTTCTTTATTTGAATCAAGTCCCATTGTTAAATCTAGTTCAAGTTTTTGAGCTCTAATTGATATTATATTTAAAGGTTGTCTCCATTCATGAGAAAGCATTTGTAAAGTCTCTGTCATTATTGCTAGTTTTGATTGTTGAACTAAAAGATTATCTTTTTGGACTACTTCTTGTTGTAAAGATTTTGTTTCTACATTAAGATTAATCTCATTTGTAATATCAAACATAAGTGAAGTATAACCTGTAATATCACCATATTTGTTATATGTGGGTTTTACTTTTGTATCAATCCAAAAGATTATTCCATTTTTTCTTTTAGCTTTAATTCTTCCATTCCACTCTTTTGCATTTTTGATATGACTTAAAATCTCACTAAAAACTTTATCATCTTCATCAGCTGATTTTATAATAGTATGATGTTTATTTATTAGTTCATTCTCTTCATAGCCACTAAGGGTACGAAAAGCTTGACTAGTTTGAGTTATAAGTCCATCTATATTTACATGAGTTGAAGCAACATAACTATCTAAAATTTGATCATCTGAAATCTCTTTTGTAATATCTTTTGTATTAATTACAAAAAGTTTTTTATTTAACATAGTTGATAGTGTTATTCTTAGATAAACTTTTTGATTATCTTTTCTAATACAAACAATATTTATATCTGATTCATATCTATTTTTCAAATTTTTTTTCATTAATTCAATAAATGATTTTTTATAATCTTCTTGTATAAATGATATAAAATTTTTGTTTTTTAATTCTTCTTTTGAAAAACCCAAAATAGGAACGAATGCATTATTATAGTATATAAACTTCCCAGTAAAATCAATAATTCCTATTCCATCCCAAGAATTATTTATAATCTCTTTTAGTTCATCATTACTTCTTTTAAGCTTAGTAAGATTGTACTCTTCTGACATATAAAACCTTATTTTTAGTATTGATATTATATTATAAAAACTTTAAAAATTTATAAGTAGGTAATATGAAGAAAACAATAACAGTTATAGATACATTTGGATTTTTATTTAGAAGTTATTATGCACTTCCTCCTTTAAAATCAAAAGAGGGGTTTCCAACTGGCTTATTAACAGGTTTTATGAATTTTATTTCAAATATTGGAAAAGATTTTCAAACAGATTATTTAGTATTTGCATTAGATTCTAAAGGTGATACTTTTAGAAATGAAATTTATAGTCAATACAAAGCACATAGACCAGATGTGCCAGAAGATCTTTTAAGACAACTACCTGTTGCAATTGATTGGATAGAAAAAATGGGCTTTCAAACAGCTTCAAGAGTTGGTTTTGAAGCGGATGATATTATAGCTTCAATAGCACATGATGCAAAAACAAAAGATTTAGAAGTAAGAATAGTAAGTCATGATAAAGATTTATATCAACTAATTGATGATGATACAATTTATTTATTCGATCCAATAAAAAAAGTAATAATTAATGAAGATAAATGTACACAAAAATATGGAGTAACACCTAAGCAATTCACTGATTATCAAGCACTTTTAGGTGATAGTGCGGATAATGTACCAGGAGTTAAAGGTGTGGGAGCAAAAACTGCACAAGCATTAATTAGTCAGTTTAATACAATAGAAAATATTTATGAAAATTTAGAAAGTATTGAAAAACCAAGATGGAAAAATCTTTTAGAAGCAAGTAAAGAGATGGCATTTATTTCAAAAGAGTTAGTTACTTTAAAAGTAGATTGTCATGTGCTTGATGAAATAGATAAATTTACTCTTCCAAAAGAAAACCCAATTTTAAAAATCGCAGATACTTTACTTGAGTATGATTTAAATAGAATTATAGAAAGAGTTAATAAAGATGGATTAAATTACAAAACAAAACTGCCTAAAAAAGAAGAAGCATTTTTATTTGACTCTATTTTACTTGATACCAAAGAGAAATTATTTGATACTTTAAATTCAATTGATAAAAATAAAATTGTTGCTTTTGATACTGAAACAACAAGTTTAGATACAAAAGATGCAAAAATAGTAGGCTTCTCTTTTAGTTTTGAAGAAAACAAAGGATACTATGTTCCAATAGGGCATTTTTATCTAGGCGTTCCTGATCAAATAGGTTTAGATGATGCAAAAAAGGCATTAGAAAAACTAAATGAATTTAAACTTGTAGCGCAAAATTTCAAATATGATTATGAAATAATAAAAACAAACTTTGATTTAGAAATGAATTTGTATGCTGATACGATGATAATGTCTTGGCTTTTAAATCCAAGTTCAAAACTAGGACTTGACGCTAAAGCAAAAGAGTATTTTGACCATACAATGTTGGCTTTTAAAGAGCTTGTTAAAAAAGGAGAAAACTTCTCTAGTGTTGAAGTTGAAAAAGCTTGTTTATATGCAAGTGAAGATGCTGTTATTACTTTAAAATTATTTTATAAATTAAAAGAAGAATTTAAAGCTTCAAATTTAGAATATCTATTTGAATTAGGGCAAACTTTAGAGTTTGAATTTACTAAAGTATTAGCATATATGCAAGAAAATGGTATAAAAATTGATATTAATATACTTGAAGATTTAAAAGAAAAGAGTTTAAAACATTTAGCAGAGCTAACTGCAAAGATTTATGAGCTAGCAGGGAGTGAATTTAATATAAACTCTCCAAAACAATTAGGCGAAGTACTTTTTGATAAATTAGGTTTAACTGCTTCAAAAAAGACTAAAAGTGGATATAGTACTAATGAAATGGTTTTACAAAAACTTCATGATGAGCATAAAATAATTCCTTTACTTTTAGATTATAGAGAATCTCACAAGTTACAATCAACATATATTGAGCCACTATTAAAACTTGCAAAGCAAAGGGATAATAATAGAGTTTATACTTCGTTTTTACAAACTGGAACGGCAACAGGAAGATTAAGTAGTAAAAATCCTAATTTACAAAATATTCCAGTAAAAAGTGAAGCAGGAGCACTAATAAGAAGTGCATTTATACCAAAAGAGGGTTATTCTCTTGTAGGAATAGATTACTCACAAATTGAGTTAAGATTACTAGCACATTTTAGTGAAGATGAGGCTTTACTAGAAGCTTTTAATAGTAATTTAGATATTCATAAACAAACAGCAATAAAGATTTTTGGAGAAGAAGAAGCAAGTTCAAAAAGATCAATAGCAAAATCTATAAACTTCGGACTTATTTATGGAATGGGTAGTAGAAAACTTGCTGATACATTAGGAATAAAAACAGCAGAGGCAAAAAGTTATATAGAGTCTTATTTCCAAGCTTTTAAAAGTGTAAAGGATTATTTAAAATCAATTGAAGATACAATCTTAGAAACTGAATATATAGAGACTTTACTTAAAAGAAGAAGAGTATTTGACTTTAATAGTGCAAATGGAATGCAAAAGGCTGCATTTTTAAGAGAGGGTGTTAATACGAAGTTTCAAGGAAGTGCTGCTGATTTGATTAAACTTTCTATGCTAAAAATTTGGCAAAAATATAAAAACAATGAAGATATAAAAATGCTTCTACAAATTCATGATGAATTGATTTTTGAAATAAAAAATGAGAAAATAGAAGAGATTTTAGAAGATTTGGTAAATATCATGGAAAATATTGTTAAATTAAAAGTTCCTTTGAAAGTGTCAAAAAATATTGGCAAAAGTTGGCAAGAGTTAAAATAATAAAGAAAAATGTAAATTTTATTTATTTATAAATAATTTTTCTTTGACAAATGTAATAAAATTTGCTATTATTTTAAATAAAAATTAATATCAAAGAGTTAAAGATGTTAAAAACTGAAAAAAATATAAGAAAATTATACAATGCAAAACTACTTATTATAAGTAATGATGACAATGTTAAAGTAACTATTGAAAATGAATTTGATGATTACTTCAAAGAATTAAAATTAGTTAATGGTTCATTAGAAGCACTTGAATTAGCTGTTTCAAACAGTTATGATTTAGTAATAATTGATACAAATGTAAAAGATTATACATTTGATGAAATTTGTACTGAAATATCAAATAAAGCTTCGAATTTACCAAAAATCATAATTTCTGATGAAGAGAATAATAATGATATTCTTACTGCAATAAATTGTAGCGCTTATACTTTTATATCAAAGCCTTTAAGAGCAAAAGATGTAAAACTTGCAATTATTATGTGTCTAAATCAAACTAAAAGAGGTGACAAGATAGAGTTCCAAAATGGAATCTATTTTGATGAGTATAGAGATCAATTTTTTAAACCAGGTGGAGTTTTAATAGATTTCACTAGATTAGAAAAATCATTCTTAAAATTACTAATTGAAAAAAGAGGTGAGATTACTGATTATGATACTATAAAAGATGTAGTATGGAAAGGTAAAAATATGTCTATTTATACAATGAGAAATATAGTAAACAAAATTAGACAAAAAACTTACTATGAAATAATCAGAAACCATTCTAATAAAGGTTATGTTTTAGAGGAGAATCAAAAGTAATTTTGAGTAAAATATATGGAAGAAAAAATACTTTCAAAAGAAGAACTAATCAAACTTTTCCAGGATGAAAAAATAATTGATACTGGAAAAGGATGGTTAATGGACAACAAAGAAGTTGAAATAATTGCTCTTCATGATGTAGATCCAAAATTCCTTCAAGATGTAACAAATGCAAAACTTTATAAATTAATTATTAAAGGAAATTGATGTCACACTGTCCATTTTGTAAGAAAAAAATTGCTATGAGTAAAGCTTTTTGCTCTAGAAGTTGTAAAGAGAATTATTTTCAGCTTATTTCTATACAAGTGCCAAAACCCTTTTTAAAGAGAATTTTTGTTTTTTGTAATCATGATGAAAGAGAGAAAGAGATTGAAAAGTTTGCTAATAGACATGGTTGGAGACTAGACCTTCTTAAGAATAAAATTGATGAATTAGCAATAAATTATGGCTATAGAAAAGAAAATTGAAGACTCTTTGGAGTTGGAGCTATTAAAAGAAAGTACTCTTTTATTTATAGAAGATAATAAAGAAATACTCAATGAAGTTTCACTATTTTTCAAATCATATTTTAAAGAGGTTTTAACATCTTCAAGTAAACAAGAAGCATTAGAACTTTATAAAAAAGAAAAAAGAAAAATTGATATTATTTTAACTGATTTGGATCTTCCTAATCAAGATGGTTTAGAATTATTAACTGATATTAGAACTGATTCTTCTGACATTCCTATTGTATTAAGTACTAAAAACTCTAATACAGAAATTTTAGAAAAAGTTATATGTTTAAAAATATCAAATTATATATTAAAACCTATAAAAAATATAACCACTATTAAAATCTTAAATCAAATAATTGAAGAAAACTACAACAAAAAACTCATATTAGTTCAAAAAAGAGAATTAGAATTATATAAAGATATTTTAGATAAAGAAAATTTAGTTAGTGAAACTGATCCTGATGGAATAATTACTTATGCAAATGATATTTTTTGTGAAGTATCTGGTTATACAAAAGAAGAACTTTTAGGACAACCACATAATATAGTAAGACATCCTGATAACTCTTCAAAAATCTTTAAAAATCTTTGGGATACTATAAAAGCAGGAAAAGTTTGGAAAAGTAAAATAAAAAATAAAGCTAAAGATGGTAGTTCATATTATGTAAAAGCTACTATTTTCCCTATTTTAGATGAAGCTGGTAATATAAAAAAATATGTTTCGAGTAGATTTTTAGTAACACAAGATGAAGAAGAGAAACAGACTTTAAAAAGATATATTTTGCAACAAAAAAGTCAAAAAGTAAAGTTTGAACAAGAGTTGGAAAGTAGATATAATGATATGCTAAAAGAGGCTTTAGAAGCAAAAGAGATGAGTATTACATCATTTGTTAGTGAACTACAAAGGGAGATTAAAACTCTTCGTTCTAGAATAAATGATGATAAGGGTAGAATCTTAAATTTAGAACATAAAGTTTCTGATGCGAATAAAAAAGCTGAAAAAGATCATGATGATTTCTTACAAAAATTATCAAAAATGCGAGATACTACAAGAGTTAGTTATGAAAGATATGAAAGATTTAAAAAACTAAATGAAAGTTTAAAAGAGAAGTTAGCTAAAGCTCAAGAATCAATAAAAGTATATCAAGAGTATATTGAAGAGTATAGACATAAAATCGATGATTTAAATGATGTTATTAAGTCTTATGAAGATGATAAGAAAAAAGAAGAAGAAAAAAAAGCTTCTAAAAAATAAGCTTATTTTTCTTTTTTAAAAAATATATAATCATACAAAGTAGGGCAAAAAAAGCAGATTGAAGCATACCCATTGTTAGCCAGTTACTATATAAAAAGCCTAATTGTACATCTGGTTGTCTAAATATTTCTGCAATTATTCTTGCAAGTGAGTATAAAATCCCATAAAGCAAGGCTAATTGTCCATCAAATGATTTATATTTTCTAATACTTACTAATATTATAAAAATTACAATACCTTCTAAAACTGCTTCATATAGTTGTGATGGGTGTCTTAATACCCCATCAACATAAATCGCCCAAGGAACATCAGTAGTTCTTCCTACTAATTCTTGATTAAAGAAATTTCCTATTCGTCCAAAGACATATCCTGCTGAAACTCCAAGTACTGCAATATCAGCTAAGAAGAAAAAAGATACTTTATTTTTTTTACAAAAAAGATATGAAGCTAAAATAAAACCAATAACCGCACCATGATAACTCATTCCTGAGATACCTGTGAATTCACCATTTATAAATGGATTAAATATTTGCCAAGGGTGAGTTAAATAGTATGTAGTATTTGGATCATAAAAAATTATATATCCTAATCTAGCCCCTAATATTACACCTATTTCAGCCCACCAAATATATGAATCAAATATATCTTGATTTATTTTTATTTTATCATGATTTATAAACCATTTTGCAACTACTATAGCACTTAATAAAGCTAATGCGTACATTATTCCATACCAATGTACAGAAATACCACCTATACTAAATGCTATAGGATCAAAATTAGAATAGATATTTTGCCATTGTTCCATAAATTAATCTAATGCCTCAGCTATTAATTCAATCGGATTTTTAAATTCAACTTCATCAACTTTTCCTAAATGTAAAGCATTAGTAAGTTGCATTCTACATGCAGAACACTCTGCACTTACTATTTGAGCTTGTGTCTCTTTTATCATTGCAGCTTTTGGAAGACCAGCAGCTTTTGCAAACTCGTATTTTTCTGTTTGCATAGTTACCCCACCAAAACCACAGCATCTATTTGAATCACTCATCTCTTTAATTTGATAATTTTTAGAAAGTAAGTTTCTAGGCTCTTTCCATACTCCTTGCATCTTTTTAGCATGGCAAGGATCATGGTAAGTAACAAGCTTATCAAACTGTTTATTTGAGTTTTGAAGTAATTCATTTAGTTTTGTATTGTTTTCAAGCCATTTTGTTGCCATGTATACTTTTTTTGCAATTTTCTTTGCTCTTTCTTTCCATTGGGGTTGATCATGTAAATAGTGCTCCCAATCTTGATTTATCATTGCACTACATGTAGCTTCTGGAATTACAATAGCATCAACTTCATCAATCCATGTTTCAAAATATTCAATATTTTTCTTCACAAGATAATCTACTGTATCAAAATCACCTGTAAAATAAGCAGGTGCTCCACAGCAAAGCTGTTTTTTAGGTATGAAAATATCTAAATCAAGTTTTTTTAATATCTTAACTAAAGAATCACCCGTATTTGTATAAGTATAATTACTCATGCAACCAATGAAAATAGCAACTCTATTCTTTTTGCCTTCTTCAATTTTTTTATTTTTTGCATAGATGTTTTCTGGGTATTTTTTTAAAAAACTTTTACTATCTGCAAAAGGTAAGGCTCTATCTTTTTTTACAATAGGTAAAGAGAATCTAGGAAGTGCTGACTGTTTTTTTTCATCAAGTTTTAATGCACATGTTTGAAACATCCATCCAAGTTTAGAAAGAAAGTCCATAGTTTTTCTATGTCTTAAAAGAAAGAAAAATAGTTTTTTATACCATGTTATACCATATTTTTTTGCAATATCACTTCTTACTTGTTCTATTATCATATCTGTTGGAAGATCATTTGGACAAACCTCAACACAGTTAGTACACAAAAAACAGCTTTCAAATATATCTTTTGCATTTCTATCTAGTTCCAACTCATCTCTTTTGTAAGCACCTAATAAATCAATAAACCCCCTAGGACTAGTAGTTTCATCTTGGTTGATATTAAAAATTGTACATACAGGTTTACATTTACCACACTTTACGCAATCATCACTTATTGTTGTATAATCAAATTTATCCACTTTTTATAAACCTTTTATTTTAAAAAATTATTATTATATAAAAGAGATTAATATACTAAAAAAAATGTTAATATTTGATGAATTAAGGATTAAGTATAGCTTTGAAATTTAGATTTCTAAGACTATTAAATAGTCTTAGAGAATCTTCTTTTATTTTCAGGTATTTTTTTAAGATATGCATCAAATGGCATACAAATATTTCTAATAAGCATTGTTCCTGTAGGAGATACTTGAATCTTTTCGTCATTTATAGACAAAAGTTCTGCTTGAATAAACTCTTCAAGTTGAGGAAGGTCATTTTTAAAATACTCTTTAAAGTCAATATTGAATTTTTTTTCAACTCTTGGAATATTTAAAGAGAAATTACTCATTATTTCCATAATTACAAACTGTCTAATTTCATCATCTTTACTTAATTTATATCCTTTAAATGTAGGTAAAATCCCTTCATCCAAAGCTTGCTCATATGATTTTAAATCTTTGTAATTTTGTGCATAATAATCAACACCATTACCAATAGATGTAAGACCAATTCCTATTAAATCAGCTCCACCTTTAGTTGTATAACCTTGGAAATTTCTATGTAACTCACCTTTTTGTATTGCTTTAAATAGTTCATCTTCTGGTTTTGCAAAGTGATCCATTCCTACCATTTTGTATCCATTATTTGTAAAAAAGTCAATTGTATCTTTTAAGATAACTAATTTTTCACTTGCAGGTGCAAATGTAGATTCATCAAATTTTCTCATAGTTTTCATAAGCCAAGGAACATGAGCATAGTTAAATACTGCTAACCTATCAGGATTTAATTTTATTACTTGTTTTATTGTATTATGAAATGATTTAGAAGTTTGATGTGGAAGACCATAAATTAAATCAATATTTATTGATTTAATTCCTGCATCTCTTGCTATTTTCATTACTTCTTGTGTAGTTTCATATGGTTGAACCCTATGAATTGTTTTTTGTACTTGTGGGTCAATATCTTGAACTCCAAAACTTAATCTATTAAATCCACCATCTTTTAATATATCCATATGCTCTTTTGTAAAAAATCTTGGATCAACTTCACATGAAATTTCTGCATTATCACTAAAGTTTATAAATGTTTGTTTAAGCATAGAGATAACTTCTCTTAATTGTTCTGGAGAGAAAAATGTAGGAGTTCCACCTCCAAAGTGCATTTGTGTTACAACTCTTGAAGTATTTAAATGTTTTTTTAATATTTCAAGTTCTTTTTTAAGATATTGAATATATCTTACTTTTTTATCCTCTTTAGATGTAAAAATTACATTACATCCACAAAAATAACAGGCACTTCTACAAAAAGGAAGATGTATATATAAAGATAAGTTTCTATTATCATCTTGGTTTTTGTAAAACTCTATTAAATCTTTATGAGTAAACTCTTCACTAAACTCTGGTGCCGTTGGATATGAAGTATATCTTGGCCCAGGTCTTGAATACTTTTCAAATTTTTTAAAATCTATCATATTATTTGTCTCTTTGTTTGTCTAGCCAAACCATTACACCTTTTTGTGCATGTAGTCTGTTTTCTGCTTCTTGGAAAATTAGACTTTGTGGACCTTCAATTACCTCTTGACTTACTTCATAACCTCTATAAGCTGGTAAACAGTGAAGGAATATTGCTTTTTTATGGGCTAAATTCATCATAGTATCATTCACAATATATCCATCAAAATCTTTAACTCTTTTCTCTTTTTCGTCCTCTTGTCCCATTGATACCCAAGTATCAGTAGTAACAACAGTTGAACCTTTTACTGCTTCTTTTGGATCATTTGAAATAACTATTTTTGCACCAGAGTTTTTAGCTTCATTTAAAGCATTTTCTAAAATTTCATTATCTACTTCATAACCCTTTGGTGTTGCAATTCTTAATTCAAAGCCTAATTTTGCAGCCATATTTAACCATGAATGAGCCATATTATTACCATCACCAATATACGCAACAATCAAATCTTTATCTAAACCTGCTTCTTGAATAGTCATATAATCAGCCATTAATTGAACAGGATGAAATTCATTTGTTAGTCCATTGATTACAGGAACTTTAGAGTATTTTGCAAACTCTTCTAATTTGCTTTGCTCAAATGTTCTAATCATAACCATATCTACCATTCTTGAAATAACTCTACTAGTATCACTCATAGGTTCACCTCTACCTAATTGAATATCATTTGATGATAAAAATAGACCAATTCCACCTAATTGATAAATACCCGTTTCAAAACTAACCCTTGTTCTTGTACTACTTTTTTCAAAAATCATTCCAAGAGTTTGTTTTGGCATATAATCTTTAAAAACTCTATTTTTTGTTTCTAATTTTATTTTTTTAGCAAGATCTAGAATTTCTAGAATTTCTTCTTTTGTATAATCTGTTAATGTTAAAAAATGTCTCATACTATTTACCTTTTTTATTGTAAAGCAAATATTATATATAAGTTGTCTTTATTTGTTTCTTAATTAAATTTAAACATTAAAATCTTTTAGCAAAAAGCTTCTGTTAAAGTACTATAAAAACGCTACAAAGCCCTTAAAATAACATTTTAGTGACTTTTGATGTTATTGCTATTTAAGAGATACTGTCTTAAAATTCCACATACTCAAAAGGAATAGAAATGATAAAAGAAGTACTAAAAAGAGATGGAACAACCAAGGAGTTTCAAAGTTTTAAAATTGAAGATGTAATAAAAAAAGCTTTTAAAAGCGTAAATACAAAATATGATAAAACAATTTTCTTTAATGTATTGGAACTTTTAGAACAAAAAAGAGTAATTGCAGTTGAAGATATACAAGATTTTATTGAAAAAGAACTATATAAAGCAAGATATTTTGAAGTAATGAAGTCTTTCATGCTTTATAGACATATGCATAAAATGCAAAGAGAGCATGTATTAGGATTAGATAAAGATACAACTTATATTAATTGTACACAAACAATTCAAGAGTATATTAATAAAACTGATTGGAGAATTAATGCCAACTCAAACACTGGGTATTCTCATGCTGGTTTGATTAATAATAGTGCAGGAAAAGTGATTGCAAATTATTGGCTAGATAAAGTTTATTCAAAAGAAGAGGGCTATGCTCATAGAAATGCTGATTATCATATACATGATTTAGATTGTTTAAGTGGGTATTGTGCTGGTTGGAGTTTAAGAGTATTATTAGATGAAGGGTTTAATGGTGTAAGAGGAAGAGTTGAAAGTTGTGCTCCTAATCATTTTAGAGAAGCATTAGGTCAAATGGCAAACTTTTTAGGAATATTACAAAGTGAATGGGCTGGAGCTCAAGCTTTCTCTTCTTTTGATACTTATTTGGCTCCATATGTTTTTAAAGATAAATTATCTTATTTAGAAGTGAAAAAAAATATTAGAAGTTTTATTTATAATCTTAATGTTCCTGCACGTTGGGGACAAAGTCCTTTTACAAATGTTACTATAGATTGGACTGTACCTGAGGATTTAAAAGATCAAATACCAACAAAAAGACAAGAACATCTATTTAAAAATTTTCAAGATGAAGAGTTATTAGAAGTTATTAAAGAAAAAGGGTATTCAAGTTTTGAAAATTTAACTTATAAAGATTTCCAAAAACAGATGAATATGATAAATAAAGCATTTTATGAAGTAATGACAGAAGGTGATAAAACAGGTCAACCTTTTACTTTTCCAATTCCTACAGTAAATATTACAGAAGATTTTGATTGGTATGGTGAGAATACAGATATATTATTTGAAAATAGTGCAAAAATTGGTTCTTCATATTTTCAAAATTTTATCGGAAGTCAATATATAAAAGATGAGAATGGAAACCTAATTCCAAATGAAAAAGCTTATAAACCAGGTCATGTAAGAAGCATGTGTTGTAGATTACAACTTGATTTAAGAGAACTTCTTAAAAGAGGTGGTGGTCTTTTTGGTAGTGCAGAAATGACTGGAAGTATTGGGGTTGTTACAATTAATATGGCAAGACTTGGTTATATTTTCAAAAATGATAAAACTGCGTTATTTGAAAGACTTGATGAGTTAATGCAACTTGCAAAATCAACTTTAGAGAAAAAAAGAGAGTTTATTCAAACACTTTATGATAGAGGATTATTCCCTTATACAAAAAGGTATTTGCATCATTTTAATAATCATTTTTCAACTATAGGTATTAATGGTATAAATGAAATGATTAAAAACTTTTTTGATTTAAAAGAAGATATATCAACTAATGTTGGAATAGAGTTTTCACATGAGATATTAGATCATATGAGAGAAAGAATGGTTGAGTTTCAAGAAGAGACTGGAAATTTATATAATCTTGAAGCAACACCAGCAGAAGGTACTACATATAGATTTGCAAAAGAAGATAAAAAAAGATTTAAAGATATTGTACAAGCTGGATTTGATAAAAATATCTATTATACAAACTCATCTCAGCTTCCAGCAGACTTTACAGATGATATTTATGAAGCACTAGATTTACAAGATGATTTACAAGGTAAGTATACAGGTGGTACTGTACTTCACTTATATATGAGAGAAAGAGTAAGTTCAACAGAGGCTTGTAGGAAGCTAATTAAAAGTGTAATCTCAAATTATACTTTACCATATATTACAGTTACTCCACTTTTCTCTGTTTGTCCTACTCATGGATATATAAGTGGAGAGTACGAATATTGTCCAAAATGTGATGAAGAAATTTTAAAAAAGGAGTTAGAAGAATGGAAAGTTACAAAATACCAAAACACTTAGAAGGTGAAAGAACGAAATGTGTAGTTTATACTAGAGTTATGGGATATCATAGACCAGTAGAGAGTTTTAATATAGGAAAAAAAGGTGAACATAAACAAAGAGTTAAATTTATCGAAAAAAATAATATATGATATTACACGATTTACGACTTTAGATTATAAAGACAATTTATCTTGTATTGTATGGTTTATATCATGCAATATGAGATGTCAATATTGTTATAATAGTAATATAGTTTTATCAAAAGAGGGAAATTATGAAATTAAAGATTTATTTACTTTTTTAGAAAAAAGAGTAGGGCTTTTAGATGCTGTTGTATTAAGTGGTGGTGAAGCTACAATGCATAATTTAGAGCCTATTTGCAAAAAAATCAAAGCAATGGGATTTAAAATAAAGCTTGATACAAATGGATTGAATACAAAGTTAATTAAAACTTTAATTGATAAAAATTATATTGATTATATAGCTTTAGATTTTAAAGCAACAAAAGAGAAATTTCAAGATATTACTAAAACAACAAATCAATATAATAGATTTATTGATACATTAGAGTTTTTAATTGAAAAAAACTTTGATTTTGAAGTAAGAACAACTTTACATGAAGAGTTGTTAGATGAAAATGATATAAATAAAATAGTCGATACTTTAGTAAGCAAAGGCTACAAAAATAGCCTTTATATACAAAATTTTTTAAATGTAGAAAATTTTGCAAATCTTAAAGAATCTAAAAAAGTTTTAAATAAAGATTTATTAAGTAAAAACTTAAATATTATCTGGAGAAATTAAATATCCTTGTCCTGAAATATTTTTAATTAAAGTTTTAGAGGTTTTTGCTCTAATTCTTTTTATAAAAGTTCTCAATCTCTCATCAGTAGCTTCTTCTTTTTCCCATAAAGTTTTTTTTATTTTTTCAACTGAAACACTATTTGGATGATTTTTAATTAGTAAATATAAAAAATCTTTTTCTCTTTTAGTTAAATTTATAATTTTGTCATTTTTATCAAATAAATTATTTTTATTTCTATCAAAATATAAATCTTCAGATAGTTTAAAAACTCTTTTTTTATCAAGTTTTATAGCTAATGATACAAGATACTCTAATACTTCATCTGGATCAAATGGTTTTATAAAATATTTTGTAATTCCAATATCAATTGCATTTAGAAGTTTCTCTTTTTCTGAAAATGCACTTAATACAATTACTGGAATTGACTCATCAATTTGTTTGATTTTTTCAGTCATAGCTAATCCATCAAGTTTGGGCATCATAATATCTGTAATAATTATATCAGGTTTAATAGTTTTCATTTTTTCTAAACCCTCTTGCCCATTTTTTGCTAAAGTGAAGCTAAAAAAATAATCTCCAATTGCATCTTTTAATAGCTTTGCAATGTTTGATTCATCCTCTACTAGTAAAACTTTGAACTCTTTTAGTACATTCTTTGGCACAGATATCTCCTAGGTTAATTAGTAATTAAATTAAAATTATAGAATTTTTTTTTAAAAGTGAGGTAAAAGTAAAATAATAAGTATAAATTATATGAAAAAATTGCCATATAATAGAAGCTTAAATCAATTAAGCAAACTTTTATATAATAGTTATAGAAAAAAGAATATAATATAGTATTAATTTTACATAAAGAGGATATTATGCACGTAGGTTTTATTATTGAGCATTGGGATAATATTGAACCTTTAAAAAGTTCTACGTTACTAATCATAAAAGAGTGCCTCAAAAGAGGTCATAAGGTTTCAGTACTTTATACAAATAATTTAACAGTAAGAAATAATATAGTTCATGGTTTTATACAAACAATTAAAGATATACCAAAAATTCCAGAAAATATTGTATCATTTTATAAAAAAGTTGAGTTTGAGAAAAGATTAACAGCTTTGCATGCTTTTGATTGTATTATGCTAAGAAAAGATCCACCTATTAATCCATTGGTTCTGAATTTTTTAGATGCAATTAAAGATGAAACAGTAATAATAAATGATGTAGATGGTATAAGAAAAGCAAATAATAAGCTATATACAACAACTTTTCATGATCCAAATAATACTTTTTTACCAGTAACTCATGTTTCTGGAAGTAAAAAATATATAAATAAAATTATTGAAGAGTCACCTGATGAAAAATTTATTTTAAAACCATTAGATGGTTCAGGTGGAAGAGGTGTGATTGTACTAGAAAAAAATGCAAAGTCAAATATTAACTCATTATTAGACTTTTATATAGATAAATCAGGTGAAAAATATGTTATTTTACAAGAGTATATAAAAGGTGCAGAAAATGGTGATGTTCGAGTTTTGATGCTAAATGGAAAATTTATTGGAGCATATAATAGAAAACCAGCAGATGGAGAAATAAGAGCTAACATTCAAGCTGGAGGAAGTGCACATAAATATGAGTTAACAGATAGTCAAAAAAAGGTTTGTAGAAAAGTTGGAACAAGCTTATTGGCAGATGGACTATTTTTTGTAGGCTTAGATATGATTGGGGATAAGATATTAGAAGTAAATGTTTTAAATCCTGGAGGAATAACAAATATTAATAAACTAAATAAATTAAAACTACATCAAAATGTAGTTGACTTTTTAGAAGAAAAAGTTGATGAAAAAATTGAAAAGAGGGCAGAATTAGAGTATTTACTTAAAAGACTTAATGAATTAAGAGAGTAATTTATTATGAATGCACAAGACACTCAAAGATCTATTGAAATAGCTTCTGGTGTTGCAGAAGTTATAAAATCAATAAGAAATGAAAGAAATTATGAAAAAGCAGCACAAATATTAGTAGAAAAAAACATCTCAATTTCTGAGCTAGTTAGGAGAACATTAAGACTTTCAATTATAGATTTAGCAAAATTAAGCGATATTGTAATAACTCTTAAAAAGTAAGATTAAAAATCTTACTTTTTTATACAAATAGTTCTTAATTCATATTTTCCTGTTCTATAATTTAATACTTTCTCTTTTTTATATCCATAACCTTTTTTTATGCAATCGTCTTTTTTAAATTTTGATATATCTTGACTACAACCTACAAAAATAAATAAACTCATTAAAAATAACAAAACTGTAGTTTTCATTACAGCCTCCTTTGTATAGTCTAATTTTACTATTATAAGGTAGCATAAAGGTGTCAAATAAAAAATAAATAATTTTAAAGTGGAATATTAATTGTAAATAGGAGTCCTTTGTTACTATTTTTTGCAAACATTGTTCCATTTAAACTTTTTTCAATGATTAGTTTAGACATAAAAAGACCAAGTCCTGTTCCATTACTTTGATGTTTTGTTGTAAAGTAAGGCTCAAATATTTTATCTAAAGTATTTTCATCAACTCCCCTTGCATTGTCACTAAAAGTAACTTGTGCAAATTCTTGTGACTCAATAGTGACTTGCTTTATAGTTATGACTATCTCTTTATTTTCAATATTTTTCTTATTAAACGCATGTGCAGAGTTTTGTAAAAAGTTAATAATAACTTGAGAAAATTCATTTGATACACCAAAAACTTCTAAATCAATATACTCTTTTTTTATATTGATATTTTCCTTTTGAATAAGTTTTCTTGTTATATTTAAACTCTCATCAATTGAATTTTTTAAATTAAACTTTTGTTTTTCTTTATTTGGATTGAAAAAGTTTGAAAAATCATCTATAGTTTGAGACATATTTGCAATAATCTCTTTGCTATCTTTATAATATTTTTCAAGTTCATCAAACTCTTGATTAGAAGCAGATTTTTTTACATTAAACAGTGCAAGATTTAATTCAGTTAAAGGTTGTCTCCATTGATGTGCGATATTTGCTAACATTTGCCCTAAACTTGCCATTCTTGATTGCCAAAAAAGGATTTTTTGTTTTTGCTTATTTTTCTCAATTTCGCTTTTTACTCTTTGTTCTAAAGTTTGATTTAACTCTTTTAGCTGTTTTGTTTGTTCTTGAACTCTCATTTCCAAAGTTTTATTTAAAAGTTTTAACTCTTTATCTTTTTTTTCTAAATTTTTCTTTAATTCAACTTCTTGTGTTACATCATAACGAATTGCAATAAACTCTTTGATATTTCCATCTTTGTCAAGAATAGGCGTAATTGTAGTATTTAAGTAAACACTTCTTCCTTCTTTTGTTAAGTTTTTAACTGTAGATTTATAAGTTTTTTTATTAAATTTTATTGTTTCCCAAAGATTTTTAAAGTGTTCACTAGGAATATCAGGGTGTCTTACAATATTGTGATTCTTCCCTAATAATTCCTTTTTTGAATATCCAAATATATTACAAAACTCATCATTCACAAAAGTAATTATTCCATCAATATCTGTTTTTGATACAATATTACTATTTTCTATTGCCTCTTGATAAGTGTTTTTAGGCATATTAATTCTTATTTAAAAATTCACAAGCCTCTTTTGCATGATATGTAATTATCATATTAGCGCCTGCTCTTTTAAAGCCTATTAATGTTTCAATCATAACTTTTTCATAATCAACTAAACCAGCATTTCCCGCATGCTTAAGCATTGCATACTCTCCACTTACATTATATGCACAAAGTGGTAAATTTGAGCTATTTCTTATATCTCTTATTACATCCATAAAAGCAAGTGCTGGCTTAACCATTAAAATATCTGCACCTTGTTTTTCATCTTCAAGTGATTCTTCAATAGCTTCTAATCTATTTGCAGAGTTCATTTGATATGTTCTTCTATCTCCAAAAGAAGGAGTTGATTCAGCTACATCTCTAAAAGGTCCATAATATGCACTTGCAAATTTAGTAGAATAAGCCATAATTGGAAGATTTTCAAATCCATTTGAGTCTAATGTTGTTCTTAAAACTTCAATAATACCATCCATCATACCACTTGGTGCAATCATATCAGCACCAGCTTTTGCATGAACTAAAGCTTGTTGTGCAGAAAGTTCTAATGTTTTATCATTATCAACTGTTTTTGTTTTTGGATCTAATATCCCACAATGCCCATGGTCTGTATACTCACAAAAGCATAAATCAGTAGCAATAAACATATCCGGAACTTTTTGTTTTATGGCTTTGATTGTTCTTGCAATAATACTCTCTTCACAAAGGCATTCACTTCCTACTGAGTCTTTAACATCAGGAATACCAAATAACATAATTGATTTTAATCCAATAGAATAGATATATTCACACTCTTTAATTATTTCATCAATACTCATTTGAAATACACCTGGCATTGATTCAACTTCTTTTTTTATATTTGAACCCTCTTTTACAAAAAGGGGATACATAAAGTCATTTTTAGAAAGAGTTGTTTCTTGTAGCATATTTCTTAAATTTTCATTTATTCTTGTTCTTCTAAATCTTTTAAACATTTTGTACCTTTAATTTTACCAAAATAAAAAGAATTTAAATTATTTTTAATAAAAGGTTCTTTTTAATTTGGTATTTGTTATAATTTTGGTTATTTTATCACTATAAGGTTTAAAGGCGAATGAATATACAACAATCAAATATTGCTAACCTACCTACAAAATATGGAAAATTTAGAATAAAAGCTTATAAAGATAATGATCAAGAGCATTTAGCAATTATGTCATTGGATTTTGAACAAATAGAAGCTCCATATGTAAGAATTCATTCTGAATGTCTTACAGGAGATACATTAGGAAGTTTAAAATGTGATTGTCAAAATCAACTTGAATTGGCACTAAAATTCATATCAAAAGAGGGTGGTTTGATAATTTATCACCGGCAAGAAGGACGAAATATAGGCTTGTTAAATAAAGTTAATGCCTATGCTTTGCAAGATCAAGGAAGAAATACAATTGAAGCAAATTTAGAACTTGGATTTAAAGAAGATGAAAGAGATTATAAAGTTATAAAATATATTTTTGATGATTTAAAAATAAACAAATTAAAACTAATTACAAATAATCCAAAAAAAATCGATTATGTAAAATCTTTAAATATTGAATTAATAGAAAGAATTCCTTCAATTACAAAAGTAAATAAATATAATGAATACTATTTAAATACAAAAAAAGATAAAATGGGGCACCTTTTATAAGATGAATAATTTAAAAAATAGTTTAAAGAGTAATAATTTAGAATTTGGTGATAAGTTTTATGAAAGATGCGATGAGTTTATTAAACTTCTTCAAAAATGGGGTAAAGTTCATAATCTTAGTGGAAGTTTACATGAAAATGATATAATTGAAAACATAATTGATTCTGTCTATCCTTTATCTTTTATAAATGATTTTGAAAGTTTTGCTGATATTGGAACAGGGGCAGGGTATCCTGGACTTTTACTTGCAATTTCAAAACCAAATATAAAGTGCTACTTAATAGAACCAAGGATAAAAAGAGTTGCTTTTTTAAACTTTGTTAAAAATAGTTTAGCTTTACAAAATGTGGAAGTTATTTGTAAAAGAGTAGAAGAAGTAAAAGATATTAAAGTTGACTTAATAACATCTAGAGCAGTAACTAATACTAGTTTATT
Source organism: Malaciobacter canalis (assembly GCF_008000835.1). Lineage (GTDB taxonomy): Bacteria > Campylobacterota > Campylobacteria > Campylobacterales > Arcobacteraceae > Malaciobacter > Malaciobacter canalis. Next base: position 1,400,170 of record NZ_CP042812.1, read on the forward strand.
ACTAGATTTAACAAAAAATATCTCTAAAGATAATTGTAGTTTTCTTTTTTATAAAGGTAGTATGCTAGAAGATGAGATGAAAAAAGCAAAATTAGATAATTGTAAAATAGTAAGTAGAAAAGAGAGAAATTATCTATATTTGCAAAAACAATCAACACATGAAGGTAAATAATGATATTTAAAATATTAGCAGTTTTAGCAGTTTTATTTTTAGTTTATATAATCTTTTTTAAAAAAGATAGAGAGGGTGTTATAAAAACTAACAAGAAAAAAGAGAACATTGAAGATGTAATGGTTGAATGCCCAAGTTGTGGAACTTATGTTTCTAAAAAAGAGGGTATTTTAAGTAATGGCAAATATTTTTGCTCAAAAGAGTGCTTAAATAGCTAGTTAAGGGAAATATAATGATATTAATAGGCGATAAAAATATTCCATATGAAACATTAACAAAAGTTTCTACAATTGAAGAACTAGTAAAAACTAAAGCAAATACAATGATAGTTTTTGATTATACACAAAATTTAGTTGATTATTGTTTTAAAAATGATTTATCATATGCTGTTATTATAAAAGATTTAAAAGAAGCTATTTATGCAAACGCTTTGGAAGCAAAATATTTAATTTGCGATAAACAATTAGCTAAAAATATTCAAAACACAGCAGATAATTATATGTTTGATTCAAAAGTTTTAGCAATTATTGAGTCAAATGAAGAGTTTGAAGATATAACAAAAGAACAAATTGATGGAGTAATTTATAATTATTTATTAAAATAATTATCCACGTAAATACTCTTTTTTAATTTACTTAAGAATAAGTCAGCTTTGGATAAAATATCTACTTTTTAGAAATAATTATATTAAAGATAGGACTATTGTGAAAGAGATATTAGATATTATTGTTTTATTGTTATTTGTATTTATGTTAGCAATGTTTATAATAGGCTTCAATAAACAACAAATCAAAAAACACAAAAATAAACTCGAGGAAAAAGAGAAAAGAAAGAAGGACAAGATAGATGAATAAACCATTATTGATTGAGATTGGTGTTGAAGAATTACCAGCAATTCCATTTTTAAAAGAGTTAGCAAATATTGAAAAAAAATGGAGTGATATATTAGAAAAAAATAAATTATTATGTGGTTTTGATTTCTTTTATACACCAAGAAGATTGGTTTTATGGCATAGAGAATTTCCTGTTTCTCAAGCTAATAGTGTAGTAGAGCAGTTTGGTGCTCCTATTAAAATTGCCTATAAAGATAATAAACCAACAAATGCAGCAATTGGTTTTGCTAAAAAATGTGGTGTTGAAGTTGAAGATTTAGAGCAAATTGATAAAGGAAAAGGTCCTGTTTTATACTTTAAGCAAGAAGTGCCAGGAAAGCAAAGTATTACTTTATTAAATGAAATGGTAAATGAATTTATTAACTCATTAAATTTCGGTAAATCAATGAGATGGGGAAGTAGAACTGATAGTTTTATAAGACCTATTAGAAGTTTATCTATTCTTTTAGAAAATAAAATTGTTGAAGCAGAGTTATTTGGAGTAAAATCATCTAATTTCTCATTTGCTCATAGAATGGTTTCTTATGAGCCATTTACATATGATTTTGCAGGAGATTATTTCTGCAAGTTGGATAAAAATGGAGTTATTTTATATCCAGATGAAAGAAGAAAAATAATCTTAGAGCAAATGAAAAAGATTGAAGTTTCAAATGATGTGAAAATTGACATCGATGAAGATTTATTAGAAGAAATCGTTGCAATTACTGAATATCCTACAGCACTTATTGGAAAGTTTGATGAAGAGTTTTTAGAGTTACCTGAAGAAGTTATTGTTACATCTATGAAAGAGCATCAAAGATATTTTGCAGTTTATAAAGATGGAAAATTATCAAATAACTTTATTGTAGTGTCAAATTCAAAAACAGATGATTTTAGTGCAATTGTTGCTGGAAATGAAAAAGTACTAAGACCAAGATTATCAGATGCAATGTTTTTTTATAAAAATGATATTGCAAATGGCTTAAATAATGAAGGATTAAAGAATCTTGTATTTGTTGAAGGTCTTGGTTCTATGTATGAAAAATGTGAAAGAGAAGCAAAAATAGCTTTATATTTAGCAAATGAATTCAATGAAACAAATAAAGAATTACTTGAAAAAGCAGTTATGTTAAGTAAAGCTGATTTGATGTCTGAAATGGTTTATGAGTTTACTGAATTACAGGGACTAATGGGTTATTATTATGCAAAAATTGCAAATGAAAATGATTTAGTTTGTATGGCATTAAAAGAGCAATATCTGCCAGATGGAGAAGACTCAAACCTTCCATCAAGTAAATTTTCTGCAATTGTTGCATTATCATACAAGCTTGATAACTTAATGGGATTGTTTAGTGTAGGTAAAATTCCAACTGGTTCAAAAGATCCATTTGGATTAAGACGAGCAGCAGCAGGTATTGTAAAAATTGCAATTGAACACAAACTATCAATTAATTTGGATAAAATTATAACTAATTTAGCAAATAATTATAAAGGCTTAGATAAATCACAACTTCTAGACTTTTTTAATGAAAGATTATTTAAAATATTTGAAGTAAATCCATCTGTTTTAAAAGCAGTTTTAGGAAGCGGTGAAAAAGATGTATATAAGATATCTTTAAAACTTTGTGCATTAAATCCAATTGTTCAAAGTGATGATTTTAAAGAGATATCTACAACATTTAAAAGAGTTGCTAATATAATAAAAGACATAGACATAGATAAAAAATTAGATGTAAAAGAAGACCTACTAGAAAATAGCCAAGAAAAAGAGTTATATGAAGCATATAAAGCAGTAACTTCAAAACAATTTGATGATTATGAAGTGCAATTAGACGAGTTATTTTCTTTAAAATCTCAATTGGATAACTTCTTTGATAATGTATTTGTAAATCATAAAAATGAAGATATAAAAACAAATAGAAAAAATTTAATAGGCTTAGTATATCAAGCTTTTAGAAATATTGCTGACATTAAAGAAATTACTATATAATATAACTATGTAAAAAGTAAGAAGCTATTTCTTACTTTTTACAATGCTCTAAGGAGTTAAAAACTACATTACTGCTAACATTTGTATTTAATTATTAAAATAAAGGATTAAAGTGAAAAGAGTATTTTTATCTGTAGCACTTATTTTTGTTTTTAATGGATGTGCTACTTGGAAAGGTATTAAAAAAGATAGTAATGATGCTTGGGAAGCAACTAAAGATGGAAGTTCTAAAGTTTATAATAAAACAAAAGAAACAATTCATGAAGCTACAGAATAGTTTCTTTTAATAAAAATTTCATCAAAGGAACAAAAATTATTATTGTAGGTTTATTGTTGAATGATTACAATTTATAAAGGAGAACAATGTTCCTAAGATGAAATAATTGATAAGATAAAATTTAATATGAATAATTGTTTGAATTTAAATGTATAATATATAAATGTATGAATAATTGAATGAAATTTTATCTTACCATTGCAGAAAATATAATAATTTACTACTATAAAAGTGGATGGGGTAGTAGGATTCGAACCTACGAATGACGGCACCAAAAGCCGTTGCCTTACCACTTGGCGATACCCCAATAATAGTGGAGCTGGTGATAGGAGTCGAACCTACGACCTGCTGATTACAAATCAGCTGCTCTAGCCAACTGAGCTACACCAGCAAAATAATAATTTTAATATGTGTTAAAATTACAGGCGGAATTATATAAAAATAAATTTAAATTAAACTTAAAATTTTAATTATGAATTTTAATATGGTGTCAAGAGAGAGACTTGAACTCTCGACCTCCGGCTTATGAGACCAGCGCTCTAGCCAGCTGAGCTACCTTGACATATTTAAAATTGTGATTGGTTGCGGAAACAAGATTTGAACTTGTGACCTTCGGGTTATGAGCCCGACGAGCTACCTGACTGCTCTATTCCGCGTCTTAAAAGTGGATGGGGTAGTAGGATTCGAACCTACGAATGACGGCACCAAAAGCCGTTGCCTTACCACTTGGCGATACCCCAAATTTTAAGTCCTGAAATTATAGTCAAAAAAAAATAAATTGTCAAGCATTTTTATGGTTTTTTTTGAATTTTTTGATATAATATTAGGGAAATTTATATAAAAAAGAGTTATTATGTCAGCTATAAAAAGAGTAAAAGAAGCGATTGAAGAAATAAAAAAAGGAAATATGGTCATCATGTTAGATGATGAAGATAGAGAAAATGAAGGTGATTTAGTTTATGCAGCAGCTTTAAGTACAGCAGATAAAGTAAACTTTATGGCATCAAATGCAAAAGGTTTAATCTGCGTATCTGTAACAAAAGAGACAGCTAATAAATTAAATTTAAATCCAATGGTTGAGTCAAATACTTCATCTTATGAAACTGCATTTACTGTTTCTGTTGATGCAGTTGATGCAGCAACTGGTATTAGTGCAGGGGAAAGAGATGATACTATTAAGATTTTAGCTAATCCTGTTTCAAAACCACAAGAGCTTGTAAGACCTGGGCATATTTTTCCATTGATTGCAAAAGATGGTGGAGTTTTAGTTAGAACTGGACATACAGAGGGAAGTGTTGATTTATGTAAACTAGCAGGTTTTAATGGTGAAGCTGTTATTTGTGAAATCATGAAAGATGATGGAACAATGGCAAGAAGAGATGATTTAGATATTTTTGCACAAAAACATAATTTAAAACAAATTTACATTTCAGATTTAGTAGAATATAGATTATCTCATGAAAAACTTGTAGAAGAAATCTCTAGTGAAGAGATTGATTTTTTTGGTTCAAAAGCAATTAAAAAAGAGTTTAAAGACCATTTAGAAAATATTCACACAGCAATTATTTTTAAAGAATTAAATGATATATCTCATGTAAAGTTTCATACAATTATCCCTGATATAGAACTGTTTTTAAATGGTGAGAAAATACACTCATTACTTAAAACAATTAATTTTTTACAAGCAAAAGGTGGAATACTTATCTTTTTAAGTGATAAAAGAACAAATAAAGAATCACAAAAAGATTATGGTATTGGAGCACAAATTTTAAATAGTTTAAATATTAAAAAGATAAAACTTATGACAAGTGGAGGTAAACATTCATTTGTTGGACTTCAAGGTTTTGGATTAGAAATTTGTGAAGAGATACAAATAGAAGGTTAGTTAAAATAGATTCTAACTAGTTTTTATATAAAAGAAGTAGTTTTATCTACTTCTTTTACTTATAATTAAAGTTGTGGACCAGCAGCAGTGAAGTCAAATTCACTCTCTAATGTAAGATATTTTTTAAAGTTTTCTATATACATTCCTGCAAGTTTTTTTGCTGTTTCATCATATGCTTCTTTATCTTCCCATGTATTTCTTGGATTTAATACTTCTGTATCTACCCCACTTAAAGTTTTAGGAATTGACAAATTAAAATATGGAAGCATTTCAAATTCAGAAGAATTAATTGAACCATCCAAAATTGCATTTATACAAGCTCTAGTATTTTTAATACTCATTCTTGAACCAATGCCATAAGGACCACCAGTCCATCCAGTATTTACTAAAAAGACATTTACATTGTGTTTGTCGATTTTTTTACCTAGAAGTTCAGCATATACAGTAGGATTTAATGGTAAAAATGCTTCACCAAAACAAGATGAGAAAGTAGCAACAGGCTCAGTAATACCTCTTTCTGTTCCTGCTACTTTTGCAGTATAACCACTTAAAAAGTAATACATAGCTTGATCTCTTGTAAGTTTTGAAACAGGAGGTAAAACGCCAAATGCATCAGCACATAAGAAAATGATATTTTGTGGATGTCCACCTTTCATATCAGGAGTATGGTTTTCTATATGCTCTAAAGGATAAGAAACTCTTGTATTTTCTGTTTTACTACCATCTGTATAATCAACAACACCATTTTCATCATATATTACATTTTCTAAAATAGCACCTTTTTTAATAGCACCAAAAATTTCAGGTTCAGATTTTTCATCAAGATTAATTACTTTTGCATAACAACCACCCTCAAAGTTGAAAATTCCATTATCATCCCAGCCATGTTCATCATCACCAATTAAAGCTCTGTTTGGGTCAGTTGATAATGTAGTTTTTCCAGTTCCTGAAAGACCAAAGAATAGGGCAGTATCACCATCTTTTCCAATATTTGCAGAACAATGCATAGATAATTTTCCCTCTAAAGGAAGCCAATAGTTCATCATAGAAAAAACGCCTTTTTTCATTTCACCTGCATACCAAGTACCACCGATGATTGCACAGTTTTCTTCTACATTAAATACTACATAAACCTCAGAGTGTAAGTTATGACTAACATAAGATTTATCAATTGTTTTACAAGAATTATATATTGTAAACTCAGGTTTAAAATTATCTAATTCTTCTTTTGTTTGTGGAACAATAAACATATTTTGAATAAAATGAGCTTGCCAAGCAACTTCTGTAATAAATCTAACAGATTTTCTACTATCTAAACTAGCACCACAATAAACATCTGTTACATATAAATCTTTATTACTTAACTGTTTTTTAGAATTTGTTAATAAATCCTCATAAACATCTTTTGTAACAGCTTGATTTATATCACCCCAAGAAATATATTTATTTGATGGGTCTTGATTTACAAAAAATTTATCTTTAGGGCTTCTTCCTGTAAAGATACCAGTATCAATCATTAGTGCACCAGTTGATGAAACTTTAGCACCTTCATTATCTACAGCGTGTTTTATTAGGGTGTCTATATCAAGATTTCTATAGACTTTCCCTACATTTTCAAGTCCAAGTGAGTTTTCTATATCAGGCATTTATACTTCTTTCCTACTATTTATTATTATATTATTATTTAAAAATCGATAAAAGTACACCAGCAGCTACGGCAGAACCTATAACGCCAGCAACATTTGGACCCATTGCATGCATAAGCATAATATTTGAAGGGTCATATTTTTGTCCTTCTTTACTTACAACTCTTGCAGCCATTGGAACGGCTGATACTCCAGCTGCACCAATTAATGGGTTTATTTGATTGTCTTTTGAACTAACTTTATTCATAATCTTAGCCATAATAAGCCCTGCAGCAGTACCCGCAGCAAATGCAACTAGTCCAATTACCATAATTCCCATAGTCTCAGCAACTAAAAATTGTTCAGCAGCAAGTTTTGAACCAACTCCTAGTCCTAAAAAAATTGTAACTATGTTAATTAATGCGTTTTGCATTGTATCAGAAAGTCTCTCAACAACTCCTGATTCTTTTGCAAAATTACCAAAACAAAGTGCACCAATTAGTGGTGAAGCATCCGGTAAAATCAGTAAAGTAAGCACTAAAACAACAATAGGAAAAACAATTTTTTCAAGTTTAGAAACTTTTCTCATTGATTTCATTTTTATTTTTCTTTCTGCATCAGTTGTAAGTGCTCTCATAATTGGAGGTTGAATAACTGGAACTAGTGCCATATATGAATATGCAGCAACTGCAATTGCACCTAATAATTCAGGAGCTAGTGCAGAAGCTATAAAAATAGATGTTGGTCCATCTGCTCCACCAATAATAGAAATAGCAGCAGCTTGTTGTAAACTAAACTCAATTCCAGGAACATATTGTGAAAGTACAACTGCACCAACTAAAGAACCAAATATACCAAATTGCGCAGCTCCACCTAATAGTGCAGTTTTAGGATTTGCAAGAAGAGGACCAAAGTCAGTCATTGCCCCAACACCCATAAATATCAATAAAGGGAAAAACTCATTTGCAATACCCATATTGTAAATAATACCAAGCATACCATGATCACCTGCAATATTTGCAATGGGAATATTAGCTAGTATTCCTCCAAACCCAATTGGAATTAAAAGTAATGGTTCAAATCCTTTTTTTATTGCTAAATAAAATAGTATAAAACAAATAATAATCATAATTACTCTACCAAAGCTTTGAGCAAAAAGAGTCATCTCTTCTCCATGAGAATCTTTTACTCCTTCTTTTGGATTAACAATAGCATTAAGTCCTGTTGTATGGTAAAATGATTTAATTAATTCTGGTAAAGTTCTTGATTGATATTCTGTTTCTTCAGTTTGTGTAGTTTCATGACTTGTAGTAGCTGCAAGTGTATTAACACTGCAGATACTCATCAAGAAAACAAAAATTGATATAATTAGATTTTTCTTCATCATTACTCCATTTATTAGCTAATAATAGCTAAAGATTGTCCCTCATCAACTGCTTCATTTTGAGATACTAATATTTTTGAAACTGTACCTGCTTGTGGTGCAGTAATATCAATTTCCATTTTCATAGCTTCTAAAATCATTAGTTTTTGATCTTTTTCAACTTTTTCACCTTCTTTAACTAGAATCTTCCAAACATTACCATTAACTGCAGCTGGAACTTCTTGTTGATTTTCTGTAGAAGTTTCTACAGTTTCTTTTTTTGATGTTTCCGCTGGTGTAATTTGAATATTGGCATCACCTTCTGCAACTGTTACATTAAACTTTTGTCCATCTACTACTACAGTGTAGTTTCCACTAGCATTATTCATATTTTTACTTTCCCCTTGTTTACAAACTTTTTCATTTTTTCTTACACTTAAAGGACTATCACCTTTTAAGAATGCAATCCCTTTTTCATCGCATGCTGCTGCAATAAAAATATTTTCTTCTGTAGTTTCAATATTCTCTTCATTTAATCTATTTTCCCAATATGCCATAGTCTTTTTTTCATCTCTATCTGCTATATCTAAAGGATTTTCAGAAGTTGGTTCTAGTTTTAATTTCTCAGAAGCTAGTTTTACTACCTCTTCATCTGGTTTTGTAGGAGTTTTTCCAAAATATCCAAGTACCATTTTTCCATAACCTGGAGCTATTTGTTTCCATGGTCCAAACATTACATTTGCATATGCTTGTTGCCAATAAAATTGAGAAACAGGAGTAACAGATGTTCCATATCCACCTTTTTCTACAACTTCTCTCATTGCTTTAATTACATCTGGGAATTTATCTAAAGTTCCATTATCTCTCATCATTTGTGTATTTGCTGTTAAAGCTCCACCAGGCATTGGTGAGAAAGGAATTAAAGGAGATACTTGAGTAGCTTCTGGTGGAATAAAGTAATCTTTTAAACAATCAGCTAAAACTTCTTGATACTTTAATACTTTTTCAGTCTCAAGTCCACCAAGATCATAATTCTTGCCTTTTACTGCATGTAGCATTGTTAAAATATCAGGTTGAGATGTACCTCCACTAACTGGACTTGCAGCTAAGTCAATACCATCAGCTCCTGCTTCTAATGCAGCTAAATAACAAGCTATTGATACACCAGCAGTTTCATGAGTATGAAGTCTTATATGTGTATCATCACCAACAAGTTTTCTTGCCATTTTAATAGTTTCGTAAATCTTTTGAGGAGAACTTGTACCTGAAGCATCTTTGAAACAAATTGAATCATAAGGTACATTACTATCTAAAATATTTCTTAAAGTTTTTTCATAAAAGGGAACATCATGGGCTCCAACACAGCCAGGAGGTAAGTCCATTAGTGTTACAACTACTTCATGATTTAAATTATACTTTTTGATACATTCAGCTGAATATTCCAAGTTTTGAACATCATTTAATGCATCAAAGTTTCTAATGGTAGAAACACCATGTTTTGCAAACATTTTTGCATGCATTTCAACAAGCTCCCTTGAACCTGTATCAAGCATAACTGTGTTTATTCCTCTTGCTAAAGTTTGAAGATTTGCATCAGGACCGACTATTTCTCTAAATCTATCCATCATATCAAAAGCATTCTCTCTTAAATAGAAGAATAAAGATTGAAATCTTGCTCCTCCACCAAACTCAAAGTGAGTTATTCCAGCATCTTTCGCAGCTTCAACAGCTGGAAAGAAATCCTCCATTAGAACTCTACCACCAAAGACAGATTGAAATCCATCTCTAAAAGTAGTATCCATGACATCTATATATTTCTTCGCCATTTTATATTAACCTTTAAGATTTTCATGATGTTGAACAGCAGCTACGATAGCAGCTATTTTTGTAGAATTAGAAGCAACAGGTGCTTGCGGTTTTTTTACAGGTTGTTTTTCCTTCTCAGGAAAATACTTACTTATTAAGGCAGCTTGCCCTTTAAGCACAAAAATTAAAATTATTAAAAATGAGAATACAACTCCCATCCCTAAAACCATAAACTTGAGTGCTTCAATTATTATATTTTCTTCCATATTACTCTCCGTGGTTACCACTGTAATTTGTAAGTACAATTTTATATTAAAGTAGCTTTATTAAAATTTATAAATGACCACTTTTTTACTAAAGTTTTGGATTTTTTTCAATAATTTAATATTTAAAGAATTTTTTCTCCAAGTTTATATAAAATTATATCAATTTTATATATAATTTCCATTACAAAATCAGTAAAATCTAAAAATTTTTCTCCCATTTTTAATCCTTTTTGAAATTTTATGCCAAATTATAATATTTTTTATTAAAACTATTGAAAAATATTTCAAATTGTAATATAATTATTTAAAATTTATGTATGGAGTGATTTTATGTTGATTGTAAGTGAAATTGTTGAGAAATTAAAAGATGTAATTAGTGCAGATGGCAAAATAGGAAAGGTTTTTGATAAAGATGTGGCAAACGAACTTGAATTAAGTCAAGCAAATTTTGCTACTATGAAAAATAGAGGAAAAATTCCTTTTCAAAATATTCTTGATTTTTGTGCAAAAAAAAGAATTTCAATTAACTGGTTACTATATAATCAAAATCCTAACTCTTTATTAGATTCTACAGATAAATATTGGATAAAATATTATCCAGATATTAGAGTTAGTGCTGGTGGTGGTGCCTATGAAGATGATGAAAGTTTAGAGTTATTAGAAGTACCTGAATATTTTATACGAATGCTTGGTGGACAGGAAAATCTAAAAAATATTGATGCTATAAATGTTATTGGTGATTCAATGGAGCCTACATTAAATTCTGGGAATATTATTTTCTTAGATAAAACAAAAGTTGATTCAAGAAGAGAAGGAATATATGCTTTTACAACAATTCACGGACTTTTTGTTAAAAGAATTCAACAAAGAGTAGATGGTCAGCTAGATATAATCTCTGATAATAAGGATTATCCAAAACAAATATTAGAAGCAAATGATATTAATATTTTAGGAAAAGTTGTAGGATCTTTTGGAATGGTATATTAAAAAGCAAGTGTAGTTTGCATTTGCTTTTGATTTATTATTTCAAAAACGTCTTCATATTTATATCCAATCAAATATGCAGCATTAAATTGATTTTCTTTTAAATAATCTTTTACTTTATAAATATCTTCAAGAATAATTTGTTTAGCAAAAAAATTATTTATATACTTATTTGTAATAAAAAGTTTTATTCCAAATTTGTAATTTGTCTTTAAATAATTAATCTCTTCTTCAATAAAATCACTATCTTCTTGAACAATTAAAAATTTATTGCTTTTACCAAACTCAGTTTGATTTATAAATTTATCAACAAAAAGTGGTCTAAGTAAAGTTGAATTTTTTAGCTTTGAAAAATCTACTTCATCATTTAGAAATTCCCATGCTGAAAGCAACTCTTCTATATATAGTGTTGAAACTTTTATTTTTTGAAAATATATATCTTTGTATGTAAATGATGTTTCAAAAATAGTATGTTTAATAATATTTTTAATATCTTCTTTTTTTACAAATGGTATTTGTTGATTTTTTGGATATAAATTATTCATGAGTTTATTATTACAAAAAATAAGTTTATCTTTATCTTCTATATAATCCAAAATCTTCAATGCATCATCAATATTTTTAATAAGTTTTATTTGTGTATTATGAGAATTTTTAAGGCAATGAATAAAATTAAAAATAGTTTTTTTGCAATTATAAGCATATAAATCATAATTTGATAGCTTAAATCTTATAAGTTTAATTAATGCTTCATCTAAGTTATTAACTTTAATCCAAGCAATCTCAAAATCTGTAACTTTTACATTTGAATCAACTAATATTAAAAAAGCGCCATTTTCAATTGCTAAATTTATATCATCTAGATTTTTTGCAACAAAAAGATCACCTTCTTTTACTTTCAAAGCTTCAAGTTTAATATTATATATAAATGAAATAGAAGGAGAGTTTAGAGTCTCTCCATCTACAATATCGATTATTGATGATACTTTCACTAGCTTATTTTAGTTCCAGAAATTTTTGTTTTCTCAGGTCTAATTAGACATAAACCATTTTCATCTTTTGCAGCTAAAAGCATACCTTCACTTAGCATACCCATTAGTTTTGCAGGTTTTAAGTTTGCAACAACACAAGCTTGAGTTCCAATTAAATCTTCAGCTTTATAAAACTCTTTTATTCCTGCTAATACTTGTCTATTTTTTTCTTCTCCTACATCTACTTGTAGTTTTAGAAGTTTTTTAGATTTTGGTACTTCAACTGCATCAACAATTGTTCCAACTTTTATTGTTGTTTCAAAAAATTTATCAATAGTAATTAGATTATCTTCTTCTACTATTTCTTCTTTTTGTTCAACTTCGTTTTTGTCTTTTTTAACTTCAGGAGCACCTTTTAATATAGGCTCTTCAATTCTTGGAAAAAGTTGCTCAACTTTTGTAATTGTAGTAGTTGATAATAAACCTTTATTTACTATTAGTTCTTTATATAGCTTTGTATTTATATTTATTCCCAAAGATTGTGCAATCTTAGAAATCTTTTCAGGCATAACAGATTGAAGTAAAATTGCACATTTTGCCATAATATTTGTAATTAATGCTACAAGTGCCATAGCTTCATCTGTTTTACCTTCTTTCATTTTTGTCCATGGCTCATAATCACCAATTGCTTTATTTGCTATTGTTAAAACTTTCCATATCTCTTCAAGATATCTATTGATTTGCATATTGAAAATCAAATCTTCTACATTTTCTAAAATAGAGTTAACTTCATCTAACTCTTTTTTATGATATTTTTCTACATTTGCAGAATCAATTTTGAAATCAAAATATTTTCCACTCATACCAGAAATTCTATTTAATAAATTTCCTAAATCATTCCCTAAATCAGAGTTAATTCTATCAATTAGTGCTTTTTGTGAAAAATCACCATCTTGACCAAAAGGAACTTCTCTTAATATAAAATATCTAAAAGCATCTAATCCATAAGCATCAGCTACTTCTTTTGGATCAACAACATTCCCTTTTGATTTAGACATCTTTTCACCATCTCTTGTCCACCAACCATGTGCTGCAATGTGTTTTGGTAAAGGAAGTTCTAAACTCATTAAAAATGCTGGCCAATAAATTGAGTGAAATCTTAAAATATCTTTTCCAACTAAATGAATACTTGCTGGCCAAAAATTAAACTCTTTTTTATCTCCTCCATAACCAAGTGCTGAAATATAATTAATTAGCGCATCAAGCCAAACATACATTACATGTTTTGGTTCATTTATAGAATCAGGAAGTTTTACTCCCCACTCAAAAGATGTTCTTGAAATAGAAAGATCTCTTAAGCCACCTTTTACAAAATTAATAATTTCATTCTTTTTAGATCTTGGTAAAATACAATCTTCGTTCTCTTCATACCATTTTAGTAGTTTATCTTCATAAGCTGATAGTTTAAAAAAGAAACTCTCTTCTTTTACTATTGAAGTTGGCTTACCACAGTCAGGACAAAATTGTTCATCAATTAATTGTTTTTCTGTAAAAAATGTTTCACAAGATACACAATAAAATCCTTCATATTCACCTTTATATATATCACCTTTTTCATACATCTTTTCAAATGCTTTTTGAGCACCTAATTTGTGTTGTTCGTCTGTTGTTCTAATAAACTTATCATAAGTAATATCAAAGTCATCCCATAATTTTTTAAATTTTCCAGATACTTCATCTGCATACTCTTTTGGTGTTTTACCCCTAGCTTGAGCACTTTGAGCAATTTTTTGACCATGCTCATCTGTACCTGTTAGAAAGTAAGTGTTATGACCAGTAAGCCTAGAGTATCTTGCTAGCATATCTGCGATAATAGTAGTATAAGCGTGACCTATGTGTGCCACGTCATTTACGTAATAAATTGGTGTTGTGATATATACATTTTTACAAGTTTCTTCCATTTTTTACCTCTTAATTAAAATTCAAATCCACCGCCAGAGCCCTTATTCATTGACTCATAAACAGCTAATACATATTTTTTTCTTAATTCGCACTCAAAAAACAAAGAGCAAGATTTACAAGATTCAAGCTCTTTTGAATTTTGGCACTGTTTTAATCCTTTTAAAGCTTCTTCTAGCTTTAAGTCCCATTCATCAATTATAATTTCGTTAGGATTATTATTTTGCATTTTCTTTATATACTTTTAAAACTTTTTTTATCTCTTCATTTGAACCAAAAAAACAAGGAGTAGTATCATGAATATGAGTAGTTTCTACTTCTAAAGCTCTTTTAAATCCATCAATTGCTTGTCCATTTGCTTTTTCATAAATATAAGCAAAAGGAAAAACTTCAAAAAGTTGTCTTAATTTTCCTTTTGGTCTATCAGTTGTTCCTGGATATGAAAAAAGACCACCACCTTTTAGTAAAATCTGATGTAAATCAGGAACCATTCCTCCTGAATATCTTAATCTATATCCATCTTCAAAAATTTCATCAATCATTTTTTTATGAAAAGGAGCCCAGCAGTTTTGTGTAGAACCTGGTGCATTTAATTTACCTTTTTCATTAAGTTTAAGTTCTTGCATAAATTTAAACTCATTATTTATTAGTCTATACATTTTAACATCATCTGTGGCAATTACAAGTTCAACCCTTGGCCCATAAACAACATATGCAGCAGCAACTAAATTATTACCTGTGAAATCATTTTCATAAATACCAAAAATTGAACCAACTGAAAGATTTACATCAACAAGTGATGAACCATCTAAGGGATCATAAGCTATTAAGTATTTTCCATTTTCATTTAAAGATATAATCTCTTCTTGCTCTTCACTAACAATAGCTTTAATACAAGAAACATCTTTAAAAATTGCCTCTATAATTTCATCACTTGCAATATCTAATTTTAATTGAGTATCACCAGTTGAATTCTCATTTGTACTTTTACTAGTATCACCAGTTTCAATTAAATTCTTTATATCTATTGCTGATTTTTTTATAGCATCAAAAATCTCTGTCATTTTATACTCTCTTTGAATTTTTTTCTACCCATTGTATAATCTCTTCTGGGTTATTTAAGTCAAGTTTATCAATATTTGAAGGAATATCATCACTATTGATTGTTTTATCAAAAGCTATTGCATCTGTAACATCAAAATATTTTTCATCTAAAGAGTTTCTAAATATTGATATTCTAGGAAGAGGAAGAGTTTTTAAGCCCTCAACTAATAAATAATCAAAGTCACCAAAAAGCTCAATTAACTCATCAATTGAAGAAGATTCTTGTTTAAATAAAGTTGTTCTATTTGGTGAAACAACTGCAACATTTGCACCTGTTTGAGAAAACTTATCACTATCTTTTCCTGGAGTATCAAATCTAGCTTTATCTTTTGGATCATGTTTTACAATACATACTTTATTGCCTTTATCTTGAAGTATGTTTGATACCTTTACTATTAAAGTTGTTTTTCCACTATTTGACGGACCAGAAAAAGCAACAGCTAATTTTTTATATTTCTTATTACTCATAGGCTGGATTTTATCCAAATGATGGTTAAAGTATCTTTAGTGTAAAATAACTTTCTTAAATAAATATGGAGATAATATATGAAAAAAATTTTAATATCTAGTCTTTTTGTTTCTAGTTTACTTTTTAATGCTTGTACAACAAATCATGCATTATTAAATTTTAAAAAAGAGAACATAAGAAATTCTAATGCACTTCAATTTACTAAAAAAAGTGATATTAAAATATCAAATGAACCTAAAGTACAGTTTTTTGCAAGTTATTTAAATAAAATTAATAGGGATTTAAATAGTGATAAAGAAGAGTTTTTAATTGGTGTTTATTTAATAAATAGCAAAACACAAAATTTTTTGCAAGAGGGTTTTCAAATTACTTTAAATGGTAAAGAAGCTTTGGATAAAGTACTAGTTGATGAAAAATCTGAATTAATAAAGTCATTACCTATAAAAAATCCTTGGGGAAGATATTATAAAGTTGAGTTTGAAAAACAAGAAGAGGGTAGTATGATATTAAAACTTGAAAAAGCTAATTTTGGTCAGACTCAATTAAGTTTTCAAAAATAGAAGATAATTTAAATTCATTTTTATTATCTAAATAATTTTTATAAATATAATAGTTTGCCAATACTTTTTTACCATATTCTCTTGTTTCATCATAAGAGATTAGCTCCATACTCATAAATGGTTCAAAATCGTTATTTTTTGTGAACAATCCTAGCTTTTTTTGATACTTAAAATAACCATATCCACCATTATATGAGTATGCAATAAACAAAGGATTATCTAAATTCTTTTCTAAATTATCAAGATGATAATTTGCATACTTTAAGTTTGTTTTCGCATCAAATAGTTTATAAATATCATATGGCTCGTCAAGTTTTTTTGCAATGTGCTTACTTAAAAATGGCATTATTTGCATAACACCTTGTGCAAATGCAGTTGAAATTGATGCTGGTACAAAACTACTTTCTTGTCTTGCAATTGCATAAATTAAAGCTTTTCTATGAATTGAATACTCGCTTAAATAATTTTTGTATGGAGTGATAAAATAATGTTTAGTATATTTATAATATTTATTTAAAATATAAACTAAATATGGTTTTGTTTCTTCTTTTGAAAAAATTGTTTTATACTCTTTTAGTTTTTCTTTATTAATATTTTTTGAATTAATTATTAAATCAACCCATGAAAATGGATCTTTTGTATTAAAAGTTGAAATAGCTTCATTTTGTTTTAACGAAATATCATAAACTATGTTATCAATCTTTTTATTTAAAAGTTCTTTTGCATAAAGAGAATATATATCAAGATTATTTGAAGAAGATAACTCTTCTAAAAACTTTTTATCATAAGTGATTAAGTATTTCCAAAAAATAACTCTATTTTTTCCATAATCATTATAAGCTTTCTTATATGAGTTTGATAAGTAAATTAATGCTTGTTTTAAATTTTCATTATTTATTTCATTAAGTGCTAGAAAAAAAGATGTTAAAGATTTAAAGTTTGTATCATCAATACCTAAAAAAGATTTGCTCAAAAGATCTAATTGTGGATTAGTAATAGAGTATTTTATTAAAGTTTCTACTCTTTTATCATTTCTTATTTTATTTAAAGTTTTTTTAGGAAGTTTATAATTTAAAAAATCAATCTTAAATTGACTACCTGTTTTTAAATAGATATCAAAAAAATCATCTTTTGATGCTGAAATAGTTTTAGTAAAAGGTAAAGATGAAGCAAGAATTTTAAGTTTATTTGCAAAAGTAGGGTATTTGTCTTTTACTTTTAAAATAGCTTCATTTAATTCAACTTGAGATAATTTTGTGGCTTTATATAAAGATAATCCAGCTTTTATACAATCATCATAAGTATTTATAAGCTCTTTAGCACTTGCTTGCATACATTGAACAACTGCAGTTGTTTCATCATGCTTAAATTTTTTAGCAAAAGCATAAAAAATTTGATTTGAAACATATTTTACCATACTTAATGCTTTTAATGCCTCATCTGGTGTAATATCTTGTTTTAAATATTGCAGTATATAAAAATCTTTTGTTATTGTTTTAGGTTTTTGTTCTAGCCAATCAAGGGTTAAAGTAAACTCTTCTTGCTCGTTATTAATAGATTTTGTAGGAGTTGATTCTTTGTTAGTTTCTATATTATTTGCATATATAAATGTAGTAATAAAAACTAAACAAAGAATTTTTTTCATTTTACATCATTCCCATAAATAATTTTCCTAAAAATGTTTCTAGGAAGATTAGAATAAAAATAACAATAATTGGTGCTAAATCCATTCCTCCAAAAACCGTTGGAATATATTTTCTTATAAGTGCATATGCAGGTTCAGTTAACCTATGTAGCATTTGTACTATTGGATTATAAGGGTCTGGTCTAACCCATGATAAAATAGCAGATATAATAATCACCCACTTATATAAAAATATTATTCCTAAAATAACTGTAAAAACAGAACTTAATAGTGCATCGATCATTTTATAATTTCTCCTAAATAGTTTTTAATATAAGGATAAATATCACTTAAATTAACTCCATCTTCTTCTTTTGTTAATAAATATCTTAAAGGTTTTAATAAAGAATTATCTTTTAATCCAGTATTTTGAGTAATATATTTTTTAAACTCATTAAACTCTTCAATATGAGGAGCTTCTTTTAAGCATTTAATAATTTGTTTAGATTCATCTTCAAAATTCTTACAAAGATCTTTTTTACTAAATATTAGATTTAGTTTTTCTTTGATTTCATTTAGTGTACTTGCATTAGTTAAAAATAATTTTCCCAATTTTCCAATATCCGCATCTGCAAAGCCTAAAAGTTTTGATAATCTTAAATCATCAATTAACTCTAAATGTTTTTTATTAATAGTTTTAAGTTTTTCAAAATCAAAAACTACTTCTTCTTTTGATATATTTTTAATTTCAAACCATTGAACTGCTTCTTCTAATGTAAAAATTTCTTTTGGAGCATTGTTTCCTAAAAGAACAAGATAATTAGCAATTGCTACTGGTAAAAAACCTTCTTCAATCAAGCATTTTACAGAGCTTAAACTATTTTTTTTACCAATATTTTTATTTTGTATAGTTGGCAGATGAATATAGTTTATCTCTTTTTCATAGCCTAAAGAGTTTCTAATATGTATATGTCTAGGTGCACTTAATATATCTTCTTTTTTATTTATAACTGTAGTAATATTAAAAATCATGTCATCAACAGCACAAGCATACTCTGCTGTAGGAGTTTTATCATGATTTAAAATAATAAAAGAGTCTATATTATTTGGAGTGTAATTAAATTCACCATTAAGTGAATCAATAAGTTTTATATTATCAATAGGTCTTTTAATTCTTACTGTAAAAGCTGCATTTACTTCTAAAACTATTTCATTTGATAAATTTGCACAAAAATCATCATAATTATAACTTTTTCCTTCTTCTTTTGCACTCTTTTTTAACTCATCAAGTTTTGTATCACTACAAAAACAAGAAAAAGCTTTTTTTTGTGTCATTAATTGCATTGCTAATTTTTGATGATATTTGATATTTTCACTTTGATAGATAATTCTTGAATGCTCTATTGAAAAAAGATTTAAAAGCTCTAAGATTTCTTTATCTTTTCCTTCGATATTTTTATTTTTATTAGCATCATCTATTCTAATTACAAGTTCTTCATCTATTTTTTTTGAAATAATATAGTTAAGTAATGCAATTCTTAAATCTTCTAAATCCATATCTTTTGTCGGGCTTAACGCTATTCTTAACAATTTACTTCCTTACAATTGAAAATGATAAATCTATAATTTCTTTATGAGATTTAATATAATTATTTAAATCTTCAAGTTTTAGATTTTGTATTTTTTCTAACTCTTTTTGAGGATAATCTTGCTTTAATCCCTTGTAGTAAAGATTAAATGCTCTATTTAATCTTTGTGACAATGTTTCAGTTCTTAAAGGTTCACTTCCAGTCAAAAAGTTTTTAGCTGCATCAAGTTCTTCTTGAGTAACACCTTTTTGTACAAAATTTTTTACGATTTTGGCAACTAGTTCTTGTGCTTCTTTTGCACTTTCTAATTTTGTTTGTAAATATCCAGTAAAGTATGAATGAGATTTATTTATAGATACATAGCCATAAGCACTATAAGCTAATCCTCTTTTTACACGTATTTCTTCCATCAATCTTGAACCAAAACCAGAACCACCTAAAATAAATGAAGCAACTTTTGCTTTATAGTTTTCTTCATCTTGGGCTTTTACATTAAATTTACTTCCAAAGTATATATATGCTTGTTCTGTTGGTTTTTTAAGCTCTTTGATAATTGGTTTTGCTGTTATTTCAACTTTTTTTAACTCTTTTTTACCTTTTGCAGGCATTGATTTTAATAAAGTTTGAATCTTATTTTCAAGTTCTTTAAACTCAATATCTCCACCAACAACAATTATTAAGTTTGAAAGATTGAATGTATTATCAATAAACTTTTTTACATCTGATAATTTTATATTGCTAATAGACTCAATTGTTCCAGAACTAGGGTGTTGTAATGCCGTATCTTTAAATAAGATATCTTTTAATTGATTTTTTGCAACATAATCATAATCATTTTGTTTTCTTTTTAAAGAACCAATAAGAATAGTTTTGATTTTTTCTACTACTTTTTTATCATAGTTTGGATCTTTTAATAAATCTTTTAAAAGTTTAAATGCTTTTTCATTTACTTCTTTTAGTGAAGATAATTCAATAACAAATGTTTCAAAACCACTTGCAACATTTAATGAAATAGCATTACTTTCTAACTCTGAAGCAAATTTTGTTGAACCTGATTTTTTAGTACCTTCATTTAATAATTTTGCTGAAAATGAAGCAATACCATTTAAGTTTCCATCTTGTATTGAACCTGAATTTTGAAACACAAGTTGCATATTTAAAATTGGCAGACTTGTTTGTTTTTCAAATATTACAGGAATTTTTGTATTATTAATTTCTATATGTTTTATTTGTGCACTCATTAAAATTCCTTGTAAACTAAGTAGTGTAATAACAGCTTTAAATAGTTTTATTGCTTTCATAATTTGGTTTAATACCTCTCTACGATCTCATAAGCTGTATTTCTTTTAGCAGGATTTTCTCCTACATCTTTAATTAGAGTAATCATTTCATCTTGATTCATACAGTTACTAGCTCCTGCTGCTGCTACAACATTCTCTTCCATCATAGTACTTCCTAAATCATTTGCACCAAATTTTAAAGCAAGTTGACCTATGTAAGAACCTTGTGTAACCCAAGAACTTTGAATATTTGGAACATTATCTAAAAAAAGTCTTGAAACTGCTAATAATCTTAAATATCTATTTGAAGATTGAGGCTTTAAATCAGGTATCTCTTCTTTTAGTTTAGTATTTGCACTTTGGAAAGACCACATAATAAATGCTCTAAATCCTTTTGTTTCATCTTGCAATCTTCTAACTAAATCCCAGTGTTCAATTATATCTTCATCACTTTCTATTGTACCAAACATCATAGTAGCAGTTGTTTTCATTCCAATTGAGTGAGCAAGTTTATGAACTTCAATCCAATCTTTAACATCGATTTTTTTTGGAGCAATTATATCTCTTACTTTATCACTAAGTATTTCTGCACCTGCACCTGGAATTGAGCTAAGTCCTTTTGCTTGAAGTCTTTTTAAAACTTCAAGTTTCGATATTTTTGATACTTTTGCTATATATGTGATTTCAATCGCAGAAAAACTATGAAGAGTAATTTGAGGGAATTTTGTATGAATATGCTCAACTAAATCTTCATAATAATCAATCTTTAAATTTGGATGAACTCCACCTTGCATAAGTATTTGTGTACCACCAATTGCAAGTAATTCTTCAATTTTTTCATCAATTTGTTCATATGATAAAACATATGAGTCATCATCTTTTTTATGTCTATAAAAAGCACAAAATTTACAATCAACCCAACAAACATTTGTATAATTAATATTTCTATCAACTACAAATGTAGTAGTTTTATCTGGATGAAGTTGCGCTTTTTTTTCACTTGCTAGTTTACCTAATTCGTTTAAAGAAGCATTTTGTATTAAATCTAATGCTTCTTCTTTTGATAATCTCTTGTCTAAATTTATTGGTTTAACCATTAAAAACTACTTCCTAAAGAAAATTCAAATGATGATGTATCATCACCAGATTCATCATCAAGTGGTCGTGCAAATATTAATTGAAGAGGACCAACTGGTGATACCCATTCAAATACTGCACCTGTTGAAGATCTTGTGATGTCATCAAAGTTTTCTTCACCAATCATACCGTAGTCATAAAATACTGCCCATCTCATCTTTGCACTATCAACAAGTGGGAAACTTAATTCAATAGAGTTTGCAAACATTCTTTTATATGGATCTTGTATTTCTCCATCTTCATTATCTGGACCAAATGCATATGATTTAAATCCTCTTAATGTTTTAGGACCACCAAGATATAAAGAGTCCCCTTGGTTTATTTGACCATTATCTATTAAGAATTTTAAGCTAGTTTTATATCTAAAAATCCAATCTAAATCAAATTTATCTTCTAGTGAGTAAAAATATTTAAAATATGAGCTTGATTCAACATATTTTGAATCTCCTCCTAATCCTGCAATTTCTAAAGATGTACCTGTTTTTATACCATTTTTTGGTAAATAAAAATCATCTGTATTATTAAAGTTTAAGTAAGGAGTAATTGAACTTGTTAAATAATCAGTATCTTCATAATATTTTTTTCCACTTTTTTTAGTAAAGCCACTTTCATAATCATACTCTTCTTTTATAAAGTCAAGTCTATATCTTGCACCCGCGTAAAAGTTTCTAAAGAACTCTTTTCCTGCACCAATAGAAAAACCAGTAGCTTTTTTATCTAAATCATAAACATCTCTTCCAATTTCAGTAACAGTATTATGAATTTCAACATCACCATTGTATTTAGTATCTGCAATTGCAGGATTTCTTAAACTAAATTGGAATTTTGATTTTTTTGCTGAAAGTTCAGTTGATAAGCCAAGACTAAGACCTGAACCAAATATGTTATTGTCATTAATAGCAGCATTTACCATCATCTTGTCATATGAACCATATCCACCACCAAGGATTAAATTACCTGTTCTAGCTTCAACAACTTTAACCATTAAATCCATTTTATCTTCTGAAACTCTTCTTTGTTGAACTTGTACATCATCAAAATAACCAGTTCTTTTTAATTTAGAAACAGAGTCATTATAATCAGTAAGATTAAATTGATCTCCTGGTGCTAAATATACATTTCTTCTAATAACTCTATCCAATGTTCTTGAGTTTCCTGAAATTTTAACATCATTTATATAAACTTTTTTACCAGGAATAACATTAAGTATAATATCTGCAGTTGCATTTTTTTCATCTTTTTTTATATCATACTTAACTTGTGCAAAGGCATAACCTAAGTTTGCTATTTGTGTTTTTATATATTCTACATCATCTCTTAATTTAGAGATGTTAAATGTTCTATCTTTTTTAAGTTTTAATTCTGGGTATAACTCTTTTGATTTTAATATAGATTCATCTATATAAATAGTAATAGAGTTTGTTGTATATTGTTGACCCTCTTCAATAAAAAAGTCTAGTCTTGCTTGGTTTGATGCAAAATCAACTTTTAAGAAAGGATCTTTTACTTTTGCATCTAAGTATCCATTTTGAAAATATAATTCATTTATTCTTGGACTTTCATAAGATAATTGATCAAGCTTTAACTCTCCATCATTTTGTCCAAACCACCAAGAGATATAATCTTTCTCTTTATTTGCTGTTACATTTTCAAAATCTGAACCATCAAGATTATTAGCACCTACATAATTAACTTTTTTAATTACGATTTCATCACCTTTATTTACATTAAATGTAAGTGAAACAGAACCCTCAGTAATAGGTTCAACTTCAATTTCAACGATTGAATTGATATAACCTTCTTTTTCAAGCTCTTTTAATAGTATCTCTTTTGCATTCTTTGCTCTTTGTGCAGAATACATACTACCTTTTCTAAGTCCCATTAAAACTTTCAAACTATCAATATCTTCTTCTCTGGTTTTGTATCCATATATATCTAAGTTTGCAATTGATGGTTTCTCTTTAAAAAGAAACTGAAGCTTTCCATTCTCTTCTTTTACAGAAATATCATCAAAATATCCAAATTTATAAAACTCTTTAATTGCTTTATTTATCTTATTTACATCTAATTCATCACCAGCTTTTAAATTTAGTGTTTCACTTGCTATTTTAGATGAAATTTTTGTTAAATTTACATATTCAATTGAATTTATCTGTTCTGCATGAAGTAGTGAAGCTAACGTCATAGATAGTAAGGTAAGTCTCTTTTTCACATTAATCCTTATTACATTTATAATTAAAGTAGCTAATATATCTAAATAAACTTTATAGCATGTTTAAGATATAATTGTTTAAATAATTATTTTAGAAGGTGAAAATTTTGAATATAGGTATAGTAGGATTAGGACTAATGGGAGGTTCTTTAGCAAAAGCAGTTAAAAGATATGGTATTGCAAAGAAAGTTCTAGGATACATAAATAGTGAAAAAAATAAAAAAGATGTACTAGAATTAAAACTTGTTGATGAAATTGTAGATTTGGAAACTTTAAAAAAAGAATCTGATGTTATTATACTTGCAATTCCAGTTGATGCAATTATTGAGATGTTTCCATCTTTTTTAGATATTGATGAAAAAACTACTATTATAGATATGGGCTCAACAAAAGAGTATATAGTAAAAAATATTCCTGAAAAAATTAGAGAAAACTTTGTACCAGCACATCCTATGACAGGTACTGAAAAATCTGGACCAAAAGCCTCAATTGATGATTTATATGAGGGAAAAACTGTAGTATTATGTAATTTAGAGAAAAATGGTAATATGCATGTAAATAAAGCATTTAGAATATTCCAAGGAATTGGAATGAGAATTGTAGTAATGGATTCTGATGAGCATGATATTCATGCTTGTTTTATGTCTCATTTACCACATGCAATCTCTTTTTCCTTAGCAAATACAGTTATGGGACATGAAGATCCAAAATCAATTATTGCTTTAGCTGCTGGTGGATTTAAAGATATGAGTAGGGTTGCAAAGTCAAGTCCTAGAATGTGGAGTGATATTTTTAAACAAAATAGAAAAAATCTCTTATCTTCAATCGATTTATTTGAAGAACATATGAAAAAAGTTAGAAAAATGGTTGAAGATGAAAATTATGAAGAGTTAGAAAACTGGATGGCAAAAGCCAATACTTTACACGAGATACTTTAAAGTATCTTTTGTGTATTTATTGCTTCTTGAACTTTTATTGCTTGATAATGCTCTTTTACATCATGGCATCTAATAATTGACGCTCCTTTATTAATTGATTCTAAATGAATTGCTAAAGTGCCAGGAAGTCTTTGTTCAATTGATGAAGTTACAATTTTATCAATCATTGATTTTCTACTTGCACCAATTAGTAATTCATAACCCATATATTTAAAATGTTCTAAGTTTTTTAATAGTAATAAATTGTGTTCTAAGGTTTTGCCAAAGCCAATTCCTACATCTAAAATAATATCTTTAAGTCCAAAACTTTCTGCTTTTTGTACTTGTTGTTTTAAAAACTCTTCTACTTCTAAGACTACATTTTTGTAAGTTGGTTTTTCTTGCATTGTTTTTGGATCATTTTGCATATGCATAATAACAGCACTTGCATTATATTTTGCAGTTAATTTTATAACTTCTTCATTTTGTAAGCCTGTAATATCATTTACTATTTTAAAACCTTTATTTAAAACATAATCAATTACTAAAGGTTCATATGAATCAATAGAGAAAACTACTTTTTCATAAAGCTTTTGTTCATAGATTGAATCTACTATATTTTTTACTCTTTGTAGTTCTACTTCTGGTTTTACAGGAATACTTCCAGGTCTACTTGATACTGCTCCAATATCAATAATATCTGCTTTATCAGTTATTAAAGCTTCGATTCTAGTTATTGCTTGAGACTCATTAAATCTACTGTTTTTAAAAAAAGAGTCTTCATTTGCATTTAAAACACCCATTATTTTTGTTTTATTTTTATTCATATTAAAATCTTTTTCTATTATTTAGTGTTAAAAGTAGGGTTGTTAATACATTTATTGGGCGTGAGTTTAAATCAAGTAGTTTAACTGCATTTGAAAACATTTCAAGCTCTTTTTGTGTTAAATTTATATTTTGTTCTTTTACTTTAAAAAGAATTGATTCAACTAAAGAGATAGCTTCATACTTTGATATTTTCTGATTCTCTTTTAAAAAATTATAAATATCTTTTAAATCAAGTCTTAATAAATCCAAGTTAGATGAGTTTAAATTTTGAGATTTTTTCAAAAACTTATGTGGCATTCTTGAAAAAATTGTTGGTAATATTGTTGATTTTGTAGTTGTTATTATGATAAATACAATATTTTTTGGTGGCTCTTCTAATACTTTTAATAAAGAGTTTTGAGCTTCACTTCTAAATGTTGTACCACATAATATAAGATACTTTTTATTATTTGTAGCTATATAAGCTTCTTTTACAGCGGCATTTGCTTGAGCTAATAAAAACTCATCTTTTTGTTCATTTTTTATAACTCTACATGAATGAGTAGGTAAAGTTGATAAAAGATATGAAAGTGTATCTTCTATACTATTTACTATTAATATAGTTGATGAGTCTACTTTTATATCGTTTATATTTGCCATTATATCAGTTCTCTACATTTATTTCTGCAAAAAGTGCAGCACTTAAAGTTTTAGTATAAAGTCTAAACATTTGTAAAAGCTTCATATCTAAAGCATCATCTTTACTTCTTAAATTAAAAGCATCTTGCATCTCTTCATCAAAAAGCCATAAAAATGAGTTTTTAGAAACTTTTGGAATAATTGCTCTTACACTTTGACTTTTCCCAATATACCAAAAACAATATCCATTAGGAAAAGAGATACTTAACATATCTTTAATATAATTAATATCATCTTCTGATTTAACTTCATCTAGATATTTGTAAAAACCCTTTGCATCATAAAAAGGTAAAAACGGTCTATTTAAGTTTTGCGAGTTTATATTTGTGAAAATATATTCTAAGAACCAATCTCTTTCTTTATCTGTAATTATAATTACAGAACAACCTTTTTCAAGTATATTTACTACAGATTTAGATACTAAAGGAGTCCATTCATACTTTTTCTCTTCTAGCCAAGGAGAGAGTAATTTATCTTCTCTTATAGTATCTACTGTCCAATTTAAAAATTCTTGCACTATTACTTATCCAGATTGTAAACTTCGTGTAGTGCTCTAACTGCTAACTCTGCATACTTTTCTTCAATAACCATAGATATCTTTATCTCACTTGTTGAAATAATTCTTATGTTAATATTTTCATTAGCTAAAGTAGCAAATGCTTTTGAGGCAACACCTGTATGTGATTTCATTCCCACACCAACTATTGATACTTTACATATAGAATCATTATATTCAATATTTCTAGTATCTGTTCTAAATGTTTCCATTACTTTTTTACATGCTTCAAAATCAGTAGTTGGAATTGTAAAATCTAAATCAGCTTTTCCATCTACTCCAACTGTTTGAACTATCATGTCTACATTAATATTTTCATTTGCTAATGATGTAAAAATAGAAGCTGCTATTCCTGGTCTATCTTTAACTCCATACATCCCAACTCTGATTTGGTTTCTATCTAATGCAATACCACTAACTATTGGTTTTTCCATAATATTTTCTTCCTTAGTAATTAATGTACCTTCAACTTCTGGCGTGAAGCTACTTCTTGATATCAAATTTACATTTAATTTTTTTGCCATCTCTACTGATCTATTTTGCAATACTTTAGCTCCAAGACTTGCAAGTTCTAGCATCTCATCATACGAGATTTTATCAAGTTTTTTAGCTTTTGGCTCAATTCTTGGATCTGTTGTATAAATTCCATCAACATCTGTATAGATTTCACAAACATCGGCATTTATTGCACCTGCTATTGCTACAGCAGTTAAATCACTACCACCTCTACCAAGTGTAGTTACTCTACCTTCAAAAGTAACTCCTTGAAAACCTGCAACAACTATAATTTTTCCAGCTTTCATTGCAGTTTTCATAGCAGTTGTATCAATATCTTCAATTCTTGCTTTTGTGTGTGAAGAATCAGTTTTTATTCCTGCTTCTCTTCCACTCATTGAAGTTGCTTTATATCCTTGCTCATTCAATGCAATTGATAAAAGTGCTGATGTTACTCTTTCTCCTGAACTTAAAAGCATATCCATTTCAATTCTATTTGGATTGCTTGAAAAATGTTCAGCATAATCAATTAATTTGTTAGTTTCTCCACTCATTGCAGAAACTACAGCAATAATATCATGGCCTTCATCACGAATTTTTTTTATGATGTTTGCTACATTTTGAATTCTATCTAAATTACCAACACTTGTTCCGCCAAATTTTAATACTTTTAACATCTTTTTTAATTACCTTTTTAAATATAACCTTCATTTCTAAAATATTTCAAGACTTGCTTATATACTGTTCTTTTGAAGAATGTTATATAATCATAAATATTTTTTGTTGCAACAAATTTGTATTCACTAAATTCAGGTATTTGAGTATTAATATTTATTTTTGCACCTTTTTTTAGCTTTACTAAATAATATCTTTGAATTTGCCCATCATATGGTTGCATTTTTTTTGCAATTGCAGGGGGAAATTCATAGCTTACCCATTGGGGATATTCAGCAATTATTTCAATTTCCTTTGTTCCGATTTCTTCTTCAAGCTCTCTATATAAAGCTTCTTTAGATGATTCACCCTCATCAATTCCACCTTGTGGAAACTGCCAAGCATTCTCTACATCGGTACGAGAAGCTATAAAAACTTCACATTTTTCAGGATATTTTGCTGATAGTACAATTGCTGCAACATTTGGTCTATAGTTTTTACCATCTTTTTTTTCTATTGTTTCTTTTTTATCAGTCATAAATATATTTTCCCTTATAATTAGGCGAAAATTATATTTAAATTAGGATTAAAAATTGCTTTTATACATACATATTCCCTTCTGTGATAGTAAATGTCACTATTGTGCATTCAATTCTTACACAGATAAGTTTCACCTAAAACATAACTATATGAAAGCTTTAGTAAAACAATTAAAGTTTGAATTAGAGTATGTTAAAAAAGAGAATAAAAAATTACAAACTGTTTTTATAGGAGGCGGAACTCCAAGTTCAATAAAATTTGAGGAGTACGAAGAGGTTTTTAAATTAATAAAACCTTATTTAGAAAAAAACTGTGAAATAACAACAGAGGCAAACCCAAACTCAGCAAGTGAAAAATGGCTTTTAGGAATGAAGAATTTTGGCGTAAATAGAGTAAGCTTTGGAGTACAAAGTTTTGACAATGAAAAACTAAAAAAGCTAGGAAGAGCACATAATAGTAAAAGTGCTATAAGTGCTATACAAAAAGCTAGTTGTATAGGTTTTAATGGTATTAATTGTGATATAATTTATGGTGTTGAAGCAGATAGCTTTGAAAGCTTAAAGAAGGATTTTGATACTGCTTTTTCATTGCCAATCACACATTTAAGTGCATATAGTTTGACTATTGAAAAAGGCACAAAATTTTATAATAAATCTGAAATAAAAATTGATGATGAAGAGTTATCATATGAAATATTTGATTATATAAATAAGTGTGGATTTACTCAATATGAAATCTCAAACTTTTCAAAAGCAAAAGAGTTTGAATCAAAACATAATTATGGATATTGGGAACATAAAGAGTATTTAGGTGTAGGTGCTGGTGCAGTTGGATATAAACAAAACTCAAGATATTATCCAAAAAAAGATATTCAAGAGTATATAAATGAACCAATAAAGTATGAAATTGAAAATTTAAGTAAAAAAGATATAAAAATAGAAAAAGTTTTATTGGGTTTTAGGTCTTCAACTGGCGTAAAAATAGAACTATTTAACGAAAATGAGTTAAAAAAAGTGCAAGATTTAATAGATGAAAAGAAACTTATATTAAAAGATGATAAAGTTTATAATCAAAACTTTTTATTAGCAGATGAATTGGCTTTATATGTAATAGAGTAAAATTTCAATAAAATAGGCAAAATATTTAATAAAGGTATTATATTTGACAATAAAAGATTGTATAAAAAATTATTCAAAACAGTTAAGAGATATAACTCATATTCCAAATAAAGAAGTTGAGATTTTAATTTTACATATTTTACAAAAAAATGTTATTTGGTTACATCTACATTATAATGAAGAGTTCAAACATGAAAAAGAGCTTGAAAAACTTGTAAAAAAAAGAGCCACTAACTATCCAATGGAGTATATTACAAAAAAAGCTTCATTTTATGGAGAACTTTTTGAAGTTGCAACAAATGTATTAATCCCTAGACCTGAAACAGAGCTTTTAGTAGAAAATGCAGTTGAGATATTAAAAGAGATAAAAAGTCCAAAAGTATTAGAAATAGGGACAGGCTCAGGAATTATTTCAGTAATGCTTGCAAAACTAATAGATGATATAAAAATTATTGCAGTAGATATTAATGATGATGCAATTACTTTAGCTAAGAAAAATGCAAAAAAACATGAAGTTGAGCATAAAATAGAGTTTATTAAAAGTGATTTATATGAAAATATAGATGAACAAATATTTGATATGACTATTTCTAATCCTCCATATATTGCAAACAGCTATAAGCTACCATTAAATGTAGAGTTTGAACCAAGAAATGCTCTATTTGGAGGAGAAGTTGGAGATGAGATTTTAAAAAGAATTATAGATGATACATATAATAAAAAGATTAGATATTTATTATGTGAAATGGGATATGATCAAAAAAAACCTTTAGAACAGTACTTTAAAAATTTTAATATAGAAAAGTATGAGTTTTATAAAGACTATTCAAATTTTGATAGAGGTTTTAGTATTAAATTTAGAAAAGGAGATAAATAATGTTTAAAGAGTTTAATTTAGAAAATTTAGAAAATAGTAAAAGTTTATTGGAAGAGAAAATAAATCAGAGTAAAGATAAAGTTGAGGAACTTTTAAAAATAGAAGAAAAGAGTTATGAAAATTTTGTAATGCCTTATCAAGAAGTAGGGGAGAACTTAAGTGATTTTATAACTCCAATCTTTCATATTGATTCAGTTAAAAATTCAAATATTACGCAAAAAGTTTTAGAAGAGTGCATTCCTTTGATCTCAATTTACGAAACTGAGATGTCACAAAATGATAATATTTATAGGTCATTAAAAGATATACAAGATAAGGATTATACATCTTTAAATAGTATACAAAAAAAAGTTCTAGAAAATGAGATAAAAGATTTTGAATTAAGTGGTTGTCACTTAAATGAAGAAAAAAAGAATAGACTTAAACAGTTGAATTTAAAGCTTAGTGAATTGTCTCAAAAGTTTTCTCAAAATCTTTTAAATGCAACAAATAATTTTGAAATGATATGTGAAAATTTTGAAGATGTAAAAGAGTTGCCAAAGTCAGATTTAGAACTAGCAAAATTTACAGATGAAAATGATAATAAGACAAAATATAAATTTACTCTTCAAATGCCATCATATTTAGCGTATATTACATATGGAACAAATAGAGAAAAAAGAGAAGAGATTTATAAAGCTTATTGCACAAGAGCGCCAGAAAACGAAGAAGTAATCAATGAAATATTGAAATTAAAAGATGAAAAAGTCAAACTTCTTGGTTTTGAAAACTATGCACAATACTCTTTAAGTAGAAAAATGGCTAATAGTGAAGAAGAGGTTGTGTCATTTTTAAAAGAGTTAGCAATTAAAGGTAAACAAAGTGCTAAAGAAGAGCTAGAAGAGATTAAAATATATGCAAGTGAAGATAACATTGAAGATATTAAAAGCTTTGATATGGCTTATTATAGTGAGAAAGTTAAAAAAGCAAAATATGATTTAGACCAAGAGTATTATAGACCTTATTTTGAGCAAAACTCTGTATTAAATGGATTTTTCAGTTTTCTAAATGATATATTTGAAATTAAGTTTGAAGAGGTTCAAACAAAAACTTGGGATGATAAAGTAAAAGTATTTAATATTTCTGAAAATGATAAAATTATAGCTAGAATTTATCTTGATTTAGAAGCAAGAGAAGATAAAAGAGGTGGTGCTTGGATGAATAACTGGCATACACACTATGTTGATTCAAATAAAAAAGAACATTTACCTACAGCATATGTAGTTTG
Organism: Malaciobacter canalis; assembly: GCF_008000835.1. GTDB lineage: Bacteria > Campylobacterota > Campylobacteria > Campylobacterales > Arcobacteraceae > Malaciobacter > Malaciobacter canalis. Next base: position 1,432,245 of record NZ_CP042812.1, read on the forward strand.
TAATTTCCCACAATCAAAGGACAATACTCCTTCATTATTAAGACATGATGATGTTGTTACTTTATTTCATGAAATGGGACATGCATTGCATCATTTATTAAGCAAAGTAAATGAACCATATGTTAGTGGAATTTCTGGTGTTGCTTGGGATACAGTTGAGTTTCCTTCACAATTTTTAGAATATTTTGCATATGCAAAAGATGTTTTAAAAATTTTTGCAAAACATTATGAAACAAAAGAGGTTTTAGATGATGAAGCAATTCAAAGATTAATAGATGCTAGAAATTTCCAATCATCATTATCAATGTTAAGACAAGTTGAGTTTGCACTGTTTGATTTTAACCTACATCAAAAATTATACAACAATGCAGAAGAAATACAAGCATTACTTGATAGTATAAGAGCCGAGTATAGCCCATTGATACCACCTTCTTACAATAAATTTCAACATGGATTTGGGCATATTTTTGGAGGCGGTTATGCTGCTGGATATTATTCTTATAAATGGGCTGAAGTTTTAAGTGCAGATGCATTTTATATGTTTATTGATTCAGGAAATTTATTTAATAAAGAGTTAGCTATGAAATACAAAGAGCATATTTTACAAAAAGGTGGCTCTGAAAATATGGATAAATTGTTCTATAAATTTGCACAAAGAGAACCAAGTGTTGATTCTTTATTGAAAATTGATGGAATTATTAGCTAATTTTTGCAATAATAGCTTTTTTAAATACAAACCTAAAAGAGGATTTTATAAATATGACTAATCAAGAGACTATTACAAAATTAAATGAAGCTTTAAATACATTAATAAAAGCATATGAAGAATTGCAAAATGAGAATACACTATTAGAAGAAAAAATTGATAATCTTAATAAAGATAAAAAAGAACTTGAAGCAAAAGTGACAAGCCTAGAAGATAAAAATAGAAATTTAGAAGATAATGTTAATGAGTTAAATGACTCTACAGAAAAACAAAACAATAACATTAATTCTATGTTAGGTAAAATTGAAAATCTTCTAGGAAGTAAAAAGAATCCTAACAAATATGAAAAAGATAACAATAAATTTGATTCAAGAGAAAAAGGAACCTTTATTAAAGAAGAAGATAATTCTAAAAATAGTAGTTTAGATCAAATACTAGAAGAAGAGATTGACAATACTTCTGCAAATTTTAGAGAGTCTAGTAGTAATAGTGAGAATAAAATAGACCTAAATAGAATGGCTTCTTTATTGAATGGTTTCAATAATTAAAGATAGCTATGACTAAACAGATAAATAAAAATACTCTTTTTAATACTTTTGGAATTGATAGTTTCAATTCATTGGAGGAGGCTATAAATAAAATGCCTCCTTCAATAGTTGAGTATCATTTGAATAATTTAGATATTAATGATTGTGAAGTTTATTTTAATAAAAAAGATATTGAAAAATCTGTTAACTTTGGTGAGTATAGTATCTATTTAGACTATAGTGATAATATTTATATTGAGATTGACATAGAAGAAGATAATTATACAAATAGCTTTTTTTAAGCTATTTGTTTTAATCTTTATCTTGTAATTGTGAAAATATAAGTGACACAATCTCTTTACAACTTCCTAAATGTGGAAGAATTTTAAATTTAATATTTGGATACTCTTCTTTTAACTTATCTATTTCTTTTGGAATATCATCTTTTACATGTTTTCCTGCTGCAAGAAAGTATGGAAAAACTTCTATTTCGTTACAACCATTTATAATCTCGTCTTTTATACTTTTGTTAATCGAGGGTTCACATAACTCTAAAAATGCATAGGTAATTTTTAAATTATTATCTATATTATTTATTTTTAATTTTTCTGCTAAGTTATGTATCTCTTTATTTGAACTTTCTAATCTACTTCCATGGGCAATAATTACTAATAATTTCATATTTAATTTCCTTTATTATATATATTGTACAAATTTATCATTAATTTTAATATAGTTTTTTTGTTTTTCTAAAAATTTTATAAATTTTTTAGGAACTAAATAATTTTTTAATTTATAAATACCTCTTTTAATAGTATCAAAATAACATAAATTATTATCTAGTTAGAAAATAAATAATTTTTAAATAGATAATTAAATAATAAATATAATAATTTTTTAACAAAAATTAAAATATTTCTAGTTACAATTTCGTAAAAATTATAACTTAGCAGTTAAATTATATAAAAAAGGAAGAGGTTTTTGAGTGCATTAATTCTTCAATCAATCGATGATTCAATTGTTGGAAAAGATTTCAAATATGATGATGCTTTTTTATCGATTGAACAAGAAATAGACAAAAGTCATAGTGCTTTTTTTGATGGTTCTACAGATTGGGAGTTAGTATTAAATAGTACTCAAGATTTTCTTATAAATAAAAGTAAAGATTTTAAGATTGCAACTTGGTGGATATACTCATGTTGGAAAGTAAACTCTTTTATAGGATTAGAAGTTAACCTTCCTATTTATATAAATTTCATAAATCAATTTAACGATAAATTATATCCTAAATCTATTAAGGGTAAAAGCAATATTATTTTTTGGCTAGAAGAACAGTTGACTTTAGAAATAAGCCAAAATTTTACTTCTAATATTGAAGTTTTCTATGAACTTTTTATGGAACTTAACAATACTTTTAATAGATTATTAGAAAATGAAGATGTATATTTTAAAAAGATTATAAATATACTTAAAGCTAAACTACAAGAACAAAATGCAAAAGAAGAACTGAAAAAAAAAGAACAAGTTACTCAAATTAATAAACAAAAAGATGAATTAGATTCACATAAAGCAATATCTTTTTTAAGGGAATTGAAAAAAGATGCTTCAAAATTAGCACATTTTTATAGAGAAGAAGATTTCATTGAGCTAAAAGCATTAAGAATTACAAGATTTTTGTCTTGGCTTGAAACTGATGGACTTCCTTTAAATGAAAACTCAATCACGCAATTAAACCCTCCTTCAATATTAGAAATTGATGAAGTAAAAAGTTTGTATAAAAATTCAAACTATGATGATGCAGTAAAGTTAATTGAAGAAATTCTAGAAGTTTCTCCTTTTTGGTTTGATGGACACTATTATATATATAATATTTTCAAAAAATTAAATAAAGAAAAACAAGCAAATGAAGTAAAAAATTTATTAATCTATTTTTTAAAAACAAATGAAGGAATAGTTGATTTAAAATTCAAAGACAATAGTAGTTTTGCATCACCTAAAACTAAAAAATGGATTAATGAAAATATACAAGAAGATCCAAGTAATTCAAGTAAAAATGAGAATGATTGCGAGTTTGAAATAGATGAAACTTTAAATTTTAAGGAGGCAATAAACCTAATAGATAAAAAATATATTAGTTCACAAAATATAAAAGATAAATTTCTTTTAAGATTAAAACAAATGCAATTAGCAATAGAGAATAGTAAAGAGAATATGGCTTTAGCTCTATTTGATGAACTTGAAAAATATATTGTAAAACACAATTTAATACAATGGGATGCAAAACTTGTATCAGAAGTGTATGTACTTTTTTTAAGCTCATTTAATAATCTTCAAGTAGAGAATGAACAAATTGAAAAATATTATTCACTACTTTGTAAAATAGATATAAATAGTGCATTAAAAATAAATATATAAATTAGGAGAACATAGATGAATAAGCAATCAGAATCACCAAAAGAGAGAATTAATGTCACTTATAAACCTGCAACTGGGGATATGACAGAAGAGATTGAAATACCATACAAAATAACTTTATTGGGAGAATATAATCCAAATGAAGAGAAAAAACCTGTTGAAGAAAAAAAAGTTGTAAAAATAGATAAAAATAATTTCAATGATGTATTAAAAGCACAAAATTTATCAGTGAGTTTTAATGTTGATAATAAATTAACTAAAGAAGAAGACTCATCTTTAAATGTAGATTTGAAAATTAATAGTATTAAAGATTTTTCACCTGAAAAAATAGTTGAAAATATTCCAGAACTAAAAGTTCTTATGCAGTTAAGACAATCATTGATGGCTTTAAAAGGTCCATTAGGAAATGTTCCTGCATTTAGAAAAGCTATTGAAGATGCTATTTCAAATAAAGAAGAAAGAGATAAGTTAATGAATGAGTTAAATCTTGGTGTTAAAGAATAAAAGGAGTTTAGATGACTACAGAACAAGTTTCACAAAACAATATTTCAGATATAGAACAATTAAGTTTATTAGATAATATTGTTGCTCAAACAAGCATAAATCAAAATGATGACAGCTATTCAGTTGTAAAAACAGGCGTAGAAGCACTTGTAGAAGAATTAATTAAATCTGATAATAAAGAAGAAAAAGTTAATAAATCTATAATTGATAAAATGATTGCAGAAATTGATGAAAAAATATCTGCCCAAATGGATGAAGTTTTGCATCATGACCAGTTTCAAGCATTAGAATCAAAATGGAAAGGTCTTTATATGTTAGTTGAAAGAACTGACTTTAGACAAAATATTTTAATGGAATTTATAAATGTATCAAAAGAAGAGTTAATTGAAGATTTTGAAGATAGCTTAGATATTACAAAAACAGGTCTTTATAAACATGTATATAGTGCAGGGTATGGACAATTTGGTGGGGAACCAGTAGGTACTATAATCGCAGATTATGAGCTTTCTCCTTCAAATATGGATATAAAATTTTTAAATAAAGTAGCTTCAATTTCAGCAATGAGCCATGCACCTTTTATTAGTGCAGCAGGTCCTAAGTTTTTTGGGCTAGATAGTTTTGAAGGGCTTCCTGATTTAAAAGATATAGAAGATGTAATGACATCTCCACAATTTGCAGCTTGGAAAGGCTTTAGAAAAAATGAAGATTCAAGATATGTAGGACTTACTCTTCCTAGATTTTTACTTAGACCTCCTTATGATCCAGAAGATAATCCTATTTCAAATTTTGTTTATAAAGAAGATGTTTCAAAAAGTCATGAAGATTATTTATGGGGAAATACAGTTTATGCTTTTGCAAGTAAATTAACTGATAGTTTTGCAAGTTATAGATGGTGTACTAATATAATAGGACCAAAATCAGGTGGTGAAGTTAGAGATTTACCTGTACATACTTTTGAAAGTATGGGTGATATTGAGATGAAGATACCAACAGAAGTTTTAGTTTCAGATAGAAGAGAGTATGAATTATCTGAACAAGGTTTTATTCCATTGATTATGAGAAAAGGAAGTAATACTGCTGCATTCTTTGCTGCTAGTTCAGCACAAGAGCCAAAACTTTTTGCAAATACTCCTGAGGGTAATGAAGCACAATTAAATTATAAATTAGGTACTCAATTGCCATATTTATTTGCAATTACAAGAATGTCTCATTATATAAAAGTATTGCAAAGAGAGTATATTGGTTCATGGAGAGAAAGATCAGATTTAGAAAGAGAACTTAATAAATGGGCTAAGCAGTATGTTGCAAATCAAGAAAATCCAAGTGCAGAAATTAGAAGTAAAAGACCTTTTAAAGATATTGCAATTGATGTTGAAGATGTTGCTGATGATCCAGGTTGGTATAAAGTTAGAATTTCATTAAGACCTCATTTTAAATACATGGGTGCAAGTTTTGAGTTATCACTTGTTGGTAAGTTAGATAAAGAGTAAAAGATGTATAAGGGAAGTTTATTTGAAAGATTATCTTCAAGTTTTGATGATAAACAGTTTGATTCAAAAGAAGAAGCATTATATGCATCAATTGCAAATAATCTTTCAAGAATCTTCTCTACAAATGCAGGAAGTGCAGAAATATCTAAAGATTATGGAAAAGTAGATTTAAATAATATAAATTTAAGTATGAATGATTCTATTGAGTTTATAGAAAAAAGTTCAGAAAACACAATAAAAAGATTTGAGCCTAGATTATATAAAACAAAAGTTGGAATTTTAAGAGAAAATTTGAATTTTAATGAAATGACAATCTTAATACAAGGATATCTTGTAGTAAATGGCAGAAGTAAAAAAGTAAGTTATAGAGCAAATTTGTTAAAAAATGGAAAGGTAAAGATTTATAAAGATGACATTTAATGATTATTATAAAAAAGAATTAAACTCATTACGACTTGAGGGTTCAGAGTTTTCTAAAAAAAATCCTGGATTATCAACTTATCTTTCAAAAGAAGGACAAGATCCTGATGTGGAAAGACTGCTTGAGGGTTTTTCTTTTCTAACAGGGAGATTAAAACAGCAACTTGATTATGAATTGCCAGAAGTTTCTCACACTTTAGTTCAACTACTTTGGCCAAATTATATTAGGCCAATACCATCTTATTCTATTATAAAGTATGAATCAATCAAAGATTCAACTGAAAATATTAAAGTTGAAAAAAATACTGAGGTTTTAAGTAAAAGCATAAATAATTCACAATGTAAATTTAGAACTGCTTATGAACTTACTGTAATGCCTTTTGAATTACAAAATGTTAATTACTATACATATAGTAAAAAAAGTGATCTTGAATTGTCTTTTCAAATGTCAACAATTGGAACATTGCAAGATTTAACATTTGAGAACTTAAGGTTACATTTAGGTGGTTCTAAATTTATTGCACAAGATTTATATCTTTTTCTAACAAACTATGTTGAAAAAATTGATTTAATTATTAATTCTGATGATAGTAAAGAGCTTGCATCAATATCAATTGATAAAAACTCAATAAAACAAGTTGGTTTTAGCCCAAATGAAAACCTTATGCCTTATCCTTTAAATGTTTTTGATGGATATATTTTACTACAAGAATATTTTTGTTTTAAAGATAAGTTTTTATTTATTGATATATTGAATCTTTCAAATATAAATACAATATCAAATGAAATTTTAGAAAAAAGTAGAAATTTTACTATAAAAATAACATTTTCTAAAAAGATAAAACAATCTGAAACTCCAAGTATTAACAACTTCTTTTTATATAGTACTCCTATAGTTAATCTATTTGAAACAGATTCTGTACCAATTAGAAAAACAAGTTATGATGAAGAGTATTTAGTAGTTCCTTCAAATTTAGATAAAAATCAAAGTGAAGTTTTTTCAATTGAAAATGTAAGAGGCTGGATTGCAAATAAGGGAAGTTATGAAGATCTTATGCCTTTTGAAACATTTGAACACAATTTATCAAATACAGAGTATTACTCATCAAGAGTTAAATTATCAAATGATGAAGCACAAACAAATACATACTTAAGATTTTCTAACTCAAAAGGATTAGAAGAAGATATTTTAAAAAGCAATGCAACAATATCTGTAAAAATATTGTGTACAAATAAAAATTTACCTTCAAAACTCTTATTAAAAGAGATTGATACTGCAAATCCTTTATCAAAAAGTGCAAATTTAAAATTTCAAAATATTACTATTCCTACACAAAGTTATCCACCACCAATTTCAGGGGATTTCTTATGGAGAGTAATATCTAACATGTCTTTGAATTATCTCTCTTTAGAAGATATTAATTCTTTAAGAACGATCTTAGAAACTTATGATTTTTATGGAGCTTTTGATAGAAAACAAAAAGAAAAAACTACAATGCAATTAAAAGGATTTGAAAATATTTCATATGAAACTTGTGAAATGATAGATAAGGGGTTACCAATAAGAGGAACTCATATAAAACTAAAAGTTAATCCATTGAATTTTTCTTGTCTTGGGGAAGCTTATATATTTTGTTGTGTATTAAATGAGTTTTTTGCACTTTATAGTAATCTAAATTCATTTCATAAATTAAGTGTTGATATAAATAATGAAGACTATTTTCAGTGGCCTGCAAAAATTGGTTCACAAACATTAATTTAATAAAAGATTTAGTATGACAATAGAAGAAATAAATAGTAGTTTAAATGATAGTATTTCTAAATATTCATTGCCACAAATTATAAGGGTTGTATGTGGATATTTAAAAAATTTTCATATAAATAAAAGTAGTATAGAAGTCTATGAGCTTATTAAGTTTAGTTCAAATCCAAGTTTGTCTTTTCAAAAATCAGAAGTATCAAAAGTAATTTTTTTTGAAGAAGAAAATAATACAAAAGCTGAAATTACTTTAAACTTTCTAGGTATATTTGGTAGTTCTTCTCCTTTACCATCTCATTATAGTGAAATGGTTTTATATAGTATTGATAGTGACTATATATTACATGATTTTCTAAATTTATTTAATCATCATCTACAAAGATTTATCTATCCTATATGGCAAAAACATAGATATTATATACAATATCAAAATGATTTAAAAGACAAATTTTCAAAATATATATTTTCATTTTTAGGCTTATACTCAAATAGACTACAAAATAATAGTTCCTTAAACTTAAGAAAGCTTATTCCATATATTGGAATTTTATTTATGAAACATAAATCAGCAGGAACTTTAAAATCGATTTTAAGACACTACTTAAATCATAATGAATTAGAAATAATTCAATGCATTGAAGATAATTATAATATTCCTTCTTTTCAAAGATGTTCTTTAGGCAATGAAAACTGTAGTTTAAATAGTAGTTTTCTAATAGGAGAATCTGTTAAAAGTAAAAATGCCAAATTTCAGATCCTATTAAAAAATGTTACTAATCAACAACTACTAGAGTATAGTATTTTAGGATTTAAAATGAAAGAATTAAAAGATTTAATTGCGTTTTCTTTAAATGAACCACTTAAACATGAAGTCTGTTTTGAAGTAAAAAAAGAAGAAAAAGAGTCTCTTTCTCTTGATATTAATGCCAAACAATATTTGGGAATAAATAGTTGGATTGGGCAAACATTTTATGATGAAAAAATAGTAATAGCACAAAAAGGATTATAATGAAATTAGAATTAAAAAATTTGATAAATAATTTAGATAGAAAAACAAAAAAATATCTTGAAAACTCAGCACAAAGATGTATTGTAAGAGGTGGAAGTGAAATCTTAATAGAAGATATTTTGTATGTTTTTTTAGAAGATGAAAATAGCATATTTTCTTTGATGTTAAATCAGTACAAAATTGATAAAAATGAGTTAATAAAAGTAATTCAAAAAGAAGTAAAAATAAGTATAAGTGAATCAAATAGCCCTATATTCTCAACTATTTTAGTTAATTGGCTTGAAGATTCTTATTCTTATGCAAAGCTTATTTTAAATCAAAATGAAATAACGCAATCTTCAATGATTTTATCTTTATTTGAAAATAGTATTAAATATTCAAATACAAAATACTTTAAAATATTTGAAAAAATTGATGTAGAAGAGCTAAAAAGCCTAATAGAGGGATTAAATGAGAAACCAATTGAAAATAAGACTTCTAATGAAAACTCAAATATAAAAAGTGAAATAGAAAAGTATACTACAGATTTAACACAATTAGCAAAAGAAAATAGAATTGATCCTGTATTATGTAGAGATGATGAGATAAAACAAGCAATTGATATTTTATTAAGAAGAAGAAAAAATAATCCTATTTTAGTTGGTGAGGCAGGTGTTGGAAAAACTGCAGTAGTTGAAGGATTAGCTTTAAAAATTGTTAATAATGAAGTTCCTGTTCAATTAAAAGAAGCAAAAATATTATCTTTAGATGTTGGTGCTTTACAAGCTGGAGCAAGTGTAAAAGGAGAGTTTGAGAGAAGATTGCAAGAGGTAATTAATAAATTAAAAGCAAGTAGTGAATTTGTAATTTTGTTTATTGATGAAGCTCATACTTTAATTGGAGCAGGGGGAAATGAAGGTAGCTCAGATGCTGCTAATTTATTAAAACCTGCACTAGCAAGAGGAGAACTTAAAACAATTGCTGCAACTACATGGCTAGAATATAGAAAATATTTTGAAAAAGATCCCGCTTTATCAAGAAGATTTCAAAAAATAAATCTTTTAGAACCAACAGTTAGTGAAGCTACAACAATTCTAAGAGGAATTGCTAAAAAATATGAAGAAGCACATGATGTTTATATTGAAGATGATGCAATAAAAAGTGCTTCATCTTTATCTGCTAGATATATAACTAGTAGACAACTTCCTGATAAAGCAATTGATGTTTTAGATACTGCTTGTGCAAATGTAAAAATAAGTCAATCAAATATACCTTTTGAATTACAAAAAATTACTACAAAGATATTAGAAAAACAAAGAGAAATAGAGTTCTTACAAAGAGATGATGTAAACAAAATAAAAAATAACAAAGATAAAATTAAAATTTTAAAAGATCAACTTAAAGTCTATGAAGATGAAGAAAAACTCATTAGAACAAACTGGGAAAAACAAAAAGAAGTTTTAGAACAAATTGAAGAATGTAAAGATAAAAAAGAAAAAAGTAAACTAAAAACCCAACTTAAAAATTTACAAAAAAAGAATATGTATATTTTTAATACTGTTAATAAAGAACAAGTAGCAAAAGTTATATCTTCATGGACAGGAATTCCGTTGGGGAATATGGTTGAAGAGCAAATAAAAACAGTTGTTGAACTTGAAGATAAAATTAAAGACAAAGTTATAGGTCAAGAACAAGCAATATCATATTTAAATAGGTTTTTGCAAATTTCAATTTCTGGATTGAAAAAAGAAGACTCTCCTACAGGGGTATTTTTACTTGTTGGACCTAGTGGAGTTGGTAAAACAGAAACAGCAAAAGCAATAGCTCAACTTATGTATGGAGGAGAAAGATTTATCACCACTATAAATATGACAGAGTTTCAAGAAAAACATACAGTTTCAAGACTTATAGGATCACCTCCTGGTTATGTTGGATATGGTGATGGAGGTCAATTAACTGATCCTGTTAGAGTAAAACCATATTCAGTTATATTGCTAGATGAAATAGAAAAAGCACATCCTGATATTTTAAATCTTTTCTATCAGATTTTTGACAAAGGTGAAGTAAATGATGGAGAAGGAAGAGTAATTGATTTTAAAAATACTACGATAATTATGACTTCTAATTTAGCAACTAAAGAAATAACAAGTTATTGTCAAAATAATAAAGATAATATTTCATTAGAAGAGCTTTCATCACTTATTACACCTGTACTTAGTGATTATTTAAAACCTGCATTACTTGGAAGAATGAATGTGATTCCATATTTTAACTTAAATGAAGAGGCTTTAATCAAAATTACAAAACAAAAATTTGAAATAACTAAAAAACAATTACTTAAAAAAGAAATTGATTTAGAAATTGATGAAAACCTTATCAAATATATAGTTAGTTTATCAAACAGTATTGATACAGGTGCTAGAAATATTGATTTGATAATTAATACAAAAATTATGCCAAAGTTATCTAAATATTTATTAGATTCATCTATAAATAAGAAGAAAATAAAAAATATCTCTTTAAATTTAGATACAAAGAGTAATGAAATAGTAATTAAATAAAGGAGTGTTTATGATAAAAAGATTAGTTTTTGTTTTTTTTATAGTTTTATTTTCAGGATGTGCAAGTTTTCATGAAACTTATAAACCCTTATACCAAGCTAAACCAGAGATTGAGGATTTAAAATGAAACTAATCCTTGATATAGTTAAACATCCTCAAGAAAAATTATTTAAAAGAAATTTTCAATTTAATAAAACTGGTGGAGTAGTTGGAAGATCTGATGATATTGATAATAAACTAGCTGATTCTAAAAATATTATTTCAAGTAAACATTTTTTAATACATTTTGAAAATAATCAATACTTCATTGAAGATACAAGTACAAATGGTACTTTTTTAAAAAACCCATTTTCAAAACTAGTGAAAAATGAACCTGTAAAAATAAATGATTTAGATATTTTTATAGTAGGAGAGTATGAACTTCAAGCAAGATTTACAACACTTGATTACTCTAATACACAAGAAAAGTTTAATGAAAATAAATTAATTCCAGATGATTTTTTAATTGATGATGAATTAAAAAATTTATCAATGGAAGAAGAAACTTATTCTTCTAGTGTTTTAGATATGTTAAAAGAAGAAACAACTTCAAATACAATTGTTGAAACTATTTATGAAGAAGAACAAAAAGTTAGTAAAGATATTTTAGATGATCATATTGATGTTGATACATATATTAAAGATGAAAAAGTAGAAAAAATTTTTAATAAAGAGATTGCTAGTGTAGAAGATGAGTTACAAATATTAGGAAAAAATTTAGGAATAGAGTTTGATAGTTTATCAAAAAAAGAGAGAGAAAATGTCTTAAATGAAATCTCAGATATTGTAATAAATTCATTAGAGGGCTTAAAAAACTCTTTATTTATAAAAGAAAAAATTACTAAAGATTTGAATATTCAAGAAAATATGAAAAGAAAAAATCCAATAAATATGGGATTACTAGCTTTAAATGTAATTGATATAAATGATACTGAAAAAGTTAGCTTGTCAGAAGCAGTAACAAAATCTTTTAAAGAATTAGATACTCATAATGTGGCATTACATAGAACCAGTAAAAATTTAATTAATATCACTGCTTCAAAATTTTCACCAAAAAATTTAGAATATTATTTTGAAAGTAATAATGAAATAAATAGTTTATTGCCTAAAAAGTCACAGCTTTGGAATTGTTATTCAAAAATGCTTAATAAAATCGATGAAAATCCAAACCATGGACAAGAATTAATTATGAATGATTTTGTAAATGAGTATAAAAATATTTTATATACCATAAAACTTACATCACTATAAGGAAAAACAATGAAACTAAAATTAATTATTTTAACTTTAGCAATACTTATTTTAAGTGGTTGTTCTACTAAACCAACTCATTTAGAATTAGTTGTTACTTCTTCAAAAGATTTAAATCAAGATTTAGATGATATTTCATCTCCTTTGATGCTTACTTTTTATGAATTAAAATCAGCGGAAAAGTTTATAAAGTACGATTATTGGAGTCTTTTAGAAAAATCAGGAAGAAAACTAGGAGATGATTTAATTTCACAAACAAAACAAGTAATAACTCCCCAACAAGAGCAAACATATAAAATCTCTTTTGATGAAAAGACAAATTTTCTAGGTGTAATTGGGAATTTTAGAAAATTAAATAAAAATAAACAATGGAAATATGTTATTAATTTAGAAAAAGATGAATATAACTATATAGAGTTAAAAGTAGAAAATTTTAAGTTAGAAAGAGTAGATTAATGGAAAATAAAATAGTATGGAAAGAGGGTCTTTTTATAAGACCTCAACATTTTCAACAAAATGATAGGCACTATAGCTATGAGCTAAGAACTAGAACTATTGAAAGTAGAGCAAATAACTGGGGCTTTTTTAGTCTAGATATAGATAAAATCCTTTTAAATACAGGTAAGTTATTAATTAAAAGTGCTAGTGGAATTTTACCTGATGGTACACTTTTTGAACTATCTTCTCAAAATGAAAATGATTTAATTATTGAAATAAAAGCTTCAGATGTTGGTAAATTTATATATTTAACTTTACCTTTATATATTGAAAATAGTGATGAAATACATTTTGAAGAACAAGAAACTCTTTTAACAAGATACAAATCAAAACTAATCAAAGATATTCCAAATATTAATGCAGGAGAAAATAGTTCAAGTGATATACTGATTGCAAAATATAATTTTAAACTTCAATTTGAAGAAGATATTAATCAAGGTCTATTGAAACTTAAAGTTGCAAAAATCGGGAATGTTAGTGCAACACAAAGTGTTAGTCTAGAATCAAGCTTTGAACCTACTTTTTTACATTTAAATTCATGCGAGTCTTTATTGTTAAAAATAAAAGAGTTATCAAGTATGTTAAATTATAGAGCTGAAAAGCTTGCGGAGAAAATAAGTGATACAACACTGCAATCAACGGAATTAGGACATTATTTAATGTTACAGCTATTAAATAAAGCATATGCAAGAATATCATATTATTTATCTCAAGAAAAAACTCATCCTGATGAACTTTTTTTAGAACTTTCATCATTAAGCTCAGAATTAGCAGTGTTTATGAATAAAACAAGAAGAGATATCGAAATAATAAATTATAATCATTATGAACAATACAGTTGTTTTTTAAATCTATTGAGAAAATTGAAAGATATGCTTAGTATGGTTCTTGAACAAAATAGTATTTCTTTAAATATTGAACAGAAGAAATATGGCATATATATAGCTGCTTTAAATGATAAGAAGATTTTAAATGATTCGACTTTTATTTTTGCAGTAAGTGCAAGTATTTCAACAGATAAACTAAAAGAAATCTTAACAACAGGGCTTAAAATAGGAACAATTGAAACTATTAAAAATCTTGTAAACTTTCATTTGGTTGGATTTAAGTTAAAAGCATTAAATACTGCACCAAAAGAGATACCTTACAAAACAAATCATCTTTATTTTAAAATTGAATTAACACAAGAAAATAAAAAAGAGTTAGCAAAGTCTGCTGGATTTGCATTTCATTTATCTACGCAAGTTGATGATATTTCATATGCTTTATGGGCAATTAAAGAGTAAACAATGAGTAATAAGACTATATTAGTTACAGCAGAAGATAATGGTGGTTATATAACAAACTATACTGCTACAGATGTAGAAAAAACATATACTAAACTAAAAAATAAAGCTAGTTATTTTAAAAGAAATAGAAGTTTTAATATTAATGATTTTGAAATTAGTTTTAATCCTTTTATTAGTGCATCTATTCCTATTTTTAATTATATTTATAGCTTAGATGATTCAACTGATTATTTAGAAATAAATAAAGTAAGAGAAAACTTTGTAGATAAAATCAACCATTTTAATGATAAAGCAAATGAATTTGAAATCATTGAAACAGAGATTTTAGTTACAAGATATATATTATGTACTTTTGTTGATGAAATAGTAAATTCTACCCATTTTGGTAAACAACATGATTGGGCAAATAATAGTTTATTAAGTTTATTTCATAATGAAACATATGGGGGAGAGAACTTTTTTCATCTTTTAGATAAATTCTTAAAAACCCCTGCAAAATATATTCATATTCTTGAATTAATGTATGTTTGTTTAGCATTAGGATTTGAGGGTAAATACAGAGTAATGAATAAAGGGAAAATTGAATTAAATATATTAAAAGAGAGCCTTTTTAAGCAAATAATGATAGTACAAGGAAGAGAACCTCTTACTTTTTATACAAAACAAGAGGCCTCAAAACAAAAATTTAGACTTTTTGATAAGCTTTCTTATCCTTTATTGATCTTAATAATTTTTACACTATTAACTATTATATATACCACATTATCTTTTAGTTTAAATTCACAAAATAATGATTTTATGAATATATTACAAGAAGATATTAAACAGATAAATTTTATAGATACTAAGGATTTAAAATAATGAAGAAAACTATATTTAAAAATCCATATTTTTGGACTATACTAATCTCTTTTATAATATCACTTTTAATTATTTTTTTATGGCCATATTTATTTGATAGTTTAAAAAGTTTGTCAAGTAGACTTTTAGTTGCATCATCGATTTTTTCTATTACAATAATTTCTATTTTACTTATAGTTGTATTTAAAAAACCAGAAACAAAAGAGGTAATTGAGCAAAAAAGAAAAGAAAAAGAGTTAGAAGATGAATTCAAAAAAATAATAAATGATAAAGTAAATGATTTAAAAACTAAGTTTAAAGAAGCAATAAAGATTATCAAAAAATCTTCACTTTATAAAAATAAAAGAAATGCTAAATATGAACTACCTTGGTATTTAGTATTAGGAGATTCTAAAGAGGGTAAAACCACTCTTATAGAGTCTTCTGGATTGAGTTTTCCTTTAAATATTGATTATAAAAATAAAAGTGTTGTAGAAGAGGGTAGTAGTCAAAAATTTCAATGGTATTTTGCAGAACATTCAATCTTTATTGATGTACCAGGAAATTATATACAACTAAAAGAGAATAAAGAAGATTCTATTGTTTGGAAAAAATTTTTAGAGTTATTTGTTGAAAAAAGATGGAGAAGACCAATAAACGGAATAATTTTGACAATAAGTGTAGAAAAGATTTTAAATTATTCTGAAAAAGAGTTAGAACAGTATGCAAAAGATTTAAGAGATAGATTTGATGAACTTTCAAAAGCATTTATGTCAAGTATTCCTATATATTTAATTGTAACAAAATGTGATCAAATTTCAGGTTTTAACGAATACTTCAATGATTTAAAAGAAGATGAAAAAGATGAAATTTTAGGTATAACACTTAATGAAGATGAAAATATTGAATCAGGATTAATCAAACCAAAACTTGAAGAGTTATTAAAAAGATTAAGTAGCTCTATTTTGACTAAATTGCATTATGAATGGGAAGAAAAAAATCGTTCTAAAACTTATCTTTTTACAGATAATTTTTCTCAACTTTTTGATAAAACTACTCTTTTTATTGATATTTGTTTTGCTCAAACAAGATATAGAAAATCTTTAATGTTAAGAGGTTTATACTTTACTAGTGTATCTTGTATAGAGAATCAAAATGCATTAATATCAGAAGAACAATTAGAATATAGTAATACTAATAAAAAAGGTTTTTTTATTTACAAAATATTAAAAGATATTGTTTTTCCTGAGTCTGAAATTTTAAAAATGGATGATAATTATAAGAAAAAATTAAAGCGTAATCAAATAATAGCTTATACCTTAAGCTTTTTATTAATAGTTTTTTCTACGATATTTATAGTTAATGATTTTATTACACATAACAATACTTTAAAAAAGTTAGAAAAGAGTTACTTAAAATATAAAATACAAAGAAATAAAACTTACAATTCTGATAGTTTTAAAGATATTGCATTAGTTTTGAATAATCTTCAAGAAATAAAACAACTAGATAAAACAAAAGTTGCTAATAATTTTTGGAATTTAATCTTTTATAAAACAGATGATAGAAGAGAGAAACTTGAAACAATATATACAAATGATTTAAAGCAACTTTTATTAAAAAGAGTAGAATTAGATATTCAAACTCAAATAAAAAGAGATTTAAATGATTTTGATTTATCATGGGATAATACTAAAGCTTATGTAATGCTAAAAAGAACTGATAAGTTAGATAAAAAGTTTTTAAGATTATATATGTCTAAAAGATGGAATGAATTATATAAAAGCTATCCAAAGTTACAAAATAGTTTAAACTTTCATTGGGAAAATACTCTTAATGCAGGCTTTAAGCCACAAAAACTAAATGATGATTTATTAAAAGTTGCTAGAAATAGACTAATGAAATTTGGATTAGATGCATTAAGTTATAAAAGTTTAAAAATAAAAATAAAGACTTTAAATTTAAAAGATTTTACTTTTTCTCAAGCTTTAATTGGAAATTTAAATGTTTTCAAAGGAAGCAATTTTAAAATTCCAGGAATGTTTACTAAAGAAGGGCATTCTTTAATGATGAAAGATGGAAAAGCATTAACTAAAGAGGTCTTAGAAAATAATTGGGTACTAGGAAGAACAGAAGAGTTAACTCAAGCTTTTATTGATGCAAATTATAAAAAGATATTAAGTTTATATTATTCAGAGTATAAAGAACAATGGTTAAAAGCATTATCTTCTTTAAGTATTCCCAAGAAAGAAAGAATAACAGAACTTAATAATCAATTGTCAACTTTTAGTTCAGCAGATTCTCCTATATACTCTATAATTCTTGCATTAAAAGATAATACAGATATCTACACTCCTACTGAAATGCTAAAATTAAAAGCAAGTTCTAATGGGAATGTTACAAGAGCCGTTGCTGCAACAGTAGCTCCAGGACAAATTGGCAGAGCAGTTGCAAAAAATGCTTTAGATAACAATAAAGATTCGAGATTAATTGATAACAGAAGTATTAAAAACTTAAGAGAGTTCTTTAAACCTTATCATCAATTATTAGATAAAAATGAACAAGCTTTAGGACTACTTCAATCAGCTACTAAAAAACTAAACAGTGTTTACAAAACAATGGTATCTTTGGATAGCTCGGTAAACTCATCTTTTGAATCTTTTAGATTAGTAAAAGATAGAGTTGAAGGAAGAATTGATCCTTTTGTAGTCTCTTATAATACATTACCTATTCATATAAAAAAATGGTATTTACAGCTTTTACAAAATAATTGGTTTTTTATTTTAAAAGAAGCAAAAGTATATCTAAATAAAAAATACAAAGAAGAGTTGTTTTTATTTTATGAAGAAAAAATAAAAAATAAGTATCCTGTATCAAATACTAAAAGTGATTATATTAGGCTTGAAGATTTCAATGATTTCTTCAAAAAAGATGGGATTATTGATAACTTTTATAAAAATTACATATCACTTTTTATAAAAATAAATAAACTAAATAATAGTTATTCAATTAATAATCTTGATGGAGCCTCTTTAAATATAAATAAAGTATTTATAGACTCTCTTATAAAATCTTTTAAAATCAAAAAAAGTTTTTTTAGAAATAGTGGTTCTTTAGGTTTTATTTTAAGTATTAAGCCTTATGTTTTAGGTGGGAATTTATCTACGATGCAGTTAACATATAATGATGATATTTTATATTATGAACATGGTCCAATAAAAAATAAAAATCTTATCTGGCCTCCAAATAGTTTAAATAGTGTTGTAAAGTTTGAATTATTTGATTTAAATTCACAACCAGTAGTTAGTAAATATTTAGATAATGATTGGGCTATTTTCCAAATTTTTGAAAAGTTTAAAATCAAAAAAGATTCTAATGATTCTGTTATTATTAAATATGAAGATAAAAAATATACAGGTTCTTTTTATCTAAAAGGTGAAACTAGTCAAGCATTTACAAATTATAATTATTTAAAAACATTTAAATTACCAAAGAGCTTATAATATGTTTGAAAGTGTTTATTTTACTCACCCTGGATATGTAAGAGAATCAAATGAAGACTCATTTTTTATTGATGATAAAAATTGTATATGGATAGTTTGTGATGGAATGGGAGGTCATAATGATGGTAGTTTTGCAAGTCATTTAATTACGGATTTATTTGAAGAGTTAGTTTTAACTAACTCTTTTAGCCAAAATGTTGAGATTATTCAAAATCAATTACTTAAAGCTCATCAGCTTTTACAAAAACAAATAAGAAAAACCAATACTACTATAGGAACAACTGTTGTACTTTTGTATATTTATGAAAATAGGGCAGTTTGTTTTCATTGTGGAGATAGTAGATGTTATAGTTATACAAATAGTTTAAAATGCCATACAAAAGATCATAGTAAACTTTTAAATGGTAAGAAAGTATTGACATCTGCAATTAGTGCACCAAGTAAAAGTTTTATACTTGAAAAAAGTTCTTTTTATATTGATGAAATAAATCGTTTTTTATTATGTTCTGATGGTCTTTATGATTTTATTAGTGAAGATACCATTTCATATTTTATGAAACAAAAAGAAATAAAAAAAAGTATGGATATATTAATTTCAAATATCTTAAAAACAAATGCTCAAGATAATATAACAGCTATTATAATAAACAAGGTATTTAAATCATGAATACTCTTTTAAAAAACATTAAAAAAACATCAAAGAAACAAAATTTTCAAATAAAAAACATATTCAATAAAAGGTATATGATAAAAGATAAAATAGCACAAGGTGGTTTATGTGATGTTTTTTTAGTAGAAGATATATATGATCTTCATTTTAATACAAACTCAAATATTGTTATAAAACTTCCAAATGAAACTACTATAAGAAATAAAGATATCTCATCATTACTTTTTAGTGAATATAAATTTTTAAGAGAATTAAATCATCCAAATATTGTAAAAGTATATGATTTTGGAATTGATAAAAAAACTAAAATTCCTTATTTGATTTTAGAGTATATTGAAGGAAAGTTATTAAATGATATTTCAATTTTTAATATGAATAAAAGTTTAAAAATAGATATTTTTAAAACACTTTTAAACACAGTTAAATATATACATTCAAAAAATATAATACATGCTGATATTAATCCTTCAAATATAATAATCGATAATAACAATAAGATAACATTGATTGATTTTGGAATTTCTTTGAGTTGTAATAGTGATTCAATTCACTTAGACTATAATAAAGTAAAAGCATATAATCCAAAATATAGTGCACCAGAAATTATAAATGGAGGAATTCCTACTGAAAAATCAGATATATATTCTACTGCAGCTATTATTTTTGAACTTTTTACATTAAAAACACCTGTTATTAGAAATAATAAAATCATTCTTGATAACTCAAATGTAATTCCTTTTTATCTAAAAAAGTGGCTTAATAGAAATTTATCTACTGATTCTTCAATAAGAACTATAAATTTCAATCAATATTATAATTTTTTTGTAAATTTTTTACATTTTAACTAGTTATTTAATAATTTATTTAATTATTTAGTGTTAAAATACTTTTACAAAAAATTTATAAGGAAAGCGAATGAATAATCCAATTTTTATTTCAGTTAAAGGAAGTACTCAAGGTTTAATTACTGAGGGTGCATTTACACCAGAATCTGTTGGTAACTCTTATCAAAAAGGTCATGAGAATGAAGCTTTAATCAAAGGTTTCTCTCATGATATTAAAATCCCAAGAGATCCTCAATCAGGTCAACCATCAGGTCAAAGAGTTCATGAACCGTTAGTAATATCAAAAATTTTTGATAAAAGTTCACCTCTTTTATATAATGCATTGACAAAAGGAGAAACTTTAACAGAAGTTGAATTAAAATGGTATAGAACAAGTTATGCTGGAAAACCAGAGCATTATTTTACTATTAAATTAGAAGATGCAGTTATTGTTGATATTGCTTCATATATGGATACAGAAGAAGGACTTGAAAAAACTCAAGTTGCTCCACTTGAAAAAGTATCTTTTGCATATAGAAAAATTACTTGGAGACATGAAACTGCTAGTACTTCTGGTGAAGATGACTGGAGAATTGGTGTAGCATTAAATGCATAGTTTATAATATGTGGAAATTAAATATTTCCACATATTTAATTTTTTGTAAAGGTTTTTTATATAATTACTTTTACAATGAATTAAAGTAAGGTTTTTTTAATGTCTCAAATAGCAAATATAAATAAAAATTTACGAAAAGAAATAACACAAAGCATAAAATCAAGAATCAAACTACTAAACTATAGAAGTGACCTGCCAGATATACTAAATGAAAGCTTGAGTGTATATAAACTAAATGGATATAGTAAAGTAAATAAACCTTATGAATTTGAAGTAATATTTGTAAGTGAAGAGTTTATACAAATAGAAGATATAGTAGATACAGATGTAGAACTAATAATCCAAGATGAAGTAAATCCATTAGATAAAAAAACAATATTTGGAAAAGTCTATGAAGCAAGTGAAGATAGTGTAGTAGCAAAAAAACATCTGTATAAAATAAAAATAGTATCGCCTTTGTATTACTTAGGATTAAATAATAGATATGAAATATATCATGAAAGAAAAGTAAGTACACTCTTTAGTGAAATAATAAATAGATATAATCAACTGCTAAATATAAATGTAGATGTAAAAATAGATATAAAAAATGAAGTAACAAGAGAGTATATAACTCAATATAATCAAAGTGATTTGGAATTTCTTACAATGCTTTGTGAAGAAGAGGGATATAGCTTTATAGTAGAATACTCTTCAAATAATCCATATAATATAGTTTTGTGTAACTTAAATGAACATGCAATAATAAATAGCTATAGCGCAGTAAGCCAATTTAATCATAGTAAAAAATTTACAGCATCTAATATAATAGAAGATTATTATGATAAAAATAGACCAAGCTTAGAATATAAAGTGCAAACAGGTGCAGCAATAACTTCAAGTATAAAAGATAATCAATCAACAAGTCAATTAAGAACAGATATAAAAAGAAATAATCTAAGAGATAAACTAAATGTACTTGATGAGAGTCTTTATAAGGATTTGGATAAATATAATAAAATAGAAGCAAAAAGAGAATATGTAAAATCAAATATAATATACGCAACAAGCCAAGAAGTAGTAATAAATGACTCTTTGTGTATAAAATTAGAAGATGAGGCTGCAAAAAAAGTATTTGATGTAATAGTAATAGAAGTAAAATATAATGGAATTTTTCCAAATGCATTGGATGAATATATACAAAATATAAATGAAAATAAAAAACATGAACTTGAATATGAAGTAGAATTTACTTCAATACCAAAAGATATAGAGTATGTTCCACCATATACAGTAATAAAACCAAAAATAAACTCAGTACAAACAGCAATAGTAGCAAGTAGTAATAGTAATACAAAAGAAGATGCAAATACAATAGATGTGGATGAACAAGGAAGAATAAAAGTATTGTTTCACTTTGAACAGAATAAAACAATATCTTGCTACTTAAGATACTCAAACTTCTTTGCAGGAGATAACTATGGAGCACAATTTCTGCCAAGAGTAAATAGTGAAGTAATTGTAAGCTTTGTAAATGGGGATATAGATAAACCAATAATAATAGGAAGCTTGTATAATGGAGAGAATAAAGTACCCTATAACCTTCCAAAAGATAAAACAAAGAGTTATATTAAAACAAACTCAATGCCACAATATGAACATAAGCAAGGATATAATGAGATACTCTTTGAAGATAAACAAGGTGAAGAGTTACTCTCATTTAGAGCACAAAAGAATCTAAAAACACATGTGTTAAATGATGAATATAAACATGTAGAGAATAACTCAAAACTATTAGTAGAAAATGATAAAGAAGAGACAATCCAAAAAGACTCAATCATAACAGTAGGAGAAGAAGAAAGAAAAAGTATTAAAGCAAATAAGATTTTAACTGTTGAGAAAGAGTCTATTACAACTATTAAACAAGATTGTGAAGAGCATATATTAGAAGATTTTATTACTATTGTTAAAGATGATTTAAAAACAATTGTAGAAAATAATGTGATAAAACGTATAAAAGGTACAAAAACAGAATATATAGAGCAAGATGTAAAGAAAAAATACTTACAAAATATGTTTTTGCAAATTGGTAAAGATTATAGGTTAGATGTAATAAATTCATACCATTTAAAGGCTAAAACTGTAAAATACCAAGCAAAAACAATTGAATTAGAAGCAACTAATGGAATTAGCTTAAAATGTGGAGGAAATGTCTTAACAGTTGATACATCTGGAATATTTTTAAAAGCAGGGACTGTTGATACAACATCATCAAATGGTGGAGTAAGTGCAAAAGATGTACCAAAAATAGAGATACCAAAACCATTATATGAAAAAGTAAGAGTAGTTGAACTAATTCCTACAATTACAAAACAAAATGATATAACACAAGTTTTAGAGTATGAAGCTGTTGTTGAGAAGTTTTATAATGGTGTTTGGAGTAAAAGTACTGATTTAAATGAAACACAACTAGCTCAACTTCAATGGTATTTTATTAAAAACAATGATGAAGCTGATACTGATATTTTAACAGATAATCCAACAAATGATAATATTACTATTAATGGATTAAAAATGAGTGTTACTTTAGAAGAAGAAAATATTTATAAAGTAGGACATGCACACTGTTTTGTAAGTAATAGTGAAGAAGAGGGATATGCACAAACACAACTTGTAAGATATTTAGAAGTTGAAGATATAGTTAGCTCTCATGTATCACAAGAAGAGGGTGAGTGTATAGCTGTATTAAATGTAGAAGAACCAAGGCAAGAAGAGTTAGCGCAAATAAGATGGCAAATAGAAGATACACCAAAAGATATTTATAATGGAAAAGAGACAATAATTCATAATCTAAAAAAAGAAAAAGTTCATGAGATTAATTTCTTAGCATATATTGATGGAAAAATTCAAGATGGTGCTAATACAAGATTAACTTATGATGAAAGAAAAAATCAAAAAGTAAAGAATAATACAAAAACAAATAAACAGGAAAAATAGTATGCAAAATATAATAAAAACCCTACTTATAATATGTATAACAACAGTAGTATTAAATGCACAAGAATTAAAAAAAAGCAAATATGATATAAACCAATGCATAAAAATAGAATATACAAAAGAAGATATAAAAAAATATAAAAAATTAATACAAGAGGGTGAACTACAAGGATATAGTTGTGCAGGTATATACTATGCAAGACAAGGTAACTTTGATGAAGCAATAGATTACTTTAATAAAGGAAAAGAAAAAGGAAGTATAGAATCATATGCACAATTAGGAAGTCTATATTTAAGTTTTTTACATGATAATAAAAAAGCAGTTAAAAACTTTAAAGTAGCAGCAAATGCAGGACATGGAAAATCAGCACATAATTTAGGTGTGTATTATTATAAAAACTTTAAATATGATGAAGCATATAAATGGTTTATGAAATCATATGAAACAGGAGATATGAACTCACTAATTTCTATTGGACTGATGTATATAGACCAAAAAAAATATGATGAAGCAATAAATACTTTTAAAAAAGTTGGAGAATTAGGCGAGCCAAAAGGTTATTATGAACTGGGGACTTTTTACCAATTAAATAAAGATATGCAAGATAAAGAAAAAGGAATAAAATATTATAAAAAATGTTATAAGATGGGATATGGGAAATGTGCTTCTGCAATAGGAGAGTATTATGAAGAAGATAGGAAAGATTACAAAAAAGCTGAAGAATGGTATTTAAGAGGTTCTAATCTTAATTATAGTGGCTCTATGCAGAAATTGGGACTTTTATATTCAGATATATTAAAAGATTATAAAAAAGCAATTTATTGGTATAAAAAAGGATTTAATGAACTTAATTGTATAGATTGTGCATTAAGTTTAGGAATAATCTATAAAAATAATATAAAAAATTATAATAAATCAATTTACTGGTATAAAAAAGGCATAGAATTAGGAGATGCAAGGGCTATTCAAAATCTTGGATTTTTATATGAAACAAAATTAAATAATAAAGATAAAGCAATTTATTGGTATAAAAAAGCATTGAGTACAGAAGTAAAATCTATGGCAAAAAGAAGACTTGAAAAACTAGGAGTATCATATGAGTAATGATATAACTAAAGGAAATGCATTTCATAAAGAGGGTGAAGTAGTACACTTAAATGAATTTTGTACTAAAGAGAATGAAGCAATAGAAGAAGATATAAAAACTAGAATCGCTTATATGGTTATATCAAATGAAGATATTAAAGAACTATTAGACTCAAATAACGATAAACAAACTATCTTAAATAAAGTAATAGAAGAATATAAACCTTATTTGATAAAAGCTGTAGAAAAAGAGAGTACTGAAAATAATAAACCCTTGATTTTTGATGATTTACGTGGTGTAACTGAACAAATAGTTGATAAAAAATTGGTAAAACTTTGTACCACTCAATTGTATAACTCAAAATCTTATGGAAGTGTATTAAAAGCAAAGAAATATCATCATGCATATAAAAAAGTATTAGAAAAAAATCTAAAAGAGAATCTTGAGAAAAAAAGTACATCTTTTTTTACATATAATAAAAATAGTTGTCAACAAATTTTAAAACAAGAAGTAAATAAAACTTCAAAAAAACCAAATAAAGATGAACAAGCATATATAGTACTATCTATGCCATATGTTTATAATATAAAAGATGGTTCTAAAACAAAAGAGTTAGAACTAATATCTTATGAAGATAAAATAATAGCCTCTTTTATGCCGGAGTTAATAGTCGAATATGGAATATTTTTTGATGGAACAAATAATAATATATATAATATAGATTTTTATAAAAACTTTAAAAAGTTTTTAAAAGAGCCTGCAAAAGATATAGAAGATGGATTAAATGAAAATGATGAGTTTGGTAAACCAAAATTAAAAGATAGAAAACAAGGAACAATTGAAGAATACATCCTTTCAATAGATAACCCAGAGTTTACAAAAAAAACAAAAAAAATGATTATAAATCAAATGAACAACGCTTCAATAAGATATTTTGATAGTAAATCGGTTTTTATTGTAGGCAAGGATGAAATTATAACTACTAAAAAAGCAGAAAAAGATTCAAAAAAAGTATTTGATTATTTACTTGATGTAAAAAATAGTAAAAAAGATGCAAAAGAAAAAACTATTTCTGATTATATAATAAAAGAAATACTTCCAGATGATAATGAAGATAGTAGCTTTACAAATGGTGAAACAAATATTAGTAGATTATATGAACTTTATGATGGAGATGATGTAAAGAAAAACAAAGATGCTCTTCCAAATACTAGATTTAAACTTTATGAAAGTGGTTCTGGAACTTTTAATCCTTTTATACAAAAAGATTATGAAGATGACTCTGTAGTTGGATTGGGTCTTGGAATGGGAGAGAGTGGAGTAATAGCACATTGTTTATACTCTTGTATAAAAATAGCTGAACAATTAAGAAAAGATTCAATAACACATATAGATGAACTAGTTTTAGATGTATTTGGATTTAGTAGAGGTTCTACTAGTGCAAGACATTTTATTTGTACACTTTTGAAAAATACACAATTGGTAAAAAATGAAAAAAGAGAATATACAATAAAAACAAAAGATAGTAAAGATATTTTTTATGAATTTTTTGGAAGTAATGGTTATGTAAGAATTGGAAGTAAGACTATTTTTAATCCACTTAGAACAGATATAGAGTATATTAATCCAAATAACAATAATCATAGAGTTTATAATCCTTTTTATAAAGAAAAAGAGATAACAATTGAATCAATCTCTTTTAGATTTGCAGGATTGTTTGATACAGTAACACATTATGGAATTATGCAATCAAATGATTCTGATGATTTAAATATAAACTTTTTTGAAAATGATAATAATAAAAAAGTAGGGCATGTAGTTCATCTAATGGCTGATGATGAGTTTAGATATAACTTTGAAGCATACTCTATCTTTACAAATATAAATAAGCACTATTATAAACAAAGTACAGAAAAAAGAGAAGATGGTGGTGCAAGATTTGAAGAGTTTTATGTTCCTGGAGCACATGCAGATGTAGGAGGGGGATATAATGAAGAAAATGAATTGGTTTATCTTGGTGATTTTATAATAGAAGAGAAAAAACTACCTGATTACTTAAGAAAAAATATACAAAAGTGGAATAATAAATATAATTGGTTAAAAAATAATGCATTAATACAAAAAGATTCAAAAAAAGAAATAAAAGAAATGAAAGAAGAGACAAAAGAAAAAGAAGGCTTTTATTACTATATAAAAAATCAATATAAACTTAATCCAAGAGAAGATGTTTGGGGAAACTCTTCAAATTGGGAATATCATTTACATTTATATATGTATAAACCAAAAGTATCAAATAAATATGAACATGTAGCTATGAGATTAATGTATGATAAAGCTGTATATGTAGATTCAAAAACACAAAAAAATAGAAAAGATGAGTTTGAGATGGTTCCTTTTGGTAAATTTAATCATAGTTTTAAAGATGATGAAACTTTAAAAGAAACATATAAAGCACTTAAAGAGCATAAAGTTTTAAAAAAAGAGAATACAAAAATATATAAAGAGTTAAAAAACAACTATTTACACCACTCTTCACAAGTTGGAAACTTTGTAAATAAACCTTCAAATGAGAAAAAAGATGAATATGAACTATACGGAAAGAGAGTTATTTATTCTACAAAGGGCAAAGAGTTTACTAGAGGGTGATTAGTGTTTATTAAAATCGAGATTATAATAAGGATATTTATTATTTTAAACTAATATTAACTATTATTTTGTAATAATGATAAAAATTATCAAAGGTAGTTTAATGAGTATAAATATATATAGCAGTATTTATGAAAAATTAATCGATTCTAATAACAATTTAAGTGTAGATGGTTTGTTAGCAGAATATAAAATAACTCCTGGGCAATTAAAAACTATTCTAGTAAAAATCAAAGAAAATGAATACTTAGCTAAAGAAAAATCTATTATTGAGATTTTTTTAGATGAATTAAAAGATTATAATCAAGAAGAAATAGAAATACTTGTAAAGAAAAAAGAACAAACTATTAAAAACGAAGATACTCACAATAAGATTGAATATATAAAAAAAGTACTAACAAACCTTAATTTATTTTTTATTAGCTATATAAATAGATTAGAAACAATACTCACAAATAATAGACCTATTAAAAAAAGAGGTTATATTATTGTAAGTGGTATTTTTGTCATTATATTTTTAACTTCTTTGTCTATTTTGACAATCTCTACTACCTCTACTACTAGTGATGAAATAACAAATGAAGTAAAAGTTAAAATAAATGATAGTAATAGTATTAATAAAGTAGAAAAAAAACAATTACAAAAGAAAGAAACATTAGTAAACAGCGAGATAGATACAAAATTAGATACTATAAAAATAATAAAAAATATTGACGATGATACAATAACTGCAATAATAGACTTAAATCAACAAGAGCAAATAAATCCAATAGCTTCTTCAATAAAAATGAAAAAAGAGATAACAAAAGAGATAAAGAAAGAAGAAGAGGGTGACTCAATAAAATCTAAAAAGACAACTATTTTTAAAATTAGAGATAATTTAGCACAAATAAAAAAACATTTAATGTATGAAAATAATATGATTAAATATAAGAATAAATATTATAAAGAAAATGATATTTTAGAAGGTTACAAAGTTTTTAAAATAACACCTGTGTATGTCAAGTTTGAGGATATGAATAAAAAAATTAGAAAAAGAGTACTTTTAAATTAAATAAAGGAGCACAATGCATAAGAAAATAGTTATTTCTGTGACAATAGTATTTACCATGCTATTTACAGGTTGTAATGCTACAAAGCAAGAAAGTATAGAGACACCTAAAAAGAAAGAAGAAAAACAAGTAAATTTAGATGAACTGTACAAAATTGATAAAGAAAAAGGTTATACATTTTTTAAAATGCAAACAAACCCAATTGAAGTTTTTGTTTATGATGGAGACTATAAACAAACAAATATGTTAAATGATACAAAAATAAAAAGTTCTTTTTATTTAAAGGGAAGATTACTTAGAATAGAAAAAGTATATAAAACAAAATTTGATGATCATTATGGAAAAATATCAAAAAAAGGTTTATTTGTATCAATGGATGATTTGTCTATGTATGATAGTAAATAGCAAAGAAGCTATTTACTATTAGATTTAGGGTAGTTTAATAAAGCATGTGTTATAGTTTGGAAATTATAGTTTCCAAAAGTAAAATATATATAAAAGGCTTTTAATGAAATATCCTTTAGATTGTGAAAATAACTTTGAAAAAACATATTTATTCTGGTTATCACGTTTTTTAAGAAATAAGATGACTACCTTATCTAATAGACAAGTTAAGAATAAAGACAGATTAGCTCAAATATTGCAAGAGCTAATTAAAGGTTTTAGTGATATAGACAAACTAAAAAAGATAATAAAAGAAGTTAGAAATAATGGGATAAATAGTATTCATGTATATTTTATTCCTCTTGAAAAGTTATATAACTTTTTAATTAATTTTGGTGCGAACTCATTAAAAGAGATTGATGAAGAGTTATTAAGTGATTTTTTGGCAACTGAAACTAGTAATCTTTCTGATGCAACTAAAAAAAACTACAGAATAGCACTAATTTCTTTTTTTGGATATATTGATAAACAAAATGAAGAAGAAAATGGTTTTGTGCATAGGTTTGGTATAGAATTAAAAAACTGGGGTGGTCTAGCAGGAAAATCAGGTACAAAACTACCCTCTTTTATGAAAAAAGAAGAAATAAATAGATTCTTAGATGGGATTGACAAATATCCTTTTAGTTCTAAAATTGCTGCAAGAAATAGACTTATTATAAAAATAATACTGTATACAGGTATAAGAGTTAGTGAAGCAATAAATATTGATTTAAAAGATTTCAACAAAGATGAAGATGCATTTATCATTCAAGTAAGAGGAAAAGGTAATAAACCAAGAGTTGTTATGATAAAAGAAAAAATAATTAGAACAGATCTTAATGAATGGTTTGAATATAGAGTTTGCAATGAAAATCTTCTATTTTGTAATCAAAAAGGAAAGCCTCTTAGTCAAGCATATATTAGTAGTATTGTTGAAAAAATTTTATTAAGTGTAGGTATTAGAAAAGAAAAAAATGGAGCACATATGCTAAGACATACTTTTGCAACAATGCTTTATCAAAAAAGCAAAGATTTAATTTTAGTTCAAGAATCATTAGGTCATGCAGATATAAATACTTCTAGAATTTATACTCATTTTGATAAAGACAAACTAAAAAGAACAACAGATATATTTTAAGAAAGCAGGGTCTCTACCCTACTTTCTTTTTTTGCCTTTTGAAAATTCAATTATATAATCTGCTATTTCATCTAAATGAATAATATCTTTTACAGCATTTGCTTCAATAGCTTTTGCAGGCATTCCAAACACTACACAACTCTCTTTATTTTGAGCAACAGTATAAGCTCCATTGTCATATAGCTCTTTAATTGCTATTTTACCATCATCACCCATGCCTGTCATCATAATAGCCATAGCTGAACCACCGGCTGAATTATTTACTGATCTAAATAAGACATCAACACTTGGTTTATGATGACTTACTTTTTTTGTATCTAAAAGTCTTGTTATATATTTGCCATCTCTTCTTTTTTCAATAGTTAAATGCATATTTCCAGGAGCTAAATATGCATGACTATTTTCAAGAATCATTCCATCTTTTGCTTCATGAACTACTACTTCTGAATTTGCATTTAATCTTTGTGCAAAAGAAGAAGAGAATCCATAAGGAATATGTTGAGTAATAACAATAGGAGGCAGATTTTTTGGTAAACGTTTAAATACTTTTAATAAAGACTCTACTCCTCCTGTAGAAGAACCAATTGCAATTATTCTACTACCTGGAAATGTAGCAGGAAAAGATTTGATAACTTCATCGGGATGAATTTTATATTCAATTTCACTTGATGATACTTTTTTAGGTTTTTTTAAAGCTTTAGGCTTTTTTAATGTATATCTTTTAAGTAAGAAAGTTAGATTCATTAATGTATCTTTTATTCTCTCTTGAAATTTAATCATTGATTCACCAGCTTCTGGTTTAGGAATAAATCCAACTGCACCATCATCAAAAATATCATTTCCTCTTACGCCTTCACCCGAAACAACAACTGCAGGCATAGGATGAAGTCTCATAAGATTTCTTAAGAATGTTACTCCATCCATCTTTGGCATATTTATATCAATTGTTACTAAATCAGGTTCATATTGTTTGATTTTTTCTCTTGCATCATATGCATCCATTGCATCTGCAATTACTTCAAACTCATCAATTGAATTTACCATATCTTTTAAGATTCTTCTCATAGAGGGTGAATCATCAATAACTAATACTGTATACATTTAATCTCATTTAAAATAGTTCGATTTCCATTTGTGTTTCATCTTTCTTTTTAATATCTTCATTAAATAGATCAACACCACCAACATATTCTTTGATAACTGGTTCTTTTGCAATTTCTGTTTGTAGAGCTTTTTCTTCATTAACAATTTTAACATCAGTTGCAGTTTTTTGTGTTACTTTAATAAAAGTGCTAAAATCATTTGTCAAAAGAATCAACCTACCATGTTCCCCTCTTGTATGTTCACTAATAAGTTTAAACCCCTCTGCTCTACAAAAATCTTTTGCAAACTCTACATTTCGAAACCCAATACTATTATTAGGAATTGCATTTGAAAGTTGCATAATATCTGCACCACCAGAAATTTTTGCAGTAATATTCTCTTTTTTGCATCCAAGTTTATACATTTCATTTAGCATTGCTTCTACAGAATAAAGACCATATTTCATGTCATCATTTGAGTTTTTTGTAGAAGGTAATAAAAAATGATTCATTCCTTTTATTTTTTGTACTTTATCATAAAACATTATTGCAACACATGAACCAAGAAGTGTCTTAAAAGCAATCTCATCACTATCTTTGCCTACAGCAAACTCACCACCAATTATAGTATGAGTATTAAAACCTTTAATCTTTTGATTAAATCTACTATTTGAGGCTCTTTCAATTCCTCCATCTTTGTGTCCAATTAAAATCAATGTACATCCTTAGTCTTAACAAAAATATTTTGTCCTATTCTTTGAACATAATTAATCAAATCATGTGGATTCTCTGAATGCCCCAGATATAAAGTTCCACCGATTTTTAAATGTGAAAATAGTTTTTTAAGTATCATTTGCTGATCTTGTACTGAAAAATATATAAGTACATTTCTACAAAAAACAACATCAAATTCTTCTTTCTTATAAGGATAAGATGGATCATTTAAATTCATTACTTTAAATGTAATCATTTTTTTTATTTCATCTTTTACTTTTATTAGTATTTCCTCATTTGCAAGATTTTTTTCTACTCTTCTTTTAAAATATTTAGGAGGCTTTATCCAATCTGGAAACTCTTTTGAAGATTTAGAAAATCTATAAACTCCATTTGCTGCAAATTGTAATACATTTGTATCAATATCAGTAGCAATAATTGATGCATTTATACTTTTACCTAATTTTTCTCTTGCTTCCATAACTGTCATTGCCATAGAGTAAGGCTCTTCTCCTGTTGAAGAAGCAGAACAATACATTTTAATTTGATTACCACTTTGTGCAAATGTTGGTAAAACTCTATCCCTTAAATCTTCAAAATGAAAACATTCTCTAAAAAAATGTGTTTTATTTGTTGTGAAAGAATTAATAAATTCTGTTGTATTATTTCCATTTTCGATTGAATCTAACAAAGCTTCTAAATCACCACCAGTAAATTTAGTATCTCTTTTTAGCTTATGTAATCTATTAGCAATCATAATATCTTTATTCTCTGCAAGTGTAATTCCTGTCAAAGAATAAAGAATTTTTTTTACTCTATCGTGTAAATGTTTAGTATCATTCATATTTTTCTAAGATGCTTTTCTCTTAGTAGTATTTACGCTTTTTTCAATCTTAATTTGTGCATTAATAATACCTAAAACATCTAAGATTAAACCAATACTTCCATCCCCTCTTACTGTTGCAGCACCTATTCCATCTACACTTCTAAAGTTTTTATCTAAAGGTTTAAC
This sequence comes from Malaciobacter canalis, assembly GCF_008000835.1. GTDB lineage: Bacteria > Campylobacterota > Campylobacteria > Campylobacterales > Arcobacteraceae > Malaciobacter > Malaciobacter canalis. The sequence continues at coordinate 1,465,276 of NZ_CP042812.1, forward strand.
AACAACTTGATGTTGATTTAAAAATTCATCAATAGATATGGCAACTTTTGTATTACCTGATTTTACTACAATCAACATACCATCTTCTAACTTATCAAAAGTAGGTTCTATTCCAAATAAATTATGTAATCTAACAACTGGAATAAACTCTTCTCTTAGCATTAGTAAATCTTGTGTACCATCACCTATTTTTTTAATCATATCAGAAGATGGTTGTAATGACTCAACAATAGAGCTTAATGGTAAAATATATTTTTGATTACCAACTGCAATATCTAAACCATCTAAAATTGCAAGAGTAAGTGGTAACATAATTATAATTGTAGTTCCATAACCCTTTTCAGTATCTAATTTTATTGCACCACCAAGTTTTTGAATATTTGTTTTAACAACATCCATTCCAACACCACGACCAGAAATATCAGTAACTTCTTTTGCAGTACTAACCCCTGCTCCAAAAACTAACATTGCTTTATCGCTATCGGTCATTGAATCAAATTGATTATTGTCGATTTGACCATTTTCTAAGGCTTTAAGAGCAACTCTTTCAGCATCAATTCCTCTACCATCATCTTTAATAGTAATAATCATCTGTCCATTTGCTTGCTCAGCAGAAATAGAAATAGTACCAGTTTCACTTTTCCCATTTTGTGTTCTCTCATCTGGAGTTTCCAGGCCATGATCAAGCGAGTTTCTAATAATATGCATTAATGGGTCTGTTAATCCCTCAATCATTGCTTTATCAATCTCTACACCATCTCCATAATGTTTAAAGGCAACTTTTTTACCAAGTTTTCTTGAAATATCTCTAACAACTTTTGGAAATTTTGAATATATAGATTCCATTGGTACCATTCTAATACTCATAATAGAATCTTGCATATCTCTAATATGTCTTTCTAAAAGCTCTAATCTTTCTAAAACTGCATTTCTAGTTTTTGCTTCTTCAATTGAAGTTGAAAATTGTGTTAACATTGCATTTGTAATAACTAAATCCCCAACATTGTTCATTAGTAAATCAATTTTATCAAGATTAACTCTAATATTATTATTTGAAGAAGTTTTTTTCTCTTTTTCAGGTCTTGCTTTTCTTTCAGGCTGATTAGAAGATACTTCTTTATTAGGTAAAGGTTTTTTAACTTCTTCTTTTACTGGTTTATCTTCTTGTTTAGACTCTTGTGTTTTAGAAACTTCAGTTTCTACTTCATTTTTTTCTATTTTTGAATCAGGAGTGATTGCTGGCATTTCATCAAAAAATCCAAAGTTTTCTTCATCTTCATCATAAATACTTTGTGAAGAGTTATCATCCATGCTTAGTTGTGCACTTTCATTTAAATCATCATCAAAAAAACCATAAGGTGTATCTGTAGAATCATCTAAATCATCATCTGCAAATATTCCATAAGTTTTATGATCTCTTTGATCATTTAAATTATCATCAAAAAACCCTATATTTCTAGTCAATGATTCATCATCAACTTTATCACTTGTAGTAGAATTTTGTTCAACAGCTTTATTATCTTCTGTCTGTTCTATAGTTGAGTTTTCTTGAGTTGATTCAGATTTTGGGTTAACTTTATCACCATTTATATATGCTCGAATATCATCAAGTAAAGAAGAAGTCATATTTACAAAAGTATCTCTATCAAGATCTTCAGCTACTTCAAGATCTAGAATTTCTCTCATTACATCTAAACTATCTATTAAAGTTACTGCCATTTCTGGTTGAAATTCAATTTGATGGTTTCTTAATTTATCCATCATATTCTCTACGTCATGAGTAAACTCAGCAAAAAGAGTCAATTCAACTGATGCACCACTACCTTTTAATGTATGTACATCTCTAAACAGTTGACCCATTTGATCATCTGTTAAACTTCCATTTGTTTCAGCTTCTAATAGTACATTATCAGCAGATTCAAAAAGCTCTTCTGCTTCTTCTACAAACATTTCTCTATACTTAGATATATCAAAACCAGACATAACTTATCCTTTATCTACTTTAATTACTTAATAAATTATCTACTTAAAACTATATTAACCGCTTTTAACAATTGATCTGGAACAAAGGGTTTAACAATCCATCCCGTAGCACCTGCTGCTTTACCCTTTGCCTTCATTTCGTCACTTCTTTCTGTTGTCAATACTAAAATTGGTTTATTAGCATACTGAGACAACTTTCTTAATTCAGCTATTAATGTAAGTCCATCCATATTTGGCATATTTACATCAGTAATAATTAAATCGTACATTGAAGCTTTAGCTTTTTCTAGCCCATCAACGCCATCAATTGCCTCCGTTACATCATTGTAACCACCTTCGTTAAGTGCATAATTCAACATATCTCTTAGCATTGTTGAGTCATCAACTATTAAAAGCTTAGCCATAAAAAACCCCTTGTTTTCTTATAAATAAATATTATTTTTTATATCTTAACTAAAGAAATATTAATTTAGTATTAAAATTTTTACAATAGTGTTGAAGCTAATTCTATTCTATCTTTCTTCACATTTAATACTTTAATTTTTACTTCTTCTCCTACGCTTAATACATCTGAAACATTTTTAACTCTCTCTTTTGAGATCTTTGATATATGTAGTAGACCTTCTCCGCCTTTTGGTAAAGATATAAATGCACCAAAGTCTGTTATTCTTTCAACTTTACCTTCTAATACTTCTTCTGGTGTATAAAGCTTACCAAAATCAATATTTTTGCCACTTTCTTTTCTAGAAGTTGCATTATTTGAAATTGTTTTTATATGCTCACAAGCATCAAGTACATTCTGTTTGTGTTCTCCACTTACTTTTACATTTCCACTATCTCTATCTAAGTCAATTGAAACAGAGAATTTTTCAATTATTTCTTTTATAGTTGAACCAGCTTTACCAATTACAACCATTATTTTACCTGGATCAATTGCAAATTGTTCAACTAATGGTAAAGCATCACTTGGAACTATTTCTTTTGCAGCCTCTTCCATAAGATTTAAAATATGTAATCTTCCCTCTTTTGCTTGAAGTAATGCTTCTTTTAATACACTAAGTTCTATTCCACCTAATTTAATATCCATTTGAAGTGCTGTAATACCTTCACTTGTACCTGCAACTTTAAAATCCATATCTCCATCATGATCTTCAAGACCCATAATATCAGTTAAAACTGAATAGTTATTATCTTCTACTACCATTCCCATTGCAACACCAGCAACTAAACCAGAGATTGGGATACCTGCTGCTTTAAGTGCTAAAGAACCACCACAAACTGTAGCCATAGAAGAAGAACCATTTGATTCAAGTATTTCAGATACTAATCTAATTGTTTCATTAAAATCTTTATCAATTGTAGCTTCTAAGGCTTTTTTACCAAGATTTCCATGACCTAATTCTCTTCTACCTACTCCAAACATAGGTTTTGCTTCGCCAACTGAAAAACCTGGAAAATTATAATGTACCATAAAATTTTCCATAGATGTAGATTTATCTGTTAAAACTTCATACATTTGTCCATCTTTTGGCCCTGCGATTGTTCCTACTACTAAAGCTTGAGTTTCACCTCTTGTAAATAAGCAAGAAGAGTGAGTTGAAGGAAGTATATTAGTCTCTATAGAAATAGGTCTTACGTCTTTAAGCCCTCTTCCATCAGCTCTTACTTTATCTTCAACGATCATTTTTCTTACAATCTCTTTTTTTACAATTGAAACTGCTTCATAAACTTGAGCAAGATTTATATCTTCATTTTCTTTATACTCTTTTTCCAAGATATATTTTGCAAGCTCTTTTAATTCTACTGCTCTTTCACTTTTTGCAAGTTTTTTAATAGCATCTTTTACATTTGCATTATAGTTAGTTCTTACATTATTGATAATTGCCTCATCAATAGTAAACTCAACAAGTTCAACACTTTTTTGTTCTTTACAAACAGTTTCAAATCCATTTTCATAAGTTGTATTAACTTCTTTTAATACATTTTGTGCAACTTCTATTGCTTCTACAAGATCATCTTCATTTACTTCATTAGTTTTATGAATTTTTGTGAAAGCTTCAATATCAACTTCAACCATCTCTTCACTTGAAATTGATTTCATTTCAATCATTAGTAATTCATCTTTAGAACCAGCTACATATAAATCTAGTGTAGATTCTTGCATTTGATCAGCAGTAGGATTAACAATATATTCATTATTGATTTTTCCAATTCTTACACCTGCAATAGATTTTTTAATAGGTAAGTTTGAAGTATATAAAGCTGCACTAGCTGCATTTAAAGCCAATGCTTGTAAATCAACATCTCTATCTGCACTTAGAACCATAACAGTAATTGTTGTAGGATATACATATCCTTTTGGGAAAAGTGGTCTTAAACTTCTATCAATTACTCGTGAAGTTAAAGTTTCAAATTCACTTGGTTTTGCTTCTCTTTTTATAAATCCGCCTGGAAGCTTAGCAGCAGCATATGTTTTTTCTACATACTGAACAGTTAATGGTGTAAAATCCTCTTCTACTGGATTATCAAATTCACTTACTACTGTTGCTAATACAACTGCATTTCCTAATCTTGCTAATACTGATCCATTAGCTTGTTTTGCTACTTTATTAAATTCAAATATTTCATCTTTTCCATTTAATTCAAACTCACACACTGTTGACATACTTTTCCTTTTATTTAATATTTTTTATATCTTCAAAATTAATATTTTCTAGTTTATCATAATAAAAATCTATAAAAACAAAATGATCTAATTTTTTAACATAATATAAATCATCAGCAATTGACTCTATTGTTGGAACACTAGCACTTGGTAAGATTGGTGTTGCAACAGATACAGACTTTGCACCTAAATTAATTGCTGTTTTAATACAAGCCATCATCGTAAGTCCTGTATTTAAACCCTCATCTACTAATAATACATTTTTATTTGTTAAATTCTCTATTCTTTTATCTTTTCTGTATAATTTAACAGTTTTCATTAGTTCTTTGTCATAGATTTGTTTAGATTTTGCGAATATAAAATCTAAACTGATTTCAAAAGCTTTTGCAAGTTCTTCATGAATTACAACCTCTTCTGATTCAGTTACAATAGCTATTTCGCAATCTTCATTATTTGGAGCCATTATTTTACTTGATAAAATCAAATCAAAGTTTGATTCAAGTTTATTTGCTATTATTTTTGCAATTGGAACTCCACCATATGAAGTTGCAAAAACTGTCCAATCTTCTAGTTTCATACTTTCAATTGGTAATACATCAAGTAATCTAAAAGCAGCTACATCTCTATTTTTGAAATATATTTGCTCATTTTGCATTTATATTAATTCTCTCTTTTTCTTAAATTGTACTCTTGTTCTAATCCACCAATTGGCTTTAGTAAAAATTGTACATAAAGAACATCTTGTTCTTTTCTATCATATAATTTGCTAGAACTTGCTTCCATCTCTTTTTCAAATTTAAAATCTAATCTCCAACAAATATCATTTATAGAGAATAGAACACCTTGTTTTGTTCTCATATTCTCTTCTAAATTATAATTTGTATAATAACCAACACTATAATCTCTTGATATTTTATAGTTTGCATCAACTCTATATGATTCTAAATCTTCTTTTCCTGAATTTGGAGTATCTTTTGACATATAGTACCCAAGTCTTAGACTAAAATCATTATAATTAAGTGAAAAAGAAGTAGAGTTTTCAATAAAAGCGTTATCTTGGTGATTATAAATGATTTTATTAGAAACTCTTCCTAGAAAATAGTTATAAATTAATTCATTTTCCATATTATCAAGTTTTGGATCATCAAACTCATCAAAGATGATTGACTGTTTTAATTTATGATTAATAATTTGTTTTAAGTCTTCATTATCATAAATTGATTGGTTTAAACTAAGTTGAACACTTCTTTTTGTTTTTGATATTGGAAAAAAGTTCAATTCAGAAGTAGTATTATTTATACTATATAAATCTCCATCATCTTCAATTGTTTTAGCATCTACATAAGCAGCACCTAAATTTACAGTGTGCAAAAAGTTTTCGTAAGGCTTAAGTAAGTCTGTACTAACTCCAACACTAGTAATATTTTCAATAAAAGTTCCATCTTCTAAATTAGTAGTAGTATCATCATATTTCAAGTGATTAATTACCGTTTCATTTTTAAGTGTTAGTTGCAAATAATCATCAAAAAAAGACATAGAGTAAGAAATAGGTACACTTATATCATACCTGTTAGCTGTAATTCCCTCTTCTCTATAGTAGTTTGTAAATCTAACATCTGTTGAATACAATAAATTATCTAAAATAATTGGCTGAGAATATTTGTGAAAATGTGCTTGAGGTAACTCTTGCATTGTTTTTGCATTTGATTCTTTAGAAGTATCAAGATAATGTCTAAAATATAGCCCTGTATAATATTTTGAAGTATTATAAAAATAGTTTATTTTAGATTCAATCTTTTTTTCATTGTCTTCATCATCACTAACTCTATCTTCTAAATTTCTATATTCAATATCATTTAACCATGAAATATCTACAAATAGCCCATCTTGCGAATCTTCACCTGAAAAAAGTTTTGTTCTTACATAGTCAATATTCCACCCATAGTGATTTTGATTTTCTAATTCATTTTCTTCAAAATAATCACTATCTTCTTTGAAAAAACCTGCACCAACTTCTAAAGTTGAATATTGTGAATCTGCATATCTAAAGTAAGTATTTAAGCCCTTACCTCTTTTTGAACGATATTGAGGAACAAGTTCAATATCATAATCTGGTGCAGGTGCAATAAATATAGGTTGTTTATACATAAAACCTTCATCACTACCATATCCTATTGTAGGAATCAAAAGACCTGTTCTTCTGGTTCTATCAGTTGAAAAACCAAAGTAAGGTGTATATAAAACTGGAATATCTTTAATATAAAGTCTTGTATTAAAAGTACTAAGCCATTTGGTTTCTGAATTATATTCAGCACTAGATACTCTAATACTCCAATCAGGGTCTTCACAATCACAACTTGAAAGTATAGATTTTTCCAAAGAAACCATTTCATCATTTTTATTAGATTTTGTTGAGTTTATCCAAAGATTTGTTTCACCCTCAAAAATCAAAGTAGGTTTTTGAAATAATGCATTTGTTTTATTATCTAAAAAGGCATAATCACTTTGAGTTTGAATTTTATTGTCTTTGATAATTAAAACATCATCAAAAAACTCAAATGTTTCATTTTTTTTATTATAAATAACCTTTTGCGCACTAGCATAATAGTTTGATGAAAAAATTACAACATCACCATATGCAGTAATTAAATCATTTTCACTATCAACTTTGTTAGCAACCATTTGAAACTTATCATCATTTACTTCTTTTGCACTACTTGAAGTACATAGTGCAAGTAAGCATATAAAAACTAATTTTTTAAACATCAACTACTAGCGTCCTACCAATTTTATCATGAAATGTTTGTCTACCTTCACTAAAAAAACCTAATAAAAATCCTATATAAAAAAACATTTCACTTAATATCCGCCCTGCTGATCTAAACATAGAATTAAGCAAAGATACTCTTCCTAAATGATTATAATCAATTACTTTAATTTTAACTATAATCTTTCCAACAGTTGCACCATAATACCAAACAAAAAGAGAATGGTAAATAAACTTTACAAATAAAACTGGCCAAAGAAATTGATTCATAATTGCTAAAACAACAGCAGGATCATCAGTAGTTGTTACAATAGTATCCCAAAATACGATAACAATAAGAAAAGTAATTAATAAATCATCAATTACAAAAGCTAGTGCTCTAGATCTTAAAGAAGCTAATTCTAAATTTGAATTATTTAATTCACTCATTTATACCTACTTCAATGCTTGATATGCAATATCAGTTCTACATTTCTTACCAGCAAAATGAACTTGTCCACATAATAAATAAGCCCTATCTCTTGCTTGTTTAATTGTTTTCCCAAAGCCTACACAAACTAAAACTCTTCCACCAGTTGCCATTAGCTTACCATCTTGTTTTGATACACCAGCAAATGAAATATGAGTATTATTAAGTATATCTTCATCTACTATATTATCAATGATAATTTCTGCTGGCGCACTACTTGAATATGGGTAGTTTCCACTTGCCATAACAACACCAACACTAAATTCATCTTTAATTTTTATATCTAATGAATCTAAATCTTTAGTAGCACCTTTATAAAAAAGTTCAGAAACAGGTGTTTCAAGTAAAGGCATTAATATTTCGCACTCAGGATCACCAAATCTTACATTGTACTCTAAAATAATTGGTTCACCTTTTACTACCATCACACCAATAAAAAGAACACCTTCAAAAGGTGCTCCTTCATTTTTCATACCATCAAGAGTTGGTTTTACTACTCTTTCTTCTACTTTTTTATAGATATCTTCATTAACAAGTGGTGTTGGAGCATAAGCACCCATTCCACCTGTATTAGGACCAGTATCACCATCACCTATTCTTTTATGGTCTTGAGCTGCTGGTAATATTTTATAATTTTCACCATCACAAATTGCAAAAATAGATAGTTCATATCCATCTAAAAACTCTTCAATAACAACATTTGTACCTGCATCACCAAAAGAGTCTCCACTTAACATGTCAGAGGCTGCTTTTTTTGCTTCATCTTTTGATTGAGCAATAATTACACCTTTACCTGCACATAAACCATCTGCTTTTACAACTATTGGTTCATTCATAGTATCAATAAAACTATGAGCTTCATTTTCATTATTTGTTTCTAAAAAAGCAGCTGTTGGAATATTATATTTTTTTAGTATATTTTTCATATAAACCTTTGAACCTTCAAGTTTTGCTGCAGCTTTACTTGGTCCAAAAATAGTTAAATTTTCTTTTTTAAATATATCAACTACACCATCAACTAATGGAGCTTCAGGACCAACAATTGTTAAATCAATATTATTTTCTTTTGCCCAAAAAGCCAACTCTTTATAATCTTTTATATTAATATTCTTACCTAAATCTTCAGTAGCACCATTTCCTGGCATAAAAAATAAATTATGTTTTTTTTCTTTGTAGATACTAAGACCTATGGAATACTCTCTTCCACCACTCCCAAGAATTAATATATTCACTAGATTTCCTTAAAATTTGTAGTTTAAATACCCAAGTAGCCGTTAACCATCAAATGGCCCACAAAAGCCAACGATAGGAGTAAGAACACTATTTTAGGAATGCAAACAAAAGAAGCATTACACACCATAGTATTACAATACTCACACAAATAAAGTATCGGACCCTCAACAATGGAAATCCCGTACTACTTAGATGAATTTATTTTAGCTAAATGTGGTTGAAGTAAAGATTAAAACTAAAGTTTCTGCGCAAGTTTTACACACTCTTCAACACTCGTAGATGAGCTTACAAGAAAATCAACTTCTTTTGGTAAAAACTTAGATGTAGTATTTCCAATTACAATGGCAGTAAAACTATGGTGCCAATCAAATTTTTTAAAAAAACACTCTACACTTGATGGTGAAGTAAAAATAAAAATAGAGTTTAATTCAAAATCTTTTTTTTCTAATTCATCATTACAAGTAGTTTCATATATAATTTCATCATCAATATTTATTTTATTTTCTTTTAAAATTGATATAAGATTAGATACTGTTTTTGAAGCTCTTAAATATAAAGTTTTTTTATTTTTTAAGTGAGTAATTAACTCTTTTGCGTAATCATTCCCATGACCACTTTTTCCTATATATTCAACTTTTCCATTCAAACTTTCAATAATCTTTGCTGTTTTTGGTGCAATTGCATAAGAAGGAATATTTTTCCAATCACTTGAAAAAGAGTCTACTGAATAAACAGCATTTTTTGAAGTAAAAATAATTGCATCATATTTGCTAAAATCGATATCTTTTTTTATATATTTTATTTTGAAAACCTCTAAATTTTCAATATTATTAAAAGAAAGATTATTTAGCAAATATATTTTTTTCATTGTTTATTAACCTTGAAAATAAGTATCATTTGAATTATCTTCTTCTCTTTCACCTTTTTTTCTTACAATTATATGTATTGGAGTACCTTCAAAATTAATCTTATCTCTTAAATAATTAATAAGATACCTTTTATATGAGAAGTGTAATAAATTAGGTTTATTCATAATAAGTGCAATTCTAGGTGGATTTGATTCAAATTGTGTTGCATAATATATTCTTAAATAGTTTCCATTAGGACTAGGAAGTGCATGTCTTACTAGTGCTTCTTCTACTATTTTATTTAACACAGAAGTAGGTATTCTTTGCGAATAGTTGTTATATATTTCAATTATTTTATCTTTTAGTCTTTCAATACTTCTTCCAGTTTTTGCAGATACTGCAATAATTGGAGCATACAATAAAAACTTAAATTTTCTTCTTATTTTAGTTTCTAATTCTTTAAAAGTCTCTATATTCTCATCCCACTTATTTAAAACAATTATAGTTCCAAGGCCATATTGATCAACTAATCCTGCAATTTTTTCATCTAAATCATATAACTCTTCAGAAGCATCAAGTACAACTAATGCTAAATTTGCTTTTTGTAACATATCTTTTGTTCTCATTAATGCAAATTTTTCAATTCCTTCTATTTTACCTCTTCTTCTAAGACCAGCAGTATCAACAAATGTAATTTTTTTATCTTTATATTCAAAAGATTCATCAACTGGATCAACAGTAGTCCCAGATATAGGAGAAACAACAGAACGCTCTTCTCCGATTAAAGCATTTAAAATAGAACTCTTACCAACATTTGTTCTTCCAATAATAGCTACATTTATATCATTACTTTCAACTTTTTTATTTATATCATCTTCTGGATTTATAAAATCTTCAATTCCAGTATCTAACTCTTTAAAGTCTATAATATCACTATTGTTAGATTCTTCTTCTATTTCTGGTAACTCTTCAGCTATCCAATCAAAAAGTCTTTTTGTTCCTCTATTATGAGATACAGAAATTCCAAAAAGATTATTATCATCAATTCCAAACTCATAAAAAGACCAAAGTCTCTCTTTTTCATTATCATTATCTATTTTATTAACAACTAGTGCCAATTTTTTACCAAGGTTTTGAAGCTCATAAAATAGTTCTTTATCTTTATCATCAGGTATTTTTTTGCCATCTACCATAAAAAGTATTATATCAGCTTCTTTTGCACACTCAACTGCTTTTCTTTTTACATTACTAAATATTGCATCATCTGTTTCGTCAATACCTCCAGTATCAAGCATTAAAGCTTCTTTTCCTAGTATTTCAACTTCATGTTTTCTAATATCTCTTGTAGTACCTGCTAAATCTGATACAATAGCAATTCTTTTTTTTGCAATTCTATTAAAAAGTGAACTTTTACCAACGTTTGGTTGTCCAATTAAAGCAATTTTTTTTAGTTGTTTTTCCATTTAAACTATATCCTAATATTTAAAATTAAAAAAGGTATTAGCAAAAGCTAATACCTTAATAGCGAAGATTTACTTAGTCTATTAATATAGACCAAATTTACCCTCAACTTTTGTTCTATAAAGTACTCTTAAATTGTCATCTTTGTCATAAAATACTTTAAATAAATCTTCACCAGCTTTTAAATCTTCCAATGCTTCTTCAATATCAATTGGTTTATATGAAGCCAATTTTACTGGAATTATTTCATTTTCAAATTTTTCAAGCTCTACAGCAATTTGATCTTCAACAGCAGCAGCCTCAACTTCTGTTAATTTAGTTGCTTTATGAGTAGTAATTTTATCATGATGTCTTCTTAATACTTTACTAACTCTATCTACTGCAATATCAATTGCAGAGTATAAGTCTTTATCTTTTTGTTTTACAACAATTGTATCAAGATGTGCAACATTTATTGTAAACTCAAATGTAAATGCTTTTTTCCCGTTCTTTTCATCTTGTGCAATTATTGAGTTAACTGATATTATATCTAAATTATATTTTTTAAAAATCTCTACTGAACTATTAATATAATCTTTGATTGGTTCTGTTAATTCTATGTGTCTTCCTACAATACTTGTATTCATAACATACTCCTTTATATATATTTTATTAATTTTAACATAAACAAAATAAAAGTCTGTTGTTATTTTTGTTATTTATTCAAGTAAGTAGTATTAAATAAGAATTTCTCTATTGCCTTTTGCATTTGCTTCTGATAATACACCAGATTTTTCCAATTGTTCAACTATCGTTGCAGCTCGATTGTAACCAATTCTTAGCTTTCTTTGTATATATGAAATAGAAGTTTTTTTATCTGTTAAAACCACTTGCTTTGCATCTTCATATAATTCATCAAGTTCACCAAGTTCAATTCCACTTGAATCAGATATATTAGAAGAGTTTCTATCTTTTACAAAATTCATATCATATTCGACTTCTTTTTGCTCTTTTAAAAATTCAACAACTTTTTCTATTTCTGTTTCCATAGACCAAGGAGCATGTATTCTTACTAGTCCAGACATACCAGGAGGAGTAAATAACATATCCCCTCTTCCAAGCAATGATTCTGCTCCCATTGAATCTAAAATAATTTTAGAATCAACTTTTTGCCCTACTTTATATGATAATCTACTAGGTAAATTTGCTTTAATTAAACCTGTAACAACATCAACAGAAGGTCTTTGTGTTGCTACAATTAAGTGAATTCCACTTGCCCTTGCCATTTGTGCTAATCTTGCAATTGAGTGTTCTACATCTTTTCCACTTGTCATCATTAAATCTGCCAACTCATCAATAACTACTACAATATAAGGAAATGGCTCATACTTATCTTTTTTTGCTTTTTCATTATAATTTTCTATATTTTTAGTTTTTGTTTGAGACATCAATGTATATCTTCTTTCCATCTCTGCAACCATATTTGATAAAGCATTAATTGCATCAGTTGGTTTTGTAATAACTGGTGTCAATAAATGTGGGATATCATTGTACATAGAAAATTCTAACATTTTTGGATCTATCATTACAAGTTTTAAATTATCTGGCGAATTCTTATATAAAAGAGATAAAATCATTGCATTGATACCAACTGATTTTCCAGAACCTGTAGTTCCTGCAATTAGTAAATGTGGAAGTTTTTTAAGATCTGTTATAAAAGGTTTTCCCACAATATCTTTACCTAAAATCATCGTTAAAGGAGATTTTGAGTTTTGAAAAATTTCACTCTCAAGTAACTCTTTAATAAAAATTGTTTGCATATCTTCATTTGGAACTTCAATTCCAACAACATCTTTACCTGGGATTGGAGCTTGAATTCTAATTGTTTGTGCTTTTAATGCCATCGCTAAATCGTCTTGTAAATTCAAGATTTTTGACACCTTTACATTAGGTGCTGGCTTAAACTCAAAAGTTGTTACAACAGGTCCTGTATAAGTTCTTACTACATCACCTTCAATTTTAAACATTAGAAGTTTTTCTAATAAATCACCAATTTTTTGATCAATTACTGCTTCTGAAACCTTTGATTTTTTATCTTTTGGTGAGTTTTGAAAAAACTTTGTAGGAGGTAACTCGAAATTTTTTGGTTTTTCAGTTTTTCCTAACTCTATATCTTCTAAAAGTTTTTTATTCTCTTCTAATTCATCAACAATAATTCCATGTTGTGTTGTAAGTTCTTCTATTGAACTTATCTCTTCTAAGTTTTCTAAATCTTTATTAGAAGCATTAATATTTTCTTGTTTTTCTTCTTTAATTATATCTTTTAACTCTTCTAATTTTTCAATATTATCAAGTGTTGGCTCAATAAAAATTTCTGCTGTATCCCCTACTTCTTTCACACTAATAGTTTCATTATAAGAGTTTTGTTTGTTAGAAGCTTTATTTTTTAATTTTCTTTTTGTCTCTTCGGCTTTTTTAATTTTTGCTCGATTTGCACTATTTTGCTTTTCATTTGTCTTAGGTAATGAAAAAGTAGGCATTTTATTTTTAATTGAATTAATAGATATATCATTACTTTCAAAAATAACTGTAAAAGTAATAACAAATCCAACTAATACAAAAATCCATAAGCCAGCATTTCCAATAAAAGGACTTAAATCACTTACAATTATATTTCCAATTAATCCACTATGCTGTTTTGTTGTTACAACTAGTGCTTGTAAAGTTAAAGAACTAAATAATAAAAGTAACATAACCATTACTTTTAAAGAAAAATCCCCTAAGTCAAAATACTCTTTATAGTTTATTAAATATAAAGGATATAAAAATAAAAATAGATATACATATGATAGATATCCAAAATAATTATGTGACATTTGTGCAAATATATACCCTATTTTTCCAACACTTTGTTGTGTTGAAACAAATATTGAGTACTCTAAATAAAAAATTATAAAAAGAAAAATTAGTGATAATATTTTTTTAACTATTTTAAAGCCTTTATTTTTTCAAAAGTTTTGATATTTTACCTTGAAGTCTTAGCCATGTTTTATGTTCCATTAAAGGAAATCCTGCCCAAAACTTTTTAGGAGTAGTAATACTTTTAGTTACTCCGCCTCTTGCAGCTATTGTTGTAAATGGAGCAATTTCCAAATGCCCTGCTGTAGCACTTTGTCCACCCATTACTACATATTCATGAAGTATCGTTGAACCTGAAAGACCCACTTGTCCAGTAAGAATTGTACCCTTTCCTAGCTTACAATTATGTGCAATATGTACTAAATTATCAAGTCTTACATTATCTTCAATTATTGTAGATTTAAATGCAGCCCTATCAATTGCACAATTAGAACCAATTTCTACATTATTTTTTATAATAACATTTCCATTTTGATAAATTTTTATATAATCAGCTCCAGAAATCGCAAATCCAAAACCATCACTACCTATTATAGTTCCAGCATGAATTATACAATCACTTCCAACTTCACAATCTCTGTAAATGCACACATTTGGATACAAAATAGTATTATTGCCTATTTTTACATTATCTCCAATAAAAACACCTGGCATAATTGTACAATTATTACCTATTTGTGTGTTTTTTCCTATATATACATTATCTAGTACTTTAGTATTTTCACCAATAATTGCATCTTTACCTATAGTTTCTACTATATTTGGAGCAAAATATTTACTAGCTTTTGCTAAAGCTACATATGGCTCTTCACAAACTAAAGCAATTGTATTTTGAGGTACTTTATCTAAAAACTCTTGTTTAACAAAAACAGCTGCTGCTTTTGTTTTTTCTAAATCATTAATATATTTTTTATTTTCTAAAAAAGTTAGTTCATTTTTATTTGAATCTAATAGTGTATTTAAAGAAGTAATTTCTAAATCATATTCACATTTAATATCTAATGCTTGAGTTATATTTTTTAAATTCATTTTTATCCTTTCAAGCAAAAGAAGATAGAAGAGTTTTCTTCTATCTTTCCATTGCAACAACACCACTTCTAACAACTTCAAGTGGGTTAAATCTTGTATTCATTATATTTGTAAAGTTTGCTATTCTATGTGGTTCATCTGTTGCAGATATTACAATAGCATCATCTGTAACATTTTGAATGTGTCCATTATAAGCCCTTGCGATAACTTCCACATCACTTATTGGTTGATCAATTGGTATTTTAACTAATACTGTTTCTTTTTCTATAACATTTCTATGTTCATTTACTTTAAGTACAGGAATTAATTTATTTAATTGTTTTACAATTTGATCAATAATTCTTTTATCACCTGTAGTGACAATAGTCATTCTAGAGTATTGTGTTCCTGAAATAGGAGCAACTGTTAATGAATCGATATTATATCCACGAGCTGAAAAAAGTCCAACTATTCTTGATAAAGCATTATGCTCATTTAAAACAATCACAGAGATAACTTGTCTTATGGTTTCTGTATCATAGTAATGGTTAAAATTATTCATTATTATCTCCTATTAGTGTCATTTCATTTAAAGCATGCCCATTTGGAACCATTGGTAAAACTTCTTCATTTCTTTCAACGATAACTTCAATCATTGCTGGTTTTCTCTTTTCAATAGCATCTTTTAATGCTTTGTCAAACTCTTCTTTTGTTGAAACTCTATATCCAACCCCACCAAATGCTTCTATAAGCATTTTAAAATCTGGTTGCATTGAAAGATCAGTTTCTGATATTCTGTTTTCATAAAACATAGTTTGCCATTGTCTTACCATTCCTAAATAGTTATTATTTAAAATAATAGTAATTACTGGCAGATTAGATTCAACACAAGTCATAAGTTCTTGAATATTCATCAATATTGAACCATCACCTGTAAAATTAATTGAAATTTTATCAGGATTACCTTTTGCAACACCCATTGCAGCAGGAAGACCAAATCCCATTGTTCCTAAACCACCACTAGTTATAAACTGTCTTGGAAAAGAGAATGGATAAAATTGTGCTGTCCACATTTGATGTTGACCAACATCAGTTGAAACAATAGCTTTACTTCCTAAAATCTCACCAACCCTTTGTATTGGCCATTGAGGCTTAATAACAGTATTTGAATCAATATATCTTAAAGGCTCTTTTTCTCTATACTCTTTAAGTAAAGCAACCCAGTTTGTATAATCATTAAATTCAAAATCACCCATAGTATTTACCATGCCCTCAACAGTAACTTTTAAATCCCCTACAATAGGATAATCAGCTCTTACAAGTTTAGCAATAGTTGCTGGATCAATATCTACATGTATAACTTTTGCTTTTGATGCAAACTCATCAAGCCTTCCAGTTACTCTATCATCAAATCTTGCTCCCAATGAAATTAAAAGATCAGTTTCATATGCTGCCATATTAGCAGCAAACTCACCATGCATACCTAACATTCCAATTAATAATGGATTATCATGACCCATAATACCTCTTGCCATAAGAGTTTCAACAACTGGTATATTGGCTTTTTTTGCAAATTCTCTTATTTCATGTCCACAATTTGCTAATATTGCTCCTCCACCAACATATAATAAAGGCTTTTTTGATTTTGAAATAGCAGTCATTGCTTTTTTTAATTGTCTTTTATTATAGTTTACCGTTGGTTTATATGTAGGCAAATTAATCTCTTTTGGATACTCAAAGTTACCCATCTCTGCTGTAATATCTTTTGGAATATCAATATGTACAGGTCCTGGTCTTCCAGTTCTTGCAATATGAAATGCCTCTTTTATGATTCTTGGTAAGTCTTCAATTTTATTAACTAAA
Organism: Malaciobacter canalis; assembly: GCF_008000835.1. Lineage (GTDB taxonomy): Bacteria > Campylobacterota > Campylobacteria > Campylobacterales > Arcobacteraceae > Malaciobacter > Malaciobacter canalis. The sequence continues at coordinate 1,482,471 of NZ_CP042812.1, forward strand.
TAGTTATGCTTAGTACATGGTCTTGAAATACCTACTGCATCAATTTCTTGAAAACCATCTGTCCCTATTATAGCAGTTGGAACTTGTCCTGAAATAACGACGAGAGGAATAGAATCAATATAAGCAGTTGCAAGACCAGTTACTGCATTTGTAAATCCTGGTCCACTTGTAACTATTGCAACACCAACTTTTCCTGTTGATCTTGCGTAACCTTCTGCTGCGTGTATAGATGCTTGTTCATGTCTATTTAAAATATGTTCAAAATGATTTTGCTTATATATTTCATCATAGACATTCATAATAGCGCCCCCAGGGTAACCAAAAACAGTTTTAACCCCTTCTTGGTGTAATGATTCTATAACCATTTTTGCGCCAGTCATTTTCATAATTCTTTCTCCCTCGTTTAATTAAAGCGTAAATTGTACAAAAACATTCATTAAACTGCCTTTAATCAGTATCTTTGGCTATTTAATTTAGCTAAAATTTAGTAATTTTTAAGTAAAATAGTTAGATATAAACTAGGAGTTACACATTATGGATGTAAATAGTATTAGTAGTAATGTTTCAAATCTCAATTCTTTGCCTCAACAGCAGTTAAATAGAACTTCTCAAAACAGTAGAATTGAACCTATTTCTAATGATGCACTAAATTTATCTATAAGTGAAGCATATAATCTTAAAAGAGATGAATTATCAAACTCACTACAAACATTTAATGAAGGTATTGCAATAACTTCTATTGCTAAAAATGCAATTGAAAAACAGCAAGATATACTTTCAGATGTAAAAAGAACACTAGTTGATGATAATATTGAAGATAAAAATCAACTAAAAGAGCAACTTACAAATCAATTAAAAGATTTTACTTCTATTGCCCTTGAAACAAAATACAAAAAAGAGACTATACTATCAACACAAGACTCAAATCAAGAAAATAGTAATTTTACAATTGATACAAAAGAGGCTTACTTAGAAATAAATAAAGTAAATACACCTGTAATATCAAATGAGTTAGCAAATGATATACAAAATAGTGATTTAAATAATGAAGAGACTGTAAATACTATTGTAGGTAAACTTAATACAAGTGAAAAGTACTTAAATGATTTATCTAATCAATTCGAACAAACATCACAACAAATTCAAGAAAATGCAAAAGATATATTAAAGCAACAACACGATTTAGTTACGAATAATCAAACTAATAATGTAAATTTTGGTAAAGAAGCAAGTGATTTTACAAAAAATAATCTCTTTGCAAATGTAGGTTATTTAGCAGTTTCACAAGCTAATATTGTTCAAGAACAAAGTGTAAGACTATTATCATAATTTATTTTAATAAACATTGATTAATAGCTACACCCTCTCTTAAACCATCATCTAAAACAATTGATTCTTTTTTATTTAATGCTTCAAATATAGCTTTGTAAATATATACGCCAACTTCAATAAACTCAACTCTTCCACTTCCAACAAGACTTGTGATTGTTTGTTTTGAAGAGTTTCTGAAAAGCTCTAAACACTCATTTAAGTCATTTAAATCTACAATTGTTCCATTAACTAGATTTTTATCATAATGAAAAAAATCTTGGCCTAGTTTAATTGTAGCAATAGTAGTAGGTGTACCAGCTGTTGCTACGAAAGTATACTCTTCTAAATCTATTTGTAAAGTATCAATAAAGTTTCTAATCTCTTTTTTTCTTAAATTTAAACTCTCTTCTAAGAGTTTATAGTCACTAAATTTTTGAGTTAAAGTTACTATACCAAAATTAAAACTATGGGCTTTATAATCATTTTTAGTATTTACTATAATTTCAGTAGAACCTCCACCAATATCAAGTAAAACAAATTTTTCTGATTTTAGTTTTTCTCTTTTTAGTGCATATTTTACTGCAAGTAAAGTAAGTCTAGCTTCTTCATTCCCATCTATAATTTTAAACTTGGCACCAGTTTTTCTTAAAAAATATTGAAGAACTTCATTTGAGTTATTTGCCATTCTCATAGCTGCTGTTGTAACACAAATTGCTTCTTTAGGATTATAATTTAGTTTCTCACTTGAATAGTTAATTGCCTCAACTACTCTTTCTTGTGCTTCTTTGGAGATAATTCCAGTATCAACTAAACCATCAGCCATTCCAACAACTTGATTAAATTCTGAAATAATTTTATGATTTAAACAATCATAGACTAAAACTCTAAATGAGTTTGAGCCTAAGTCTATTGCAACTACTTTTTCCATTATGGGTGGGGAATTTTAATTTTTGAATTTAATAAATAGCCAATTATTATCATCGAAATAAGAACAAACTCTTCTGAAATAAATCCACTTAACCAAATAAGATAAACACCCCAAAGTAAAATAGCACCTAAAGGAGTAGGTATTCCTGTAAAATACTTTTCTACTTCTCCAACATCTGCATTTAAATTAAATTGAATCAATCGTCTAAGTCCTGAAATAATATAAAAAATAAACGCAAACACAACTAATGGTGTAAATAAAATAAGCTCCTTACCATCAATTATTGCAAAATATATAAACATTGTAGGAACAATAACAAAAGATAAAAAATCTGCATAAGAATCAAGCTGAATCCCAAAATCTGTAGATAGATTATATTTTCTGGCAATCTTTCCATCTAAGATATCAAATCCACCTGCAAGCCAAGCAAAAAGTGCTGCTCCAAAAAACTGATTGTGTGTAAGAAAATAAATAGCCAAAATACCTGAAGCGATATTAAAAAATGTCACTGTATTTGCTAAGTTAAAATGATTATTTTTATTAAATAAAAAAGTCAATTACTCTCCTTTTAAAGTGTAAACTGGTTTCTACCATTTTGTTTTGATTTATATAAGTTTTCATCAGCAATTTTATACAATTTATTTGCTGAAATATAACTGTTAGGCTCATAAATTACTGCACCAGTTGAAATTGATACAATATTTAAAATTTTACTTGTTTTATGTTCAATATTTAAACTAATTATTTTTTTATTTATATCTGTTAAACATTCAATTAAAATATCTTCATCAGTATCAAATAAAACTACTCCAAACTCTTCGCCACCAAGTCTGAAAACATATTCATACTCTTTGTTAAAGTACTCTTTTAAAGCAGATGCAACTTTTTTTAATGTTTGATCACCTAAATCATGACCATATGTATCATTGTACTGCTTAAAAAAATCAATATCTACCATAATAAAAGCACTTTTCCAATTATTTGCATTTGAAATAAAAGGTAAGTTATCAAAAATATTATCGAAATACTTTCTATTGTATAAGTTTGTCATTGAATCAGTAATTGATTCGATTTTATATTTTTTTGTTAATATTGTTAATTGATTATCTTTTTTTATTATTTGATAGATTATAAAAATGATTATAGCAAAAGAAAATATAATTATAGCTATAAAGTTATAAAAAAGATAATGCTTCATACTTGAATAATCAACTAAAAACTCCCTTCTTTGTTTATACGCTATATCAACTTCATGATCCTTTAAAAAATTAATTTGTTTTATTACTAGTTCATAAATTTCTATTTTATCAAGCTTAAAAGAGTTTACAATAAATTTATCAATATCACTTACAATTTTTCTTTCTTGTTTAGTTTTATATGATTTATTATAATTTTTCCAATTTTTTAAAATTACTGTTTTTTCTGCTTCTATATTACACTTGTTATTTGTTATTTTTTTGCATTGAATTATAGTTTGATAATTTTTCAAAACTAAATCTAGAGTTATCAAAGGAACAAAATTTCCAAAATATATATTATCAATTTGTTTTTTTAGTTTATCAATTTGAGAGTTAAATAAAAAACTAGCACTTATTAAAGCAAAAATTATTATTGTTACTAAAAGTAAAAGTTTAAAAGATAATGATTTAAAAAATTTATTCTTCATAGTAAAAATTATATCCAAAATAAGTTTAACCATTATTAATTTTTTCATTGTCTATAATACTTTACAAAACTATATTAAATATGCTAAACTTAATAAAATTAAAAAAAGAGTATGTTATGCTAATAAATGATAATTTAACTGTTTCATCAATTTATCAACAAATTGCTCAAAAAAAAGCAGAACTTGCAAATCTTGACAAAGAAGATTTAACAAAATCTTCTTATGAAAAGAGTGATTCAGTTAATTTAACAAATAGCAAAAATTATGATGAAGAAGATTATCAAAGAGTTTTAGATAAATTTGAAAATCTTGATTCAAAAACTAGGTCACATGAGCAGTTACATGCATCTCTTGCACATACAAAGGGCGCAATTTCTTATACTTATCAAATGGGACCTGATGGGAAATTATATGCTACGGGTGGTCATGTAAGACTTGATACTTCCATACCAAAAGATGAAGCAGCAGCAATTGCAAAGTTAGATAAACTTCAAAAAGCTTCAACTGCACCAGATGGATTAAGTAGTGCAGATGCTTCAATAGCAAGAGCTGCGAACTTAAATAAAATGCTTCTTTTAAGTAAAGAACAAGGAGTAGAAAATGCGAATTGATAACAGTATGAACCTAAATGCAATGGTTGCAACACAAGCACAAGTTACACAAAATGCACAAACAATTGCAGATGTAGCAAATGTAGTAGCTGATCCTCAAAACCAAGAAGTGACTCAAGATTTAATTGATGCTATTACTTCACAAATTCCAAATACAATAGCATACAGCGCAAACGCAAATGCAATACAAACACAAAATGAAACTTCAAGTATGTTATTGAATATAAAGGCATAAATAATGAGTAAAATGAATGTAGTTTGTCCTCACTGTTTAAAAGTAAATAAGATTCCTAAAAAGGACTCATATACAAAAGCAAACTGTGGGGAGTGCAAAAACTCTTTATTAGATACAACACCCATTGAATTAACACAAGAAACATTTGATCATGTTGTAGTAAATTCTGATATTCCAGTAATAATTGACTTTTGGGCACCTTGGTGTGGACCATGTAAAATGATGACTCCAATTTTTAATGAAGTTTCAAATAAATATGCTTTAAAAGCATTATTTGTAAAAGTAAATACAGAAATAGAACAAACACTAGCTTCAAAGTTTCTAATTAAATCAATTCCAACAATTGCTATATTTAAAGAAGGCAATGAAATAAAAAGAGTTAATGGTGCATTAGATCCATTAAAACTTTCTAGTTTAGTAAATGAAAATCTATAAGTTTAAAACTTATAGATTAAATTAAGACCAAATATATCTAAACCACTATTATCATCATCTAAATCTGCATTTGATATATGATTATATCTTAAAGTAGTCGATAAATGTTTGTTTATGTTATAACCAAATACAACACTCTCTTTAAATTGAAAGTTCATTCCAAAATTTCTATGTTCAAAAGACTTATTACTTAAATAAGCAACTCCTAAAGCACCTTGAATAAAAAACTGTTCATTAAAATCATAAGTTAACACTGGTTGAAAGCTTGTAATATATAGTTCATCACTATTATTTGTAGAATCCATATAATCAAATGCAAACTCTAAAGATAGAGGAAGATTAAAAAGTTTATAATTTGTATCTTTTATCAAAGAAATATCATAAATATTTGAATCATAACTAGTAGTTGAGTATCCAATACTTATTTTATCAAAAGAAAATAAGTAAGATGTGCTTAATAGCAAGAGTATCAGAAATTTTTTCATTTGTTTCCCTTATATAAAAATAATTATTTAATATAATATAATCTATTTTAAATTACTCTTTATAAGGTCACAAAATTGTTCTAATTGATTTTCATTGAATACTTTTATCTCATTTTTTCTTAAAAGTTTAGCAGTTACACCCTCTCCTTCTTTTAATACTGAACTAAAAGTTCCATCATAAATTTTACTATTTCCGCATGAAGGAGAGTTTGATTTTAATATAGCAATTTTTATGCTATTTTTTTTACAATAAGATAAAGTATTTAAAGCACCTTGATTAAACATGTAAGTTACATCTAAGCCATTAGTTGTAATAACTTTTTCTTTAATTATTTCAGCAGGAGGTCTTGGAGTTGTTAAACCTCCACTAAGTTCTGGACAAATAGAAAAAACATTAAACTCTTTTATAATTTTTAAAAAGAGTTCTTTGTTTTTTATAGAAGAACTTGAACTTTTTCCATCATACCTTACCTCTTCACCTAAAAGACAAGAAGAAATTAATATATTCAATATTAATCCTGTTTATTATTGTCTAAGAACTCTTTTTGAAAAAATGTAGAAGTTTGAATATTGTTAAATGCAGCTTTCATTGAAATAAACATTTGAGGATTCTCTTCTTCCATTTGTTCTAACAATTTCTTTGTTTTTTCTCTTGCATGAGGCATTTTTATATCAAATCTCATTGCTGGACAAGCTTCATCTCCAATTACACTAATCTCATTTGATTGGGCAAATGCTCTTAGTTGTCTCTCTCTACAAAAAATAAGTGGTCTAATAACTTCTAAACCATTTTCTGCTTGATATATTGGAGGCATTGATCTTAAAGCACCATTATATAAGAAGTTCATAAAAAATGACTCCATTGCATCATCTAAATGGTGCCCTAAAGCTAATTTATTATATCCTTGCTCTTGTGCTGTTGTATATAAGTACCCTCTTCTCATTCTTGAAAAAAATGAACAAAAAGATGAATTTTTTCTAATTTTTTCACCAGCAATTTCAAAAATTTCAGTATCTACTATTTCATGTTCAATTTCATATTTTTTACAGTGATCTGCTAAAAATTGTATTTGCTCACCCATTCCATAAGTTACAGTTACAGCTTTAAATTCAAATTTAAAAGGTGCAACTCTTTGTAGATGTTTTAATGCATGAAGAAGAGTTGTAGAGTCTTTACCTCCACTAAATCCAACCAATACCTTATCACCTTCTTTAATTAAGCCATACTCTGCATTAGTTTTACCAACAAGTTTTGAAATTTTTTTACTTAATTCTACCAATTTAAATTTCCTATCTATCAATTTTTTCGCAATTATATCAAAAAGTTTAAAAAATGAAATAAAATAGATTTAATTTATAAGAAGTATTTAGAAATATAATAAGTCCACTACCTAAAAAGGTAGTAGATTTATTATAAGTATAAAGCAGCTAACCAACCAAATAAAATTAGTGGTATATTATAATGAATAAATGTTGGAACAACACTATCCCAAATGTGATCATGCTGTCCATCTACTCCCAAACCAGATGTGGGTCCAAGCGTTGAGTCAGATGCTGGACTTCCTGCATCACCTAAGGCTGCAGCTGTCCCTACTAAAACAGCAACTGCTAAAGGAGAAAAGCCAAACTGCATTGCTAAAGGAACATAAATTACTGCAATAATTGGAATAGTTGAAAAAGATGAGCCAATTCCCATAGTAACAAGTAATCCAACAACTAACATAAATAGTGCAGCTAAAGATTTATTATCACCAATTACAGAAGAGATAGATGCAACTAAACTTTCAATTCCTTGCGTTGCTTTCATAACTTCTGCAAAGCCAGAAGCTGCAATCATAATAAAACCAATCATTGCCATCATGTGAACACCTTTAGTAAATACATCTTGTGTTTCATCTACTTTTATAACTCCTCCTATCATAAAAATTATAAAACCAACAAGAGAACCAACAATAATTGAGTTAGTATATAATTGCAAAGATAAAGCTGCAACAATAGCAACTAAAGCAGTAAAAATATATGAAACTTTCATCTCTTGATTCTCAGGTTCAATATCTTTGATTTTTTTAATAGAGTAGTCTCTTGGCTTTTTATATGTAAAAAATATTGCAACTAAAAGACCCAAAAACATACCCGAAACTGGAATTGCCATAATTAAAGGAAGTTGCTCAACTGCAATAGTAGCTCCATTTTCAACAAGATTTTTATGTAGAATATTATTTAAAAATATTCCTCCAAATCCAACAGGAAGAAGCATATAAGTTGCTGTTAAACCAAATGTTAAAATACATGCAATTAACCTTCTATCGATTTTATATTCTGCAAAAACATGTAATAAAGGGGGAATCAAAATAGGAATAAAAGCAATATGAACAGGAATTAAGTTTTGAGATGAAACAGAAGCTAATAAGATCAAAGTTAATAAAATAGCCTTAAACCATATAATCTCTTTCCTAGTTGCATCACTTTTCATTTTTGAAATTATTTTTTTTGCAAGTAAATCAGTTATTCCTGATTTAGAAATAGCCACTGCAAATGCCCCAAGCATTGCATAATTAAGTGCAATACTTGCACCTCCACCAAGACCACTACTAAAAGCATCAATTGTATCAAGTAAAGATAAACCTGAAACTAAACCTCCAATAATAGCACTAAAAATTAAAGCAATAACTACATTGATTCTAAATAGACTCAAAGCAATCATAAGTAGTACTGCAACAACAACGGGATTAAACATAGTGTTCCTTGTGTAAGTATTTTATTTAGTTATTTAAAATAGATAAATAACACATTAAATGTAAATTAATTACTTTTTATTATATTGTTTTTTTATTTAATATTGAGATAAGAGAAGAGAGTTTTACTCTAATTTTAGGTTAAAACAATATAATTTTATCTTCAAAATTATTTAAGAGAGCTGAATTTATGACAAAAGAAGAAGAACAAGAATTTATTGAAAAGATTAAAGAAACAATTATGCCATATGCTCAAAATATGACAGAAGAACAAATAAAAAGTTTAGTACAAACTGTACAAAATCAAAATCAAAGTTTACCATCAGGTTTTGCAGATATGCTATTAGAGCAAATTAGGTTTTTAAAATATGGTAAAGAGAGTTAACTCTTTTTATCTACTTTTACTACAATTTTAAATAAAAATAATATAATTCCAGTCTTAAATTATACTAAATAATAAGGTAAACCAATGAATAGTTATCTTAAAACAATAACAGCACTTACTATATATGCATTTATTAGTGGTTGTGCAGCTACTAATACACCAACAAACAATAATATAAAAGATACTACTAAACAAGAACAGTATCAAGAAAAAACCAATAAAAAAATAGAAAATAAAGAACAGATTGATAAAAAAGAAAAAAAAGAGCAAGAAATTAAAAGTGCAGAAAAAGAACAAAAAGAGGAACAGCCTAAAATTATAAAACAGATTGTAAAAAAAATTATAATTAAAAAACCTGTTATAAAGGACTCTATGATTGTAATAGGTACAGCTGAAAAAGTTTATATTCCATCTTCAGATATATTATTAAAAGCAAAAATAGATACAGGTGCAACAACAACATCAATTCATGCTTTAAATATAAAAGAGTTTGAAAGAGATGGAAAAAAATGGATAAAGTTTGATTTACAAGATAAAGATGGAAATTTAATAAATAAAAATCTTCCACTACATAGAATCGTAAAAATAAAACGACATGGCACAAAAAATCAAAAAAGATATGTTGTGCAAATGAAAATAAATCTTGCTAATATTAGCCAACTTGTTGAAGTATCACTAACAAACAGAAGTAAATTTACATATCCTGTATTAATTGGGAAAAACTATTTAAATGGTCTATTTTTAGTCGATGTTTCAAAAAAATATATAACTAAACCTAAAATGAGTAAAAATGAAATCAAAAAATAATATAATCATCTTTTCATTTCTTTTAATTCTTGCAGCCTTGTCTCTTATGACATACAAAATCAAATATCTTAATTTTCCTTTATTCCAAGATGAAACGGTTAATATTTGGAATATTGAAGCAAAAATTACTTTTAATGCAAGAAAAGAGCAAAGTGCTTCTATTTCTATGACTTTACCATCAAAACAAGATGGATTAATGATTATAAATGAAGAGTCAAGTTCTGCAAACTTTGGATACTCAAATAGTTTCATAAATGGTTTAAAAAAAGGAAATTGGACAAAAAGAGAAGTTCAAGGTGAACAAGTACTATACTATTCAATTGATGTAATTAAAGATCCTTTTTTTAAAGCAGAACAAAAAGATGAGATAGATGAAGAGATTTTTAGAAAAGAGGTATCAACTGCATTTGTACAAGCTTCAACTTCATTATTAAACAGTATTTATGAAAAAAGTGCAAATGGTGTTAGTTTTACATCACTGTTGATAAAAGAGTTTAACTTAAAAGAACCATCTCAAGCAACAACAATGATAAAAAACAACTTTATGAAAACAAATAAACAAAAAAGAGATACTTTAGTTCAATTAATAGATAAAATGGGATATAAAGTAAGAACAATTGGAGCATTATATTTAAAAGATAGACAAAGAAATATTGAATTAACTCCAATGCTTGAAGTTTTTTATAAAGATAAATGGCATTTATTTGATATAAACAAAGGCGAAATATCAAAAAACAGTAATATTTTTATTTGGCAAAGGGGTTCTCAGTATTTATTAGATGCAGAAGGAGTTAGAAATTCAGATGTTAGATTTTCTGTAACAAAAAATATTGTTCCAGCTAGAAGTGCAGCATTATCAAAAGATGTAAAAAACCAAAATACACTATTAGACTTTTCATTGTTTGTACTACCTAATGAAGCTCAAAATACATTTAAACTACTTTTACTTGTACCTCTTGGTGCATTAGTGGTAGTAATTATGCGAGTTTTTATAGGAATTAAAACATCAGGAACATTTATGCCTATTTTGTTGTCAATGGCATTTATTGAGACTCAACTTCTTCCTGGTATTTTGATGTTTATTTTAGTAGTTACCATTGGACTTATTGTAAGGTCATACTTATCTTATTTAAATCTTTTATTAGTAGCAAGGATATCTGCTGTACTAATTGTAGTTGTAGGAATTATGGCATTTGTTGCTATATTATCACAAAAATTAGGACTTCAGTATGCTACAAGCATTACATTTTTTCCAATCATCATTTTAGCTTGGACAATAGAAAGAATGTCTATTATTTGGGAAGAAGATGGACCAAAAGAGGTTCTTTTACAAGGAGGTGGTTCACTACTTGTATCAATTCTAGCATTTTTTGCAATGACAAATAGTGTACTTAGCTTTATTACATTTAATTTTCCTGAGGTTTTATTAGCTGTACTTGGAATAATTATACTACTTGGAAGATATAGTGGATACAGATTAAGTGAACTTTATAGATTTAAATCAATGGTTGATTAAGATGATATTTGCAAACCCTTTTAAGCTAAAAGAACTTGGTATACTAGGTATGAATAATAGAAATATCAACTATATAGGTAAGTTAAACAAAAGAAAAAACTTTCCTTTAGTTGACGATAAGTTAAAAACTAAGCAAATTGCACAAGAACATAATATTGCTGTACCTGAATTATTAGGTTTTATAGAGTATCAAGTACAAATTAATAACTTTAAACACTATATAAAAAATGAAAATGGATTTGTTATCAAACCAGCACAAGGAAGTGGTGGAAAAGGAATTTTAGTTATAATAAAAACTATTGGAAATAAGTTTATTAAGCCAAATGGAGTTGAAGTTGGATACTCTGATATTAAAAGGCACATTTCAAATATATTAAGTGGTCTTTACTCACTTGGTGGAAAAAATGATGTGGCAGTTTTTGAAAAGCTTGTAGAGTTTGATAATGTATTTGATGGTTTTAGTTTTGAAGGAGTTCCTGATGTTAGAGTTGTTGTTTATAAAGGTTATCCCGCTCTTGCTATGATGAGATTATCTACTTCAAATAGTGATGGAAAAGCAAATCTTCATCAAGGTGCAGTCGGCGTTGGTATTGATATTAAAACAGGAAAAGCTTTAAATGCAGTCCAATTTGATAGACCCGTACAAGTTCATCCTGATACACAAAAGCCTCTAAAAGAGTTAAAAGTTCCTTTTTGGGATGATATACTACTTCTTGCTTCAAAATGCTATGATATGACTAATATGGGCTATTTAGGTGCTGATATTGTAATTGATAAAAATAAAGGTCCACTAGTTTTAGAGCTTAATGCAAGACCAGGTTTAGCTATACAAATAGCAAATGGTATTGGTGCTCAAACAAGATTTAAAAAAATAGATGAAGTTAAATATAAAGAGTCTGACCCAGAAAAAAGAGTACTTTTTTCTAAGACAAACTTCTAAAAGTAAGAGATATTCTACTTTTTACTATACTCTCTTGCTCCAATATTACCATATCTATGATATGAATGAGAAATACTTTGTTCTTTGAAATAATTTAGTAATTCTATTCTTCCTTCCATCATAGGTTTCATTCTTACAATAAATGTTCCAAGATGTTTACTTGCAGCTTCAAATATAGACTCTGGAACTTTTGATATGTCAGAATAAATTACTCTTTCATAATTTCCAATTACATCAGCAAGCTTTTCATTTGTATGTTTAACAATTCTATCTTTTGAAGTAAATAAAACTGTTGCATTTTTCAAGAACTCTTCTATTTTTTCATTATTATCAATTGATACTGTAAAGTGTACACCAGATATTTTTGCAGCTAAAATTCTACTTATAACATCAAAAAAAGTATCATCATTACTTACTCTAATAATTACTCTGTTTAAAGGAAGATATCTAAAATGATTATCTTCACCTCTTACTTTAACATAATCTTTTTCAACACTAAATTCTGTATGAAAATTATGATAATATGATTGTACTGCTACTTCAAGTTTTTCAAAATCATCTTTTTCATTTGTATACTTATCTTTGCAATGACTTATAAATCTAGTAAGATCTGTGTGAAAGTTTTTTATAATTTCAGGTTTACCAACTTCTTCAAAGTCAACAAATTGTGTTATATAGTTATAAATACCGACTTTTCTTCCTGCTCCAATTGCTGATTTACCCATTCCACCAAAAGGTTGTCTTAAAACAATAGCACCTGTTGTTCCTCTGTTTATATAAAGATTTCCAGCTTTAATATTTTCTCTCCAATAATTAACTTCTCTTTCATCTAAAGATTCAATTCCAGAAGTTAATCCATATCCAGTTGCATTTACAATATCAACAGCGTGTTTTACATTTCTTGCTTTAATAACTGCTAAAACTGGTCCAAAAAGTTCATTCATATGAATAAAACTACCCTCTTTTACATTCCATTTAATTGAGGGTTTTAACATATACTCATTATCTTCTGCATAAGATGGTTCTAATGCCCACTCTTCACCCTCTTCTAGATTCTCAATTGCTTCTTTTAATTTTCCAGATACACTATTTGCTAAAGTTCCAATTCTATTTTTTAAATCCCAAATAGAACCAACACTCATTGATTTTGCTGTATCTATTAATGCTTTTTTAAAGTTTTCATCATTATAAACTTCTTCTTCTAATACAAGCAATGATGTAGCACTACATTTTTGTCCAGAGTTTCCAAATGCACTTTGACAAACATTTTTAATTGCTTGATCTCTATCTGCCATATTTGTAACAATTGTCGCATCTTTTCCACCTGTTTCTGCAGTTAATAATAAATCAGGTCTTGTTTTAAGCATTGAGGCAGCTGTATCTTCTCCACCTGTTAAAATTACATAATCAACATCTTTATTAGCAACTAAATGCTCACCTGCTAATACTCCAGGGCAAGGAACAAATTGTAATACATTTTTTGATATTCCAGCATCCCAAAAACATTTGCACATTTCATAAGCAGTTAAGGCTGCAACTGTAGCAGGTTTAATAATTACTGTATTACCAGCTGCTAAAGTAGCTGCTACGCCTCCTAAAGGAATTGCTACAGGAAAATTCCATGGAGGGATTACAACACCAACACCTTTTCCTTTAAACTTTAAATTTGTATACTCTTCAAAATATCTTGAAGAGTGTGCATAAAACTCAATAAAATCAACTGCTTCACTAACTTCTACATCAGTTTCTGTAAATACTTTTCCAACTTCTGCAGCTGCTACACCTATTAAATCTCCTCTTCTTTCACGAACTTTTATAGCTGCTTGTTTTAAAAGTTCATGTCTTTGAGCATAAGTTTTACTTCTCCATCCATCAACATCAGCTTTTGCTGTTTCAACTGCTCTTTTTAAATCATCTTCATTTGCCATAGCAAACTTACCTGCTAAAACTTCATCTTTTAGTTGAGATTTATCTATTGCTTTATAAACTTTTCTTCCTGTAACTATCTCTTTGCCTGCAACTACTATTGGTTTAGTTTCATGTTCAGTATCTTTAGAAAATTTCCATTTTTTTACAATCTCTTTAGCCCATTCTTGATTTTGAGATAAAATAAAATCTGTATCTGGCTCTGCATGATACTCACTTGTATCATAAGATGAATTATTAAAAGTATCCCATTTTTCAGTTAATCTGTTTTGTGTTCTAAAACTGCCTACAAATGTTTCCTCTTCCAATTCAAATGACTTGATAAATAATGCTTTTTGTTCATTCCAATCTTTTGTTCCAACTTTTAATCCAAAAGAGTATCTAATAAAATTATTTGGTCCTGTATTTTCATCTAATCTTCTAACTAAATATGCAATAGCATTTGTAAACTGTTCTTTTGCCGCAGTTGGTGCATATAAAATCACATCTTTTGAAATCTCATTAATTGCTAATCTTGCTGATTCGCTCATTCCTTCTAACATCTCTAAAGTATGGAATTTAGTAGTTGCATTATGTTCTGCTAAAACCGTTGCAAATGCTAGTTCAAATAGATTGTGTGAAGCAGTTCCTACATGCATATAAGCAGCATTATCTTTATCAAGAGCAAACTTAACCATTCTTTTATAGTTTGCATCACTATGGCTTTTATTTGTATATGTCACCATATCCCAGTGCTTTTGAGAGGCTTCTGTCTCTTCCATCTCCATATTAGCACCTTTTACTAATCTAAATTTAATAGGACTTCCACCATCATTTACTCTTTGTTTAGCCCATTGACATAAATCTTTTTGTACTAAAAATGAATCAGGAATATAAGCTTGAAGAACAATCCCTGCATAAAAATCTTTAAATTGTGGTAATGATAATGTTCTTTTAAATACTTCAACAGTAATTGCTAAATCTTTATACTCTTCCATATCAAGGTTAATAAATTTATTAGATTTTGTCCCATCAGGGGCAATATATGGATACTTCTTTGCTTGTTCATAAATTCTTGTTAATTTTTTAACTAAAGTAGTAACAGTACCTTCAAAATCCATTGAGTTGATTTGAGAATAAATTGTTGATATTTTAATAGATATATAATCAATATTTGGATTTTCTAAAGCTTTTAAATATTTTTGAATTCTCTCTTCTGCTTCATTTTCTCCAAGGACAACTTCACCAATAAGATTAATATTAATTCTTGTTCCCTCTTTTTTTCTTTTTTCTAGATGTTCATTAAAAGGTTCGTCTTCACCTTTTATTACAACTGTTTTTGTATCTTCTCTAATTTCATTAACAAATAAAGGAACTGAAAGATCTGGTAAATATTTACCAAAGTTTTGGAAAAGCCATAAAAGTGTTTTATCTTTAGTAGTAAAAAAATGTGCCATTCCATGTTTTTCAAGTAAAAAAATTATTTGATCAGCTATTCTTTTATTTGAGTTTGTTCTAAAACACTGATCCATTAACTCAATCAAAAGTGCTTTATCTTGTGGATGAGCAAGCATCTTTTTCATTTTTATAGAAAACTCTTTATCCCAATTACTTACAAGTGTAGTTGCTTTATTTTGCCATCTTTCTGCTAGATTTATACTTTTTTCTATTAACTCTTGTTCGTTTTTCATGCAATATCCTTAAAATTAATTGTATTTTAAATAAATTTTAAGTAGCTTTACACGCACTTTAATGTGTTTTGAGGGTACAACCGCCAAGTATGCCCTCATGCTACTTATAACCTAATGCTTTTTACCTAAATATGCTTCTTGAATTGCTTTTGAACTTAACAACTCTTCTGATGTTCCCTCATGAGTTATTTTTCCAACTTCAAGTACATAACCTCTATTTGCTAACTTTAATGCAGCTTTTGCATTTTGTTCAACTATTAAAACTGTTACACCACTTAAGGCAATCTCTTTTATTGCTTTAAATATTGACTTAATCAAAATAGGTGCAAGACCTAAACTTGGTTCGTCTAATATAAGAAGTTTTGGTTTACTCATAATAGCTCTACCAATTGCTAACATTTGTTGCTCACCTCCACTTAAAGTACCAGCAAGCTGTTTTCTTCTTTCTTTTAATCTTGGTAAAATATCATAAATCCACTCCAATGTTTCCTTATCATGGTCTTTTAAAGTATATGCTCCCATCATAAGATTTTCTTCAACTGTAAGTGTTCCAAAAACTCTTCTTCCCTCAGGTGAGTGAGACATGCCTAAACTTACAATATCATGTGCTGGTGTATTTGTAATATCGTTTTTATCAAAAATAATATTTCCTGATTTAGGTTTTAATAAGCCAGAAATTGTTTTTAAAGTTGTTGTTTTACCAGCCCCATTTGCTCCAAGAATTGTTACAACTTCACCTTTATGAACTTTTAAAGAAATTCCTTTAATTGCAGCAATTGCTCCATAACTTACATGTAAATCTCTCACATCTAATAAAATTTCATTTTGCATTACTCTTCATCCTCATCATCACTACCAATATAAGCTTCAATTACTCTTGGATCATCTTGAACAAAATCTGGTTCACCTTGAGATATCTCTTTACCAAAATTAATTACAGTTATATAATCTGTTAATTTCATAACCATATCCATATCATGCTCAATCATCATAATTCCAAGCCCCATTTGCTTAATCTTTAAGATGATATTTGTAAGTTCTATTGTTTCATTTTCATTTAGACCAGCTGCTGGTTCATCTAATATTAAAAGTTCTGGTTCAGCAGCTAATGCTCTTGCCATTTCTACTTTTCTTTGATTTCCATATGATAAATCACCTGTTGGAATCATCGCAAACTTTGTAAGATTAAAAAAATCCATAAGCTCTTCTACTTTTTTCCAACTTTTGTCATTGTCTTTTTTGTAAAAAGGAGTATGAATAATAGAGTGATACCATTTTTGTTTTGATTTTGTATGACATCCAGCCATTATATTTTCTGCTACACTCATCTCTTTAAAAAGTCTAATATTTTGGAAAGTTCTTAAAACACCTTTTTGAGCAATTTTATGTGCTGACATTCCTGTAATATCTTCACCTTTATATTTAATAGTTCCTTTTTCAGGTTTATAAATTCCAGTTACGCAGTTAAATAGTGTAGTTTTTCCAGCTCCATTTGGACCAATAATTCCATAAATTTGTCCAGGTTTAACTTTGATAGTCAAATCATCAATTGCAACTAATCCAAAGAATAGTTTTGAAACATTTTCAATCTCTAATACATATTTCATTACTTTTCTCCTTTAAGCTTAGCTGCTTTTCTTTTTAAATAGTTTGGAATATTTCCAAAAGTCGCAGGCCAAACACCATTTGGTCTTAAAATCATTGTCAAAATCATAGCAGCACCAAAGATTAAATATCTTGATTCTTTAAACTCTGTAAATAGTTCAGGAAGTACAAACATCACAAATGTACCAATGATAATACCAGGAAGTGAAGCAGAACCACCAACAAGTACAATTGCAAAGAACATAACAGATTGCATAAAGTTAAATGATTCAGGAGATACAGCTGAGTACTGAATAGCAAATACGCAACCAGCAGCTCCTGCTATTGCTGCACCTAATGCAAAAGCAAATAGTTTGTAATAAGAAACATTTATTCCCATTGATTTAGCTGCAATTTCATCTTTATTTATATAATAAAGTGCTCTACCATATTTAGAGTTATCTAAATTTCTAATTATAAATAAAGTAATAATTAATAAACCAAATGCAATATAATATATTGAGATTTGAGAAAATAGCTCATATCCAAAAATTCTTACCACATCTATTCCAAAAATTCCATTTGGTCCACCTGTTAAATCAAAAGGATTATTAGATAATACTTGTTCAAAAATAATATTAAATCCAATCGTAGCAACAAGTAAATAATCACCTCTTAGATGAATAATAGGACCTGCTAATAAAATAGAAACAATAACTGGTAATATAATAGCAAATGGTAAAGTCTCAATAATTTCAAGTCCAAAGTGAACATTTAAAATTGCAGTTGCATAAGCACCAATACCAAAAAATATTGCATGCCCCATATTAAAAATACCAGCTCTTCCTAAAATAATATCTTGAGAAAAAGCTACAACTGCAAAAATTAAAAATGTAATTCCAATACTTAACCAAGCAGAATCAACTAAAAACGGGAAAAATGCCATAACAGCAATAAATAATGTTGCTATAATTGTTGTTTTATTCATTATACTTTCTCCGCTGTTTTTTCACCAAGAATACCCGTTGGTCTAACAATTAAAATTATAATTAAAAGCATAAAAGTAAATGTTTCAGCCCACTCTGTTGATATATATCCTGATATCATTGCATTAAATAAACCTAGTAATAAACCCCCAAGCATTGCTCCTGGGATATTACCAATACCACCTATAATTGCTGCAATAAAAGCATTTAATCCATAAAGCCAACCCATATCAAAAGTAAGACCTCTGTAATAAATACCAATAAATAATCCACCTACAGCACCCAATGCTGAACCAACTATAAAAATAATAGTAATAATTCTATTTACATTAATACCCATTAATTTAGCTGCATCTTGATCAATTGCAGTTGCACGAATTGCAGTTCCTATTTTTGTTTTATTAATAAAAAAGTATAAAGCTATCATTAATACAGCTGATAAAATCAAAATCAATACTTGAGTAAATGTCAAAATTACTCCACCAATTTCCCAAATAGTATTTGGTAATAAATCAGCTGGAAAAATTTTCATATTTGGACCCCAAATTAGCATAATTGCATTTTGAATTACAAGGGATGCACCCAATGCTGAAACAACGGCACTTAGTCTTGGTGCCGTTCTTAAAGGCCTATAGGCAAGACGCTCAAGAAGAACACCTACAAATGCAACAATAATTGCTGTAAATAAAAATATAATTACTACATTAATCAATGAGTTTGCACTAGCTCCAAAAAACTGAGAAAATATTGTAAGCCCTACATAAGCAGAAAAGGCAACCAAGTCACCGTGTGCGAAGTTAATTAACTTCATCACACCGTAAACCATTGTATAACCTAAAGCTACTAATGCATATAAACTTCCAATAGTTAAACCATTAATTAACTGTTGAAGAAAAGTATCCATTATTTACCTTATTTCCCTAAAACTTTATATGAACCATCTTTTTGAATTTCATAAACCATAAACTCAGCTCCAATTCTTTCACCATCTTCTCTAAAAGTAACTGGTCCAGTAATTCCTGGAAAGTCTTTTAGATTATGTAAAAAATCAGAGATTTTTTTAGTATCAAAAGATTTTGTTTGCTCAACTCCATGCATAATCGCTCTTAAACCATCTGCATTAACAACTGCCCAAATTGAAGGTGGTTTCATATTATATGTATCTTCGTAAGCTTTTAAATATTTTTTAGCTTCTTTATATGGTAAGATATCTGGCGTTGGGAAGTTAATTAATACTGTACCCTCAGCTGCACTGCCTGCTAATTTTAAGAAGTCTGGATTATCATTTGAATCTCCACCAACAAAATCAGCGTCAATTCCAAGTTGTTTTTGTTGAGATCTTAAAAGACCTCCATCAGTATAATAACCTGAATAGTAAATTACATCTGGATTCATTGATTTAATTTTTGTAAGCATTGCCGTAAAGTTTTGAGTACCAGATTTAATCTTTCCTCTAAAAATTACATTTCCACCAATTTTTTTGATTGATTTTTCTGTTGCATCACCAAGACCTTCTGAATATGATGAATAATCAGATAAAACAACTATTCTTTTATAGTTTTTTTGATTTACAAAATAGTCTGCTGTAAAATCACTTTGTGCTGAGTTTGGAAACGAGTTTCTAAAAAAAGTCCAATATTTTCTTTTAATTAATGAGTCACTAGTTCCATCACTTGTTTGTAATACTTTATTTCTATAATATGTTGCTTGTGCTGCTTCTGTTGCACCTGATGTATAAGAACCAATCACAGCAAATACACCTGCATTCACAAGTTTTCTTGCACAAACTGCAGCTTTTTGAGCTTTAGCTTCATCATCACAAGTTACTACTTCAATTTGTTTACCAAGTAAGCCACCTTGTGCATTTTTTTCATTAACTATAAGCTTTACAAACTGTTCAATTCCTTGACCCTCATTTGCATACTTTCCTGTAATTGGTGCTTGAACACCAATCTTTACTGTATCTGCAAGTAAACTTGAACTTGCTACTATTGCACTTAAAGCAATTGCTTTTGCAACATTTTTGAATTTTCTCATTCTTTCTCCTTTATTTTATTTAAATTTTGGCTCGATTATATAACAACAAACTGCCCATTCACCAATATTTGGTATAATATTTATCTTGCCTCCTTCTAATCTTGATTGTAAGTTTTCAAATGAGTTTACTATTTTATCAAAAGATTCTATAATCTCTTTTATTCTTTGTTCGCTTTTTTTTCTAGCACTACTTGAAATATCTAAATAAAATGCAAAAATTCCATAGTCTAAAGTAGAATCCTCTAACTTAGTTCTATAAAGCATCTTACATATTTTTTCAATCTCATATTTGTACTCTTCTTTTACATTTCTAACACCATTCTTTAAACTCATAATTACTCTTGATATAGAGTCATTATCACTTTTATGTTCAAATCTTTCATCTAAAGTTAAACACAAAACATCTTGTGTTAGATATCTTTGTTTCATAAACTCTCTAAAAGCATCCCTTGATGGTAAAGAGCATCTAAGAATATCTGCAGTAGTTGCATCAATAAAAATCTCTGGAGCATTTTTTAATTTTGCTATTTCTTGTGATACATGAATAGTCAAAAATCTAGGTGGAGCATATGATAAATATAGTTCATCAGCAGTCCAAAAAGTAAAATTATTTTTTGCAGTTATAATTCCATCAATAACGCATTTAACAATTTCATCTTGCAAGGGGAAATTATTCATCTATTTTCTCCTTCATAGTTTTCATCAACTTCTTCTAAAATACCACTTTCATATAATATATCTTCAATAAGTCTATTTTTAGAAATATTAATTTCATTTGATAATATAATTAGCGCATTATCTAACTTTTTATCAATCTTAATTGTTAATTGAGATATCTCTTTTTTACCATTTTTGGTATGTTTATCAATAACACTTCTAATTATATTTCTTTTATGTTTTTGTTTTGCCATTAGTTAAAAATTCCTAATAAAAATTTAGTAGTACTAAAAGTAGTACCAAAAACTTATATCATTATTTCACAGCAAAACTTAACTGAATCTTAATTTTTATGTCATTATTGTGTATTTTTTAACCAATTTACAACTTTTCTATATATTTTCAATAAAATGCTATTCTTGTGCTATTTTTGATCTTTTTTGTTGAAGAACTAAACCTAAAATAATTAAGCCCAAACCAAACAAAGTTGATAAATAAATTTTTTCTCCTAAGATAAAATAGATAAATATTAAAGATAAAAAAGGTGAAATAAATATTAAATTAGCAATTTTAGAAGTACTTGTTGTATATTGCATAGCTTTTAACCAAAGCATAAAAGTAATTCCCATCTCAAAAATACCAACATATGAAGCTGCAAGAATTCCTTTTAATTCAGGAATAAAAAAACCATCAGTAAAATATAAATAACAAATAATAAAAGGTAATGCAATTAAAAAATTAGCAAATAGCCCAACTTCTGGATATGCTTTTGATTTTGTATTAAAAATCCAATACATTGCCCATAAAACTGTACTAAATAATGCAAGACCTACTCCGTAAAGATTTGAAAAATTCAAAGAGAAAGGTTCTCCTCTTGTAGAAATAACAAGTACACCAAAATAACATATAATTCCTGCAACAATATCTGATAAAGTTAATTTTTGCTTTAAAAATGGAACAGCAAGATATGCTAACATAAGTGCCCAAGTATAATTGATTGCTTGTGCTTCTTGTGCAGGCAATAAATCATATGCTTTAAATAAAACCAAATAGTATAAAAAAGGATTTAAAACTCCCATCATAAGAGTTAATTTAAAATTACTCTTTATATGAGTTTTTACTAAATTTAATCTTTTTTCATATAGTAAAATTATAAATAAAACAATTGTAGAAGCAACAGAAGCTAATAATACTAACATTTCAGGAGTTAAAAACTCTAATGAAATTTTAAAAGCAGTTGCAACAGTTGACCATAAAAATATAGCAAGTAAGGCAAATTTATATGCTTTTGAATTTGATTTTATATCACATCCTTTAAGTTTAGCTAAAAAAATAACATGAAATAACAAAATTTATAGTTTATTTACTTTTCATTAAGATTAGTTTAACTCTATTTATCTAATAATTTTATAAAGATAAAAGTATTAGGACAATATATGAATAAATATAAACAACTACAAAAAGAATCTAGTGCTTTAAATATACTTTTTATTGAAGATGATGAAGATCTAAGACATCAAAGTGAAAAAATTTTCAAAACTCTTTTTAATCAAGTTGATTTAGCAAATGATGGGAAAGAAGGTTTAGAAAAATATTTAAAGTTCTATGAAGAAAAGAATTATTATTATGACATAGTAATAACAGATATAAAAATGCCTAAAAAAAATGGTATTGAATTAACAAAAGATATTCTTAAAATAAATAAAGATCAAGATGTAATTGTAATTTCTGCTTATGAAGACTCAAAATATCTTATAGAGCTAATAAACTTAGGAGTTAATAATTTTGTACAAAAACCTTTAATTATTGATCAGTTAATTGATCCTTTATTAAATATATGTAAAAGAATAAATAACTCAAAAGAGGCTTCTGAAAAAGTATTTTTTATAGAAAATTTTGTTTGGGATAAAGAGAATAAAACACTATTAAAAAAAGGTCAAGAAGTAAAGCTATCTTCAAGTGAAACAGTTTTACTAAATTTACTAATAAATAACCCATATATAACATTTTCAAATGAAGATATTTATAATACGCTATTTAGTGATAAATATGACAAAGAACTAAGTATTGATTCTATTAAATCTTTGATTAAAAGAATTAGAAAAAAGATTCCAACAGATATGATTAAAAATATTTATGGAGAAGGTTATCGAGTAAATAAAGATATTTTTGTAGAACCATAATAGACCTACAATACTATACGATATTTTTTTGTATAGTGTTTAATACCCTTAAGTAATTACTATTAAAGTTTAATTCACTTCACTTCGTTATAATGAAATAAATAGTAGATAGCCTATTTTATCATATATTAATGAAGTGTTGATATAATTTCGTCCCAAAAAAAAATATAAAGGTTTTAAAGGTGAGAATTACACTCACTCATAAAGAGTTACACGAATTACAAAAACTTTGTTTAGAAAATGATAACCATGAATTATTTAATAAACTTTCACATGAAGAGCATAAATCTATAAAAAGTAGAACTGTAAAAAAGACAAAAGCTACTCAAAAAGCTACAAAAGTAAGACAAGATACAGCAAGAAAAAAAATCGAAAGTACAGTAAATATGATGAGACTATTCAATCAAAAAATAACTGTTTATAGTGTTGCAAAAGAGGCTCAAGTTAGTTATAACACTGCTAATAAATACAAAGAGTATATTCAAAGAAATGCTCATTAATTTTAAGCTTAAAATCCATAATCTACCCAACTAGATTTAAATTATATAAAAATATTAGCATTATCATTCAAAAAGTTGCATATTTGCCTAGTTTTTGATAAGATTTTGCATTAATTTTGGAGAATAAATATGAGAAATTTTATTAGTTATAAACAATCTTTAGAAATATTAGAAAAAATAGATATAAAAACACCCCCAATTGAAAAAATGTTTTTAACACAAGCATTAGGATATGTAGTAGCAGAAGATATTATTGCAGACCATAATAGTCCAGAGTTTGCAACTTCAGCAATGGATGGCTATGCTTTAAAAGCAGAAGATTTAATAAAAGAAAAAATAAAAATAATAGATAAAAATCCAGCAGGAAGTGTCGTAGAATCAGTTGTTACAAATGGAGTATGTATTAAAACTTTTACAGGTTCACTAATGCCTAAGGGAAGTGATACTTTAATTCCTATTGAAAATGTTGAAGTAAATGATGATGAAATAAAAATTGTAAAAAAAGTTCCTTTTGGTTTTGCAGTAAGAGATATTGGAGAAAACTACAAAAAAGATGAGGTTCTTATAAAAAAAGGAACAATTGTAAGTTTTGCAGAAGTTGGGGTATTAGCATCTCTTAATATTGCACAAGTTCCTGTATTTGTTTCTCCATCAGTTGCAATTGCAAGTACAGGTAGTGAAATACTAGATTTAGGTCAAATACAAACAAATGATTCTCAAATTAGAAGTTCAAACCACTTGACAATTGAAGCTTTATGTAAAAAAGCAGGTGCTAATACTATACAAATGGGAATAGTAAAAGATGATATAGACTCTATTACACAACTACTACAAAAAGGTCTTGAAAAAGCTGATATTGTTATAACAACAGGTGGAGTTAGTGTTGGGGATTATGATTTTGTTCAAGATGTAATAAAAGATAAACTAAAAGCTCAAGTACTATTTCATGGAGTTACAATCAAACCAGGAATGCATCTTTTAGCAGCTATTAAAGATGGGAAATTAATTATTGCTCTTCCAGGTTTTGCTTACTCTTCAACTGTTTGTGCTATTTTATATGTGCTTCCTTTTATTTATAGATTAAAGCAAGCAAATCAAAGCTTACCAATAGTAAAAGCAAAAATCAATCAAGACTTTCCAAGAAGAATGCCAAAAACAGTCTTTACAGCTTGTAATGTTGAATATAAAGATGGAATTTATCAAGTTAATTTTGAGGGTAAGAAAAAAGGAACAAGTGCAATATTAACAAATATGCTCGAAAGTCCTGCTTTATTAATTCAAGAAGATGATAGTAAAGATATCAAAGCTGGAGATATGGTAGATATTTTACTATTAAACCAATTAAAATGATACAAATGCAAAAAGTATATAAAGTATATTTTTTACTAACTCTTTGTGTACTTTTTTGGTCTGGAAACTTTATCTTAGGAAGATTTATAAAAGATGAAATAGAACCTTTAGAACTTGCTTATTTTAGATGGGTTCTTGCTTTTATTTTAATTCTTCCTTTTTCTATAAAATATATGAATGTTAAAAAGTGTATTAAAAGTACAAAAGAGCACTTTTTAATACTATCAATTTTAGCAATTTTAGGAATAAGCTTATTTAATACAATTGTTTATATTGCTTTACAAACAACACAAGCTACAAATGCTCTTTTGATTAATTCTGTGACTCCATTACTTGTTCTTATTTTAGGAGTTGTTATCTTAAAAAATCCTATTAATAAAATTCAAATTTTAGGTTTCTTATCCTCTACATTTGGAGTTGTATTTTTAGTTTTAGAAGGAAATATTGCAAAAATTTTAGAATTAAATTTAAAAAATGGAGATTTGTGGATAATATTAAGTGCTACAATTTGGGCTTTATACTCAATTTTACTTAGATATAAACCAAAAGAGTTAAATCATATTGAACTTTTTACCACTTTAGTTTTTTTAGGAGTTATATATCTTACTCCTATATATTTATATCAAGGGTATAGTATTCAAAGAGAAGTAATAATGATAAAGCAAAATTGGCCAATTATTATCTATGTATCTTTTTTTGCTTCAGTATTGTCATTTTATTTTTGGAATAATGCAATTGCACAAATTGGTCCTGAAAAATCAAGTCAATTTGCACATCTAATGCCTTTGTTTGGAGCTATTCTAGCTTATTTCTTCTTAGGTGAAAAAGTAGAACTTTATCATTTATTTGGTGCTTGCTTTATAGCAATAGGTATTTACCTATCACTATTTTTATCTAAAAGATAGTTGCATTAAAAATCTAAGGTGTTGGTGTATGTTCATCTTGCCTTGGATCAAGCTCAGGTAACTCAGCTCCTGATGCAACTGGCATATTTACAAAAGTACTTAAATCATCATCTGCAATTCTTTTTTTAGAAAGAGAATAAAAGCATAAAAATAAGCCTAAAATTCCAAAGCATGAAAACAAAAACTGTGGCATATAACTTAATCCAAATCCAATAAGTAATGGTGAGATAAAAGAGCCTATACCATATGCAAAAAGTAAAGCTCTACTTATTTCTACAATATCTTTATTTTCATCTACAACATCATTTGCTCTTGCTACTGCTAAAGGATATACTGAAAAGATTGAGAAACCTAATAAAAATCCTAAAATATATAAAGTTTGTTCATCTAAATTAAAAACTATAAATAAAATTGAAATAACAGCTGAAAAAAATGCTGAAAATGCAATAAGTTTTCTTCTTCCATACTTATCAGATAAAAGTCCTATTGGCCATTGTGAGATCAATCCACCAATCAATGTAATAAGCATAAAATAAGAAACAACTTCAATTGATTGTCCTTGCATTAGTATATAAACAGGAACCATAGTAAAAAATCCACCAACAAAAAACCCACCTATAAAACTTGAAACAGTAGCAAGTGGAACAATTGAAAAGATTTTTGGAACACTATATTTTTCAAACTCTGCAAGTTTAGGCTCTTTTATTTTTGTTAAAGCAATAATAACTACTGAAAAAAGTACTAATACTGAACCTATTGTAAAAATAGCCTGTTTAAAATGTTCATCAATATTTAAAAAAAGTTGTCCAATAGCAGTAGAGAGATAAAAAATTATAGTATAAATAGCTAAAATCTTTCCCCTATCCTTTTCACTGCTTTTCTCATTTAGCCAACTTTCAAGTATAATTAAAAGTCCAAAAAACGAAAAACCTGAAATTAATCGTAAAAAAGCCCATAGAATCTCATTGAAAAATACAGAATGAAGTAAAAAAGAGACTACCATAATTGAAGCAAATGCAGCAAAACTTCTTATGTGCCCTACTGTTGAGATAATTTTTTGGCTAAAAATAGAAGAGCTTACAGCTCCTAGAAAAAATGACGCATTAATAATACCAATTACTGTATTACTAACTTGCAACTCTTTAAGATACACCCCAACAAAAGTTAATATCATCCCATATCCTATTGCTAAAAAAGCAATTGAAAAGAAAAGTGATGATATAGGAAATAAAATTTTTCTTAATGTCATGGAAACAAATCCTTATTAATAGTTTTGTTTAAATAGTATTATATTCAATTATATATGATTTGTAATATTTATTTGCTTATTTGGTTTCACACCTAATTGTATAAACTCTTGACTTTTACTTAAAAGGTTACCTTTACCTTTTGAAAGCTTGTTTAATGCACTATCATAAGACTTTGAAGTTCTATTAATATGCATTCCTATATCTTCAATATCTTTTACAAACAATGCAAATTTGTCATATAAGTTTGCTGCTTTTTTAGAAATTAGTTCTGCATTTTGATTTTGATACTCTATTTTCCAAATATTTTCTATTGTTCTTAAAGATACATATAAAGTTGATGGAGAAACAAGCATTATATTGTTTTCAAAAGCTAGTTTAAAAAGGTTATTCTCATTTGAGATTGCAAGTAAAAAAGCAGATTCAATTGGTATAAACATTAGTACAAAATCTAAAGTTCTAACTTCTTTGATATCTTCATATCTTTTTGTACTTAAACCTTTAATATGAGCTTTTAAAGAAGAGATCAACTCTTTAATTGCTTTTTGTCTATTTTGTTCATCTTCAGCTTGTGTATAGTTAATATATGAGTTTAAAGAGACTTTAGAATCAATTACAATATCTTTTTGTAAAGGAAGATGAACAATAACATCTGGTCTTAATCTCTTACCTTCATTTGAAAATGAACTTTGTGTAGTGTATTCAATACCCTCTCTTAAGCCACTTTGCTCTAGAACTTTTTCTAAGATTAACTCTCCCCAATCACCTTGAGTTTTATTATCACCTTTTAATGCTTTTGTTAAATTTATTGCATCATTTGAAATTTGTGTATTTAACTCTTTTAGATTTTTTATTTCATTTAATAAATAACTTCTTTGTTTTGTCTCTTCTGAATAAATATCATTTACTCTTTTTCCAAAATTATTAATTTGCTCTTTAAAAGGAGTCAAAATTTGATTAATATTTTCATTTGATTTTTTGCTACTTTGTTCAAAAAGTCTATTTGCAAGATTTTCAAACTCTTCTTTCATCTTAATTTTTGAAGTTTCTAAAAGATCTATTTTTTCTTGAAAGCTCTCTTGTTTTAGTTCAAACTCTCTTTGTTTATTTTGTAGTTTTTGCTCATAAAGCTCTCTTTGTGAATTTATTTTATCATTCATTGATTGAAGTTTTATATTTGCTTCATTTGTTAAGCTTTGAAGTTTAGCTTCATATTTTACTTTACTTAAAAAGTAAAATATAAAACCTGATACAACAAAGCCTATACCAAAAGCTACAATAGAATATAAATTAATATCATTCATCTATTTTAAAATCATCTTTCATTGCTTCTTTTGCATTATTTACTTTATATACATCATAACCTAGCTCTTTAAATCTTTCAACTAATGGTGGATGAGAGTAATAAAAGAAAACATATAAAGGGTGTGATAATGGAAATGATTTATTTTCATTTGCTAATTTCAATAAAGCATTTACTAAATCATCTTTTGATTGTAAATTTGAACCAAACTCATCAGCTGCATACTCATTATGTCTAGAAATTAGTGAAACTAAAGGCATCAAGAAAAATGATAAAATTGGAGAAAAAAGTAAAAATACTGCAATAATTGCATATGGTTCATTATTTAATGAAAGTCCTAAAAACAACTCATCATTTAAATTTCCAAAAATAGCAAAAAATATAAACATTACTATACCCATAATTCCTATATTCTTTAAGATATCTCCATTTTTAAAATGTCCTAGTTCATGACCTAAGACTGCAAGTAATTCATTATGAGTTAATTTTTGAATTAAAGTATCAAATAAAACCACTCTTTTAGTACTTCCCAGTCCTCCAAAATAAGCATTAAGTCTATTATCTCTTTTACTTGCATCAACAGAAAATACTCCACTACTTTTAAATCCAACTTCATCTAAAAGTTTTTCAATCTTTGATTCAAGCTCTTTATCTTTTAAAAGTTCAAATTTATCAAACATCTTATCTCTTACTAATGGATAAATCATATTTATTAGTATAATAACAGCAAAAATAAAAACAAATCCCCATATCCACCATAAAGGAAGATTTTCAATAATAAGTGCAATTCCTGCAATTATTAAACTTCCAAAAACTAAAAATAAAATACCACTTTTAATTGTATCTTTGATATATAAAGCAGGAGTCATATTTGAGAAACCATACTTTTTATCAAGTTTAAAAGTTGTATATAAATCAAAAGGTAAAGATAAAATCCAGTTTATTATAATAAAAGCATCAATAAACAAAATAGCTTTTAACCAACCTTGATCAACTACTATAAGTGAATCTAAAAATTTAAGTCCAAAACCTATCCAAAGCATAAAAATTACAAAATCATAAAATGTTGAAAGTATTGAAACTTTTTCCTTTTCTATACTATAGTTTCCAGCTTCAAGGTATTTGCTATCCTCAAGTATAATTGCTGGCATATTTTTTGCTTTACTAACAAAGCCTACTTGCATAAATGAAGTATATATATTTACTATAAAATATAAACAATATGCAATTACAAATATTTCTAACACATCTATCCTTTTTTATATTGATAATTAATTTGAATAATACAGTTTTTGTACTTGTAGATTAGTAAAGAGTATAGATTACTTATACTCTTGCAGGAGCTCTTTAAAAATATGATTAAATCTTGATAACATTTTCTTATCATCTGAAATATACAATATCTCATAATCACTTTTAAAAGATTTTTTCTTCCAATTTGCACTTCCAAATATAACACTTTTTTTATCTATAATAGCCATTTTTATATGTAGTTTATTCTCTAATAAAATAACATCTATCCCATTTTTAACTAGATAATCGTATTGGGTTTTTTTCTCTTCTAAAGCTTTTTTCTTATCCAAAATAACAGTTACTCTAACGCCTCTTTTTACACTATCATTTAATAACTTAGCAAATTTTTTATATGTAAAATTATACATAGCAATATCTATAGATTTCTTACTTTCTTTTAAAAGAGTTTCTACTTCTTTAACAGCAATGTTAGACTCTTTTGGTAAATAATATAGACTATCTTTTGCATTTAAAGCTGTAAAAATAAGCAAAATACATAAAAAAACTTTTTTCATTAATCATTATCCTTTTTTTCAATATACTTAGGTAGTGCTATTTTCATACACAAGCCTTTTACCTCTTTTGAATTATAAATAAACTCTTTATTTGATGCAAGAATAATTCCTTTTAAACTTTGTGTTACTAATGTATAACTCATATAAAGTCCAAGACC
The DNA here is from genome assembly GCF_008000835.1 of Malaciobacter canalis. Lineage (GTDB taxonomy): Bacteria > Campylobacterota > Campylobacteria > Campylobacterales > Arcobacteraceae > Malaciobacter > Malaciobacter canalis. The sequence continues at coordinate 1,512,839 of NZ_CP042812.1, forward strand.
TGTTCCTTGCATCTTCTCTTTTGTTGTAAAATATGGTTCAAAAATTTTATTTATAATTTCTTCTTCTACGCCTAAAGCATTATCTACTAATTCAATTGTAACTGAATTTTCTTCATCTTTTATACTTATAAAAATAACTTTGTCCCTTTTACAATTTTTATTTAAAGCATCCTTTGAATTATTTAAGATATTTATAAAAACTTGAATTAATTCATTAAAACAACTATAAATTTGAACATCATCGAAATTTCTAACGATATTAATTCCATAATTTTTAAATGAAGCACTCAATAAATCTATACTATTTTCAATTGCTTGTGAAACATAAAATTTCGTTATGATTTTTTCACCTTTTATATAATTTTTAAAATCATCAATAGTATTTGACAAATAATTTGTGCTTTTCATAATAGTATCTAAAGATTTGTTTAAATTTTCATCATCTAAAACATTAACTTTATGTTGCAGTTTTAAGCCAGATGCACAAGTAGATATTGCTGATAAAGGTTGTCTCCATTGATGGGCAATATTTCCTATCATTTCTCCCATTGAAGCTAGTTTACTTTGCTCAAAAAGTAATTTTTCTCTTTTTTTAGAATGGGTTAAATCAACAAAAGAAGTTACATTTACTCGCCTATCTTCAAAACTTACTTTTTTATTCATTGCTAATACATTAATTTGTTCTTTATTCTTTTTAATAAAAATTGTTTCTCCAGCATTTTTTGTATCAAAAAAGTTTTTTTCATTTGCAGGAAGAACTTCAAGTATATTTTTATTTATTAACTCATCTTTATTTTCATATCCTAAAAGCTTAATAGCCTCTTTATTTAAATCTATACAAATACCATCAACTGAAATAATAATACCCTCTAAAATATTATCAATAAATATTTGAATATTTTTATTTGATTTTTCCAATCTTTTATTTACTTTTTTCAATTTAAAATTATATCTCAAAGATATAAGAAGAATCACAATTAAAGATATAGCTATAATAGATATTATTAAAATTATTTGTTTAAAATGTTCAAAAAAAGATATTGGCTTATTTAAGATTTTTATACTTTCAGATGGTAAATATTTTTCAATATCTATACCAAAAAATTTCAAAGCATTATAGTCAAATACATAAGAGTTAGTGCCATTTAAAATTGGTTTGATTTTTAAATTTGGGTCATTTAAAATTTTCAATGCCATTTTTGCTGCTAAAACTCCTTGTTTATTTCCATCAACAACATAACCTCCAATTATTTTTCCTCCATGATTAAAAACTCTTGCAGTGGATATTATAGGATTGTTATAAGCTTGATTAATCTTTTTTAATGCATTTTCCATTGTAATTGGATTTTCATCTTTATTGACATAGCTAGCTGTCATTATTAACATTGCCATGGAGTTTTTATTTGTTTGTTTTAATTTATTAGTTAACTTATCAATACTTTTATCACTAATAAACTCATAATCTATTTTAGTTTTATCTAACTCTTTTAATACTAGCTTTTTAAGTACATTAAAAGTTACAGAATCATCTCCTATTAAATAAAGTTTATCAAGTTTTAAAGAGATCTTTTTTGCTAATTCATAGTTTACAAAAGGAGTCATTCTTTCAAAAACACCAGTAATATCATCTTTTTTATAATCATCTAAGATATTTAAGTTATTTACACCACTAAAAACTATCTTACTATTAGAAAAGAGCTCATTTCTAAACATTTTTAAAAAATTTATAGCATTATCATCAGTTGAAATAACTAAATCAATTTTTTTGTTTAAATATTTATATTTTAAAAGTGTTAAGAATTTGTATTTGTACATTAAAGTGGGATTATTTCTTTTTGTATCCATATATTCAATATATATATCAATATCTTCTTTTGAAGCAAGCAAAGTATTAACAATACTATCAACTTGTATTTTTGTCCAAGAAAAAGAGGGATGATAAGAGTTTAGTATAAGTACGTTCTTTGAATATAAAAATGTACAAAAGATAAAAAATAAAAATAAATATTTTCTAATCATAAAACACTTCATAAAGTTCATTGGGAATTTTTGTTGGTTTAAAGTTTTTCAAAAAAGCCAATTTAAATCTAGCAGTAAATAAAACTTCTTCATCTTTTTTTACTTCTTGATACATTATCAATGAAGCACTTTTCTTAACTTCAAGTTTTGCACTAACATCAAGTAAGTCGCCAAATTTTGCAGGTTTTATATATTTTGCATTGACCTCTTTTACAACAAAGAATTCATTCTCACTTATATGAGGACTTAAACCTTTTTTAAAAAAAAGTTCACTTCTTGCTCTTTCACAAAACTTCAAGTAATTAGCATAATATACAACACCACCTACATCTGTATCTTCGTAATAGACTCTAATTTTCATTATCTTCCCTTAATAATTATAATTATACTTAACTTTTGTTGATTAATCTATTATAAGATTTTAATTAATAGGTAATTTTATTGTAAACATTACACCAACTATATTCTCTTCTTTTTTTATATTTTTTACTTTTATTTCACCACTAAATTGTTTATTGATAATTTGTTGGGACATATAAAGCCCTATTCCTGTTCCGTTGAATTTATGTTTTGTTGTAAAGTAAGGTTCAAATATCCTAGTAATCAGCTCTGCCTCAATTCCACCTGCATTATCACTAAATTCAATAATTACATTTTTATTTTTTTTAAATACATTAAAACTAATTTTTTTATCTTTTATATTTCTCATTTTAAAAGCATCAAGACTATTATTAAATAGATTCATAAGTACTTGTATTAACTCATTTTCATATGCTTTGATTTTTATATCTTCAATATTTGTATCAATTTGTATCTCATTTGATTTTAGTTTTGAACTTATTAGTTTTAATGTTTTATCATAAACTGCTTGTAATTCAAAAGTTTTTGCATCATGTTTAGTACTTAAAAAATTTCTAAAATCATCAATTGTTTGAGAAAGATGATTTGCATTTAAAATAATAATATCAATAGACTCTTTTTGATTTTCATCAGTTAATATTCCCATCTCTTTGCTAAGTTGCATTCCACTAGCACTAGTTGTTATTACAGATAAAGGCTGTCTCCATTGATGAGCTATATTCTCAATCATCTCACCCATTGCTACCATTTTCGTTTGATGTGCAAGAATTAAATCCTTTTTCTTATTCTTCTCCATCTCTTCAAAAATCTTTTTTCTATATTTTAAAAAATATTTTTCTAAATAATAAGATACATATAATGATATTGCAAATAAGAAAATTGTAATAATTATAGAAATAAATAGTATTTTTAATATATATTCATTGTTTCTTTTATTTAAACTTTTTTCTCTTAATATGATTTGCTCTTCTATTTTTTTACTATAAAAACCTGATGCAATAGCAATTTGCCATTTGTCAAAACCTTTTACATAAGTAGTTTTTTGAGCTGGTTTATTTGTTTCTGGCATTATTGTAGAGATATAACTTATAAAACCATCACCACTTTTAGCAGTATCAATAATCTTTTTTGTAATATAAGTGCCATTTTTATCTTGTAAATCAATTCTATTTAAGCCTACATAATCTTTTTTTAAATGAGATAAATAAGTGCCATTATAATCAACTAAAAAGACAAAATTGTTAAGTCCATATCTTAGATTTTGTAAATTTTCAATAGTTTTCTTTTTTATTGAATCTTCAAAATCTTTTATATACTCTCCTGTTCCTATATATATTCCTAGTTCATCTATTGCTTTAATATATGAAAGTTTTGTTGAAAATTTGTTTTTTTTTGGTTTTTTCCATAAAAATTTCAAATAACCTTCTTTTTTTGCCTTTGCAATTTTTATAGATTCTTTTACTATTTTAAAACCGTTTGGATCTTCATAGTTTAAATAGTTGTTATTTTCAAGTTTTCTATTTGGGGGATATAAAATACAATTGCCATTAAAATCAAAAATATAATAATATCCTCTTTTCTCATTAAACTTTACACCTCTTAAAGAGTCACCTATTAGTTTTATTATTTCATTATTGGTTTTTTGATTTTTATGTTCTTTATAAATATTCATAGCTATTTCATAAGATTCATTAATTCTATTTTTAATATTTTTTTCAATTGTTGGAATAACGCTAGTTTGATTTTTTAAAATTCTGTCATAAACTCTTTTTACTTCACTTTTTACTAAAGCTTTTTGATTTTTAATATAATCAGCTTTTAAATCTTTTGAATCTTTTTTAAACTCTTCAATGTTATTGAAAATCATAAAAAGTGTAAATATAAAAGAGACAAAAATTGTTACAAGTGGCATTGCATACTTTACTAATAATAAAAGTTTTTTTTCTGCACTATTTTCTATCATTAAAATCCTAAAAAATTGTTATATTTGTAAGTAATGTATTTAAAAAATTATAAATTAATTATCAGACATAATACTATTAGTTACTTTTTTGTCACTATTATAGTTTTTAATAATTAATATAAGTTTAAAATTAAGAAAAATAATTAGAATTTTTTATTAAAAATAAGCTATTCAACACTAAAGCTTTTTTCTTTAAAGTTAAAAGTAATTTTTTTGATTTTCATATCATCTTCTGGAATATATGTTTCTAAGATAAAGCTATCTTTTTCTTTTGTTAGAAAAGTTTCTAACTCAAATACTTTATCCCTAAAAAGAATAACTTGAAACTGTTTTTTCACAATTTGTCTCAAATCTTCCCCTACTTCTAAATATATCTCTTCTTCATTTAAAAAATAGTTCTTCTTAAAACTTTCATTATAAATAGTTTTTCTTAAGTTTTGATGTGCACTTAATTTTTCATTTTTATCAAATATCTTGTTATAGTAGTTATATTTTTTATTTCTTATGCTATATAAGTATTCTGATAATTTATCTATGCAAATTTGATTTGAGTCCAAAATTTTTGTATCTATTTTTTCATATTTACCCAAATAACCTTTTTCAATAAGCTTTTCAAAGCGATTTTTGTGTAAATTAGAGTAAAATTTAAAAATAACATCATCATAATATTTAACAAAATATTTTATAAACTCAAAACTAATACAAAGTTTTGTTTCTTGAAGTAAATTTTCATCAATAAATACAATTACTTCTTTATTAATGCCTTTATTTAAACTTTTTGGTAAGTCTACAAGCTCCAAATTTACAAAGAAACTATCTTTTATATTTTTTTCTAATAAAGAGTAAAACTCTTTTGATTCTTTTATTAGTTTATTTTTTTCATCACGTGACTTTACAATTTTCTTTACTATTTCTTGTTCTCCATCACTTGTTTCAACAAGAAAAGAAAAAAGCTCATTATCTTTTAAATCAAGTAAAGTAACAAACTTATTGCCATCAATAATAGGAAAAAGAGGAAAAGTAGAATCAATTAATTTTACTTGAGCTATTTTCAACTTTTTATCAAAAACTTTTCTTGATATTTTAAATATTCTAAATCTAGTTAATACACTATAATACTGCATAACTAATAAAGCAAAAAGAAGAACGAAAAAATATAATTCCATTTTGTTCCTTAGTTATCCCATAGGATATAAAATCTCATTTTGTATTTTCTGTATATTTTCTAATAACTCTTTATCTATTTTAAAGTTCAATGCTTTTAAAGAATCATCCAACTGTTCATGTTTTCTAGCTCCAATAATTGTAGAAGCAACAAAATCAAAATGCTTTGAATAAGCAACTGCTAAAGTTACTGGTGAAACTCCATACTCATTTGCTAAAGTTACATATTTTTTTGTAGCCTCAATAGTTTTATCATTTACAAATCTTTTTGCCATAGCTTGAACTCTAGGACTTTTATTTTTCATATAGATACCAAATCTAGCATCATCAGGATAAAGTCCACTATTATATTTTCCTGCTAATACTCCTCCTGCAATTGGAGAATAAGGAAGTAGTGAAATATTCTCTTTTTTACAAACATTTGCTAATTCATCTAAAAACCTTGGATTTAATAATGAAAAATTATTTTGAATCGATTGAAACCTTGCTAAGTTTTTATGTTTTGAAGTCTCATTTGCTTTAGTAAGTCCATAAGCACTATCATTTGAAGTACCAATATATCTTACTTTTCCTTCTTTTATAAGCTCATCAAATGCCTTTAAAGACTCTTCAATCGGTACAATTGTATCAGGCCAATGCACTTGATAAAGATCTATATAATCTGTATCTAGTTTTTTTAAACTTTTTTCTACTGCTCTTTTTATATGAAAAGAGTCAATTGCAGTAAGCCCATGTCTAATAGGAGGAACAAACCATCCAGAAGCAGCCCCTGCTACTTTTGTAGCTAGAATTATAGAATCTCTTGGCTTTGTTTTTATCCATTGTCCTACAATCTCTTCTGTAATTCCTGCATCTTTAGCATTTGGTGGAACAGGATAAAGCTCAGCAGTATCAAAAAAATTGATTCCCAAATCATATGCTTTATCCATTATTTTAAATGCTTCTTCTTTTGTAGTTGTACTTCCAAATGTCATTGTTCCTAAGCAAATTGGAGTAACTCTTAATCCACTATTTCCTATATATCTATATTCCATAATAACTATTACCTTTTGTATAAGTTAGCATGAGTATAACAAAAGGTTTCATAAATTATTATAAGAAATATTATTTTATTCCATTATACATATCTCTTTTTTAAACATATGCACAATTGTATTATATGCAACTATTAAAACAATCATTGTTAAAACAAGACTAAAAAAGTATGAAAAGAACTCGTAAATATCCTTGTTTGTTAACTCATACATCAAAATTGAAGCAAGGGCAATTGTAGCCATAGGAAAGGTAAATGCCCACCAAGATATAAAAAATTTAATTTTTACAAAATTTTTATACATAAAAAAAATCAAAAAAGTAAAAAACAATCCCAAATTAAATAATATTAAAGCAAAAAAATCCAAACTATGTGTCATTTTATAATATGCAATAAGCCCAACTGATGGTGGTGCTATTAAAATAAAAAGTGTTGGCATAAATTTTGGTGCAAACTGATTATGAAAAATTATTCTATTTAAAATAATTGATAACATAATAATCCAAAAGAATATACCAATTGAAAAGAAAAATGTCAAATACATAGAATCTAAGTGATTTGTACCAACAACAGGAACAATTAAGTTTCCAACAATAGGAATAAACCAAGCAGGATTTGAATGTTTCATCTCTAAATTATTATTTATCCAATATTTCAATGTATTTAAAGTAAAAAATAGATGTAAAAATAATCCAAAATAAAAAAGTATATTTGAAATATCAATACTATTTTTATAAATTGCAGACATTAATAAAAAAGAGATAGAAATTGCTGCAAAAAAGTTTATTCTAATTGGATGTGAAAACTCTTTTTTTACTTCAGCTAAATACATAAATAGTTTAATTACGTATGTTAATACTACAAAAATAAATATAATTGTTGTTATAGTTTTAAGTACTAAATAAAAAAAAGAGCTTAATCCTAAAACTTCATGTGCTCTTTCATAAACCAATGTTAATCCACCAAGTCCCATTATAACAGCAAACATCATAACTGGAAAAAACTGTAATCTATTTGATGGAATAGATTTTATTGTTTCATCGCTCATTAAAAAAACCTTTTAAGATAAAATTATTTATAATTAGCAAAAAAAGGATTTTATATGGCAAAAAAAGCTTTAGTTAAATTAAGTAATCAAAACCTATCATTTGAAAATGACAGAGGTCAAAACCTTAAGCTGTTAAATATAAATCCAAATAGTATGAATTTAGATGTAGCTATTTATGAAAAAAATCTATTTATCAAAAACAGCACTATTGCATTTGCACATATTCCTAAAAAACTAAAAGCAAAGATTAAGCCTTTATGCTAATTAAAACATAATTATAACTTATCATTCTTAAATAAATTTTACTTATATATAAGCTTAGATTATAATCATTGATTTTTCATTTATTTTTTTATGTTAAAATAATATTTAAAAGGTATTTAATGAATTGGTTAGCACATATTTTTTTATCAGAACAGCATATTGATTTTCAATTGGGTAATTTCTTAGCAGACCCTCTTAAAACTAGGCTTTGGAATCATGCAAGCAAAGAGCTAAAAGAAGGTGTTAGAGTACATAAAATTATCGATTCATATACAGACTCAAATAAAATAGTAATAAAAAGTAAAGCAAGACTAAAAGAGAAAGGTTTATTAAAATCAATTGTTATTGATTTGACTTATGATTATTTACTTACAAAAAATTGGGAAAAATTTTGTAATATTCCAATTGAAAAATTTTCATATGATTTTTATACAAAAGCAAATAAAAGAGCTATTTATTTCCCCCAAAAAGCAAATACTCTTATAAAAGGTCTTATTAAAAGAGATCTTTTAAATAAATATCAAGATTTAGAACATCTTAAAATAGCTTTTGAAAGAATCGATTTAAGATTATCAAAAAGGCTTCTAGCAAGGGATACAGCAATTAGTTATTATGATGCAGTTTGCGATAATATCATTTTATTAGAAGAAGATTTCTTAGAGTTTTTTCCTATGCTTTGTGATATTGTAAAAAAAGAAATAAATACTAAAAAAATCAAACACTGGAAAATTTAATTTAGTTTTTTATTTCTTCTAATTAACAAATATATAAAAAATGGTGCTCCTACAAATGCAGTAACAACTCCAATAGGTAAAGCCGAATCTGTATTTAAATTTCTTGCGATTAAATCACAAATAACTAAAAAAATTCCTCCAAAGAAAAAAACAGGAAAAATAAGTTTTTCTGCACTTTTTTTATATATAAGTTTAATAATATGAGGAACAATAAGCCCTATAAAGCCAATAGGACCAACTATGCTTATAGATACACCCACACTTAAAGAGATTACTACAAGTAAAGTAATATTTGTTTTTTGTACATTTAATCCTTTTAAAAATGCTGTATCATTTGATACTAAAAGAAGTTTTATATTAAATCTATTTTTAAATATCACAAAATATAAAATAATTGAAAAAATAAAAACTACAAAACAATCAAAAAAACCAACCGTATCTAAGCTCCCAAGAGTAAATCTAACAATTGAATAGTTTTCTTGTAAATTACTAATATAAAAAACCAACATCAAAGCAGATGAATAAAAATAAGATAAAGAGATACCAATAAGCAAGATTGTATTTGTAGAGACTGCTATTTGATTTTTATTTATATATCTTGATATAAAATATAAAATTAAAATCGTAAAGATTGAACCAACTACTCCTGAAATAGACAAAATAAGTGTTGGAAAAAATACAATAGAAATTGCAGTAAACAAAGTAGTTCCACTTGCAATTCCTAAAGTATATGGAGTAATAAGTTGATTTTTAAAAATTATTTGAAAAATCAAACCACTTAAAGCCAAAATAGCTCCAACAAAAAAAGCAAGTAAACTTCTAGGAACTCTTAAGTCCCAAAATATCTTATAATCTAAAGTATCTTTTGAAAATAAATTCGTAAAATCTAAATCCACCTCTCCTAAAAAAGGAGTTATTAATAAAACTATTATGGAAAAAATATATAAAAGACTCTTTTTCATAAGTTTACCACCAAGTGGTTATTTACTTTTGATATTGAATTTTTATAAAATTTATTTAAATTTTTATTTGTAAAAAACTCTTCATTCTCACCAAAAAACTCTATTTTTCCATCTTTTAAAAAAAGTATTTTAAACTTTAATGCATATGCTAAATCAAGATTATGTGTAATAACTATTTTTTGATTTAAAAAGTTTGATTTAAAAATATCAAAGACTTCTTTTAATCTATTTATATCTAAATTTGCTGTTAATTCATCAAAAATAGTGATTTTTGCATTATGCATTAAACTTGAAGCTAATAATAAAAGTTGTTTTTCTCCTGAACTTAAATCATTGCAGTATCTATTTTCTAATTTCTTTAAATTTAATAATAAAATTACTTTTTTTAATCTTTTTGCATCTACACTATTTATACTTGAAAGCTCTAAAAACTCTTTTAATGTAATATACTCATCAAAAATTGATAGTTTAGGTGGGATATAGTTTATAAAGTTTGCGCGTTCTTGTTGACTTAAACTATTTAGATTTTTTTCATAAAGCTCAATAGCTTCACTTTCAATAAGACCACAAATAACTTTTGCAAGAGTGCTTTTACCAGCACCATTCTCTCCTAAAACTACTAAATTTTCATTTAAAAAAAAACTTATATTTTTTAAAATAAAATTACTATAATTACTTACTTTTAACATCAACTAATATCTTTTTATAATCTTTAATAAAATATTTAACTCTATGACTTGGAATACCAGCATACTCTTTATCAATAGCATAAATATTATCTTTTATACTTGCATTTATTGGTAATTTTTTCCATACATTTATTACCTCATCAAGAGCTTCTTTATCGTTTTCAAAAAAAGCTGCTAATATTATAACAATATCCGGATTTAAAGCTATTATTTTTTCTACATTCAATACAGGTTGAGCTTGATTTTTAGAAATATATGCATTTTTATTACCTGATGCTTTTAAAATATCATTGAAATATAGATTATTTCCTGCAATAAAAATACTTTTTTTCAAGTTTTTGCTAGGATGAATTACAATCATTATCTTTTGATTTGTGATTATATTCTCTATACTTTTTAAACTTTTATCTATTGAGTAAATAAGCTCATTTGCTTTTTTTTGTTTATCAAACTCTTTACCTAAAGTTTTAATTGTATGTTTAATTGACTCTATTGTATCAGTTTTAAAAACTAAAGTTTTAATTCCTAAAGCTTTTAGATTGTTTATTAGTTTTTGATTATAGTTTTGTGTTAAAACAAGTGTAGGTTTAACTTTAAGTATTTTTTCTAAAGATACATTTGCATATCCACCTACTTTTTTAACTTTTTTTGACTCCTTTGGGTAGTTACAATAAGCTGTATTTGCAACTACTTCTTCGCCTTTGTTTAAAGCATAAACTATCTCATTTATTGAAGGAGATAAGGTTACAATTCTTTGTTTTGCTAAACTAATACTAATAACACAAACTAAAAGTATGAAAAATCTCATTAAAAGCTAACCTTTAAACCAACATAAGCACTTCTTCCTGCTGTTGCATAGCCATCTACTGTTTGGTAATATTTATCTGTTATATTATCAAGTTTTAAATATAGTTTTGTTTTATCATTGATTGAGTAATTAATCACAGAATTAAAAAGTGTATATCTACCTGTTTGCACTTTATTATCAAATCTATCTCCAATATAAGAACCATTTAAATTTAAATGAACTTTTGAGAACCCATAATAATCCAATGAAAATCCTAATTCTCTTTTTACTCTTCTACTTAAAGTTTCTCCATTGGCATCTTTTGCACTTAAATGAGTATAATTTAAAGATAAAAAAGTATCATCTAAAATATCTTTTTTATAAGATAACTCATATCCTTTAAATCTTGAGATACCATCTTCATTTAAATATTGAAAAGATGGTACAAAAGTATAATTAATCATATTTTCTATCTTATTTTCAAAATATGTAAATGTTAGACCTTTGTAGGCTAAATTTAAATCAAAAGATTTAGTTGTTTCTGGTTCTAAGGATGGAGTGTAACTTAAATTACCTAAAGTAGGTGCATTATATGCTGTTCCATAATTTGAAGATATATAAAAGTCTTTATTAAAATTATATTTTACTCCTATTTTACCAGTTATCTTTTCATCAAAAGCATTATTATTATCATACCTTAGCACCTGTGTTAAATTAAATTTTCCTAATTTTGTATTATTTGATATAAAAACTGCTTCAGTTTGATATTTTTGTTCATTAAACTCATCTTCAAAATTTTGTTTATTTAATCCAAACATCAAATTTGAATTTTTTAAATATGAAATATTTGTATTTATTAAAAATTCATTTACTATACTTTTTGTATGAAAAGTATCTCCTTGTCTTCTATCAAACTTCCCTTGAGACATTGCTAATTTAGTAGAAAAATAGTTATTTTTATATTTGTAATCAACTAACTTAAAATAATGATTAAGATAAGTTTTATTTTCTTTATTATCTGAATTGGAATTATCATAATCATATTCAGAGTCAATATTTTTATATAAAAAATTTATCTGATTATTTTGATTTAAATTTATCCCTCCTAATATATTATAAGTATTATTTGAATACCCATCTCTTTCTAAACCTAAATCATCCCATCTTTTACCATAATCAGGACTACTCTTCTTTGCTTCAAATGAGCTGTAACCATCAGTACTAATTCTATTAGCATTAAATTTAATATAATAATTTTCTGTTCTATTATTAATTGAAGCAATATATTTTCTTGTATTAAAACTTCCTGCTTCAACTAAAGCATTTCCATGAAAGCCTTTTTTTGAATTTGATGTAATTATATTTACAATTCCACCACTAGCATCAGCTCCCCATATACCACTTTGAGAACCTTTTACAACTTCAATTCTTTCAATATCATTTATCATTAATTGTGCAAGTGGTGCTCCACTAAGACCTGTTGGTTCATTATATCTTATCCCATCAACTAATACTAATATTCGTTTTGTATCAATACCTCTAATAAACAATGAATCTAGTTGCCCCATACCTCCATTACTAATAGTTGATACTCCAGGAAGAGTACTTAATGCTTCACTAACAGTAGTAAATCTTTTCTCTTCAATCTCTTCTTTTGTAATTACATCAACATTAGCTGTTACATCTTTTATTGATTGCTCTGTTTTAGAAGCACTTGTAATAGTAATTGGTGTAATATCATATTTTGCACATGCAGTTGTTGTAGCTATTAGTAAGCTTGCTACTAAGCTTGTAGATAGTTTCTTATTCTGTTTCATTGTGTGATTAATTCTCCCTAGATTATATTATTTGTTGAATAAAGTTTTATTGGTTTCAATTGTCTTAATAAAAGTATTTTATGCACTTTTACAAAAGTATATTTGTTTAATGTAAAAATCAAACTATATAAGCTTAATATTTTAGATTCTACAGTTGCCAATAAAATAGTAAATAGCGTAAAATATCTTCTTTGCTTTTTCAAACTTCTCTCCTTTAAAATTTTTTGAAATTATATTGTTTAAAATTTAACTCTTATTTAATTAAAACTATTAGAAAATATTTCATCATATTTTAAAAGAAACTCCTTATAACATACATCTTTATAGATTCCTTCTTTTAAGTTGATATATCTTTTTAAAGCATAGTATAAACATACATACAAAAGATAGCATTTTATACACTTTAGTGTTATTTTTTTATCATATTCTTGTAAAAAAAAGTTTGCTTTGTTTTCATTGATACTATTTTTATCATAACACCAAGTCAAAACTATAATTGCTAAATCAAATCTATAATCACTAATACATGAGTTTGAAAAATCTAAAACTGTATTTAAGTTATCTTTGTAAAATAGTACATTATCAAAAAACAAATCAGCATGAATTAAAGAGTTTTTTTCTACTTTAATATCTTTTATATGCTTATACCTTTTTATAAACTCTTCATTATTATCAAGCTTATTTATTAAGGATTTTAAATCAAAATCATGACTTGTCTTAAAATCTAAATTTATTCTATGAAGTTGTTTAAAAAAAGTAGCTACTTGCTTAAGGTTTTGAAGACTTGCTTCTTTTTTTATTTCCCCTTTTTTAAATGAAAAAAGTACCAAAGGCTTAATATATTTTCTTGAAATATCCAAAACAATAGGAGTTTGTAAGTGTTTAATTGAGTTTAAAATTTTTATTTCTTCTTCTACTTTTTTAAAGCTATTAGTTTCATATAACTTTAAAACATAGGATTTATTATTTATATCTTTTAAAATATAAACCGTATCAGAAATTCCCTCTTTTGTCTTTTTTATATCTACAAATATATATTTATCAAAAAAACTATTTATCTGTTTTAAATCTAATTTTGTTTTCACACCCATAATTACACAAAATCAATAAATAAAGTCATATATTTATCAACTCTCTCTTTCTTATAATTTAAAATCTCTTCACCTTCATAATTTAAATTCTCAAAAGTATAAATATCTTTTTTATCTTTTATAATATCTGTTTGCATACCTACTTTTGGACGCATATAAACTGTTGTAAAAGGAACTTTTCTTTTATGTAAAGGTCTTATAATAAAACTACTATCTCCAACACATAAAGGCTTTTTAACTTTAGCAGAGGCATGGGAAAAAGAAGTAACTCCAGGTATTACCTCACAGTTATCATAAATAGCCCTATTTTGTTCTTTTATAATATCAAGAAGATAATAAACTGTACTATAAACTGCACTATCTCCTAAAGTTACAAAACATAAGTCTTCATATAATTTAAATGAATCAAAGATTATATCAACTTGTCTTTGCCAATCTTCTTGTTTAAAGCGCATAGGAGAATACATAGGAATTATTGTTTTTTCAAAACTAAACTCATCCATTAGTTTTTTTACTATTTTGTAAGTCATTGACTTTTCAAAACTATTATTTGCACTTTTTGTAGGAATACAAATCGCATCACAAGACTGTAAAGCCTTTAATGCTTTTAATGTGATTAGCTCATAATCACCAGGCCCTAAAGAAACCATATTTAATTTCATATATTTTCCTAATAAGTCATTGTTTTATGGCTAATACCAAGCATTTTAAAAGACTCTTTTATATTACTTAATATAATCTCTTGTGTTTTTGCTAACTCTAACAGATTAAAATTCTCACCTTGTGTTAAAGAAGGAGTAATAAAAGATTCAAAACTATCACTTAAATCCTCTTTTATTTCAGTCATATCTTTAATATAGTGATTTCCACTAACCAAAAGAAGTGGTACAATTTGAACTTTTTTAAAGCCTTTTTCTTTTATTTTTTCTTTTATTACATTATTTACTACAAAATAAGGAAAAGCTCCCTCTAAAGAACAAGTAAAATTTCTTTTGTCAATCATTTCTAATAATGAACTTGTGTAATTTATAGAATCAATTCCTATAGTATTTAATTTTGGTGTTCCATGAATAATATATAAATTTGCAGTATCATCTTTACTTATTTGTTCATTTAAAGAAGTTAAAAAAGAAGTTGTATTTTTTGATGTTGTAAGTATTGCATTTGTAATTGCAAGGTTTGCCATAGAAAAATGCTTAAATCCATCAACAATCTTTTTTAAAAACTCATGTTCATCAGTTGGATATATATTAACAGATACTATTACAACATGCTTAAAGCCTTGCATATCAACATCAGCTAAAGTTTGAGGAAGATTTTTATAAACTTCTTTTTTCTTTTTCTTTAGAAGTTTTATTACCATTCTTGAAGAAAATGAGGTAAAAACCTCACAGTCTGGATATGTTTGTTTTACTTTATCTTCTAAATCTAAATACTTTTGTTGCTCTATTACTGAACCAAAACAAGCTAAAACAATAGCTCTTTTTCTATTATAGTGTCTAAATCTTTTCATTAATTACTTCACGCTATTATATAATCTTGCTTCAACATAAGCACTTGATTTTAATGTATTTAAACTTTTTGCACCTGCAAGAACTGCTAAATCAATAAATGGTTCTAAAATAACAACACTCATATAAGCAAGAGCAAAACTCAATACAGAACTTAAGTTTTCAATACCAAAACCTTGTCCATAAAGTGCCCAAAAGGCAACCCAAGAAACAATTCCACCTTGATACATAACTGAAAGTTTTAAAGCATCTTTATAGTTTATATCTTTATATGCTGTTTTTTTAGGAATAATTTTATTAGCAATATACATCATTGCAAATAAAGGCATTAACAAAGTAGTTACATTTATAGTATATTGAGGTAAATCAAATGGTGCAAAAAACAAACCTTGAATTAATAAACCAAAAGCTAAACCAAAAGCAGTAGGTGCAGCTCCAAAAATTAAAAACAGTGTTGAACCTAAAATAAGATGAACTTCTGAAACACCTACCCCATGATGAGGTAAAAGCTCAAAAAACATAAATACAAAAACCGTAGCTAAAACAGTTTTTACAATAGTAGGTAAAAATCCGCTTTGTTTAATACTATTGATTGCTAATTTTATAGCAATACCAAATGAAACGGCAGCCGTTCCATAACTTAAAACCATTTTTGCGCCTTGCACAACTCCTGCTTCTATATGCATAGATAGTCCTTTAATGTATATAAATTTCAATTATGAAATATTTGTATGTTAAGTAATGATTATTTTGTTAATAATAGTAAAATTTGAGATTTTTTTGGTGGGTCTAAAGAGTTTATTTCGTTTTCATAAGCTCTTTTGTGGTATAAATTATTATTAGTTTCTGCTGTACATAATTTATTAATTGTCGAGAACATCGCAATTGTTGACAATTTAAAATAACGCTTATTATACCCTCTAAGATTTTTCATAGCTAAATTTTAGCTAAAAATTTTTATAAAGAGGTAAAATGAAAGCTTTTGTAATATCTGCTATTGCATCAAATCAAGGTAAAACTATTTTAACTACTGCATTGCTTTATCATTATAGAAAAAGTGTACGTCCTTTTAAAATAGGTCCAGATTATATAGACCCACAATTTCATAAAGCTATTTGTGATACAAATTCAATAAATCTTGATACTTTTATGATGAATAAATCTCAAGTCAAATGGATTTTTAATAAATATAACAATAAAGACATTTGTATTGTTGAGGGTGTAATGGGTTTTTATGATGGAATGGACAAAACTTGTTCTGCTTATGATGTTTCAAAACTTTTAAAAATATCTACTATTTTAATTCTTGATGCTAGTGGATCTTATATAACTATTAGTGCAGTTTTGAAAGGATTAAAAACTTATAAAAAAGACAATACAATCAAAGCAATTGTATTAAATAATATTTCATCAAGTATGCATTATGAGTTAATAAAAAGACAAGTAAATGAAGATTTTGATGATATTGAAATTTTAGGATGGATAGAAAAAAATCTTCCTTGCTTAAAAGATACACACCTAGGACTTGATTTAACTGATGCAAAAAAAGAGACTTTACAAAAGCTATCAAAAGAAGTTTTAAAACATATAGATTTAGAAAAACTTCAAAAGATTTCAGCTTATACAAAAAAGAAAAATAATAATTATCCCTTTGAAAAAATTGAAAAAGTAAATAAAAAAGCAACTATTATAAAAGATGAAAATTTTTCATTTTTATATTATGATAACTTGAAAGTTTTAAAAGAGCTTTTCAATAAAGTGGAAATAGTTAACCCTAGTAAAGATGAACAAATAAGCAAAGATTCAGATTTTGTATATATCTTAGGGGGCTATATTGAAACACAAAAAGCATATGAGAAAATTAAGAATTCAAAGAATTTTAAAGACTCTTTATTAAGACATGTTAAAGATAAAAGGTACGTTTATGCTGAATGTGCTGGATTATTATTTCTTTCAAAAAATGTTGATGATAAGAAAATGATGAATATTTTAGATGTTAGTTTTACCCTTACAAATAAAAGAAATCGATTAGGTTATTATTATAATCAAAAGGGATTAAAAGGTCATGCTTTTCACTATACAAAACCAATTGATACAAAAAATGCAATTGATATTTTAAGCAAAAAAAAGAATTCTAAAGGAGAGTTTGGAGCTTGGAAAAAACAGAATGTATATGGCACATATTTACATACAATGTTTAGAAATAATTTAAATATATTAAAGGATTACTTTGGAATTTAAAATGGAACAACCACCTATAAATTTAGGTGCAGATATCTCAAATAAATCATTTGAAATAATAAACAATGAACTAAAAGATTATGAAAAAATAGATGAGTTTACAAAAGAGCAACAAGAGGTAATAAGTAGACTAATTCATACAACTACTTGCTTTGATGAAGTACTAAATAATATCTATTTTTCAAAAGATTCTATTAAAAAAGTACAAACCTTGCTTTTAAATGAAGCAAAAATAATAGTTGATGTAAATATGATAAAAGTTGGGCTTAGTGATTTTTACTTAAAAAAGTATGACAATGAAGTTATTTGTTATATAAATGAGTCTTTTACTTATGAAAATGCACAAAAAAATAAAACCACAAGAAGTTATGCAGCTGTAGTTGAAGCTATTAAAAGACATAAAGACAAACCACTAGTTCTTGCTTGTGGGAATGCTCCTACATTTATTTATGCAGCTATTAATACTTTAATAGAGCAAAAAGTAGATTTAAATAATGTTGCTTTATTACTATTTCCAGTTGGATTTGTAAATGTAGTTGAATCAAAAGCTTATGCAAGAAAATTTTGCGATACTTTTAATGTAGCTGGAATTATTATGCAAGGAAGATTTGGAAGTTCAACTATGAGTGTAGCCACACTTCATGCTATTTATAAGCTAATCAAAGATTATGATAAGGATGAGAAATATAATGGAAAATAAAAAGCTATTTAATGCAATGGGAAGTGAAGTTGCTGATGGTTTTACATGCAAACCAAAAAATTTTGATGCAAATAAGCCAATAATGCACCTAAAAACACAACTTTTTATTTGTGATGATGAAAGATGTGGAAAAGCTCATAAAGATGAAAATATCGCTGCAACATTAAGAGAAGTATTAAAAGAGTTAAATCTATCAAAAGGAAAAAATAGAATCAAGATAGTTAGAACAGGATGTTTTGGAGCTTGTAGATTTAGAAGTGTTGCAAATATTTATGAAAATACTAAAATCAATGGGAATATTAATAACAATGGAATTTGGCTTAAAAATATTCATAAATATGATAAAGATAAATGGAAAAGACTTTTTATTTCATTAAAAGAAAATAGAACTATTGATGATATTGATGAGTTTGAACAAGTACCAATGAGTGATCCAAGTTTTTATAAATGAGAAACCAAAAAGTTTTAAGAAAAGGGTATACAACAGGTACACACGCTGTTGCATCATTTAGAAGTTGTTTAGATGTGTTGCTTGCTACAAATAAAGCGTGCATTACAAAAACAATAAAAATTGATAATGATGACTTAGATGTAACAAAAGGTTGTGAGATTATTGTAAGTTTGGACTTTTCTATTGAAAAATTTTTATTAAATCCTACATTTCAAAAAGCACAA
This sequence comes from Malaciobacter canalis, assembly GCF_008000835.1. Lineage (GTDB taxonomy): Bacteria > Campylobacterota > Campylobacteria > Campylobacterales > Arcobacteraceae > Malaciobacter > Malaciobacter canalis. The sequence goes on from NZ_CP042812.1 coordinate 1,531,897, forward strand.
CTATTTAAATGTGAAACAAATAGTTTGGAAATTTATGCAGGAATTGGAGTTGGAGTAGTTACAAAAAAAGGTTTAAAAATTCCACCACCCTACCCAGCAATCAATCCTGCTCCTTTAAATGCAATACAAGACTATTTTAAGATAAAAACAAACAAGAGACAACACTTACATTTAAAATGTTGTATAAGTGTTGTAAATGGACAAGAAATAGCTAAACAAACAGCTAATGCAAAAGTTGGTGTTCTTGAGGGTATTTCAATATTAGGAACAACAGGAGTTGTAAAACCTGTTTCAAGTTCTGCATATATTGATTCAGTTAAGACACAAATAGAGTTTGCCATACAAAATAGATATGAAACTATCTATTTTACACTAGGTAATTCTGCTTTTAATATAGCTTGTTCAAAAGCAAATAAAGAAGCAATTATTGAAATAGGTAATTTTGTATATGATTCTATTGAAGTAGCAACAAATCAAAATGCAAAAGAAGTGATATTTTTATGTGGAATTGGGAAAATGACAAAAGTCTATCAAGGTTTTAAAAATACACATAATAGATTTGGTGTGATTGATTTTGATAAATTACAAGCTGATATAAAAAGAAATCTTAATTATGAAGTGGATATAGAGGCTACTTTAACCGTAAAAGGAATATCTCAAGAACTTGAAAAAGCAGGTTTAGTAAAAGAGTTTTATGAGATGATAACATTAAAAGCAAACAAACAAATAAAAAAGTGGTTTAAAACTTCAAATGTAAAAGCCATAATATTAGAAGAAAAAGAGGTTTTAGGATGGTAACTATTGCAGGAAATGGAATGGGAGAGTATGATTTTTCAAATCTTGATTTTGATATATCAAAATTTGATAAAGTTATTTGTGATTCAAATTTTTTAGAAGATGGCAAAAATATTCTAAAATTAAAATACAAACAAACAAAAGAGTATATTTTGCAAAACTATGAAAAAGAAGAGATTTTATATGTAGTAACTGGTTCACCTTTATTTTATAGTGCAGGAACTATTATTGCAAAAAAATTACCAAAAGATAGAGTAAAGATTATAAATAATACATCTTCAAAAAGCTATTTGTTAGAAAAACTACTTATTAGTGAAACAGATGTAAATACAATATCTTTACATGGAAGAGTTGATATTGATTTAACTAAGTTTTTACAAAATAAATATACTTTTATACTTTGTGATAAATTTACTATCTCAAGATTAAAAACTGCCCTATGCTATTTTGAAGCAAACTCTATTTCTACTATACTTGGGTCTAAACTTGGATTTAATGAAGAGAAAATTGAAAAAATTGATTTATTAAATTTTGATGAGCATTTACTTGATTTAACAGCTCCTTTTGTTTTACTTATTAAAAAAGAGTTTAAAAATAAAAATATAATTAGTGAAGATATTGAGTTTGAAACACAAAGAGGAATGATTACAAAAAAATACAAAAGACAACTTACTTTACAAAATCTAGATTTACAAGCAAATAATCTACTGTGGGATATTGGTGCAGGAAGTGGAAGTTGCGCAATAGAAGCTTTTAAAAGATATAAAGTAAAAACAACACTTTTTGAAAAAAATGAAACAAGAATAGATTTTATAAAACAGAATTTAAAAAATCATTATGTAATTGATACAAAACTTTTAAGTGGAGAAGCACAAGATTTTTTTCAAACACTTAAAGAGACACCTCAAAGGATATTTGTAGGAGGTGGGGGAGTTGAGGTTATAAAACAACTTCCAAAACTTTATGAAATATTAGATGAAAAAGGAATTTTATTGATAAATGCGATTACCTTAAAACATCTAAATCTTATGCTAAATGTTTTAAATGAAGCAAAGATTGAATATGAAGTTCACTCTATCTCTCTTACAACATATAAAGGTAAACTTGATTTAGTAGAGCCTGAAAGACAACTATTTCAAATAAAGGTAAATAAAAAATGATATATTTTATAGGTGCTGGATGTGGAGATCCAGATTTAGTTACAGTAAAAGCAAAAAAAATACTTCAAAAAGCTGATGCTGTTTTATATACTGGTTCATTAGTTCCAAAAGAGGTTCTTTCTTGGTGCAAAGATGATGCAATTATAGAAGATTCTCAAGGTATGAAATATCCTGAAATCTTTTCTTTTTTAAAAAAGCACAAAGATAAAGTTGTAGCAAGAGTTCATACAGGCGATCCTTCTATTTACTCAACTATTGCAAAACAGATTGAGTTTTTACAAAAAGAAAAAATACCATATGAAGTAATACCAGGAATTACAGCTGCTTTTGGAGCAGCTGCTAGTTTAGGTATTGAATATACAATTCCAGGAGTTTCACAAACCATGATTTTAACAAGAGTTGAGGGGAAAACACCAAATCCTGAAAGTCTTGAGAATATATTAGCTTGTAAAAACTCTTCTTTGGTATTTTATTTATCTATTTTACTTCTTGAAAAATTAAAGAAAAAAGCTTTGAAGTTAGGATATAGCAAAGATACACCTTGTTGGGTAGTTGAAAAAGCAACATGGAAAGAAGAACAAATTTTTAAAGGAACAATTTCAAATATTCAAGAACAAGTATCTCATATAAAAGGTGTAGCACTAATTCTTTTGGGAGATTTTTTAAAACAAGAAGAGACTCAAGAGTCACATTTGTATGTAAAACCACTAGTTAAAGAGTTAGAGGCAGACAATGAGCAATAAACTAAAGATTGCAATTGTATCAATAAATCAACCAAGTTTAAATAGTGCTTGTGAACTTTTAAGATACTTAGATGATTTTGAAGTTGATGTATATGGTAAAAAAGATTTAAATCATAATCTTTCAAATCTTATAATCTACGAAAAAATAGATACTGTATTAGAGAATACTTGGAAAAAATATGATGCAATTATTTGTATTTTAGCTATGGGAATTGTTGTAAGAAAGATTGCTCCTTTTTTAAAAAGTAAGGCTACAGATCCTGCAATTATTGTTATGAGTATGGATTTAAGTAAAATTATTCCTCTTTTAAGTGGTCATATTGGTGGAGCAAATGAACTAAGTGACTTAATTGCTTCAAGAATTAAAGGGTGTATAAATTTTGTCTCAACTGCAACAGATCAAACAAATACTTTTGCTTTTGATATATTTGCAAAGAAAAATAACTTTGAAATACAAAACCTACAATGTTTAGCAAAAATCTCAAATGCATTATTAAATAATAAAGAAGTTGAAGTTAAAACTTATAAAAGCATCTTTGAAACAATCCCTGATAAAACAAATTTAAAAAGAGTAGATGAACAAAGTTTAGAACTTTGTGTAAATATAACTCCATTTACGAACAAGAGTCTAACTTTAAAACCAAAAGTTTATCTAGGAATGGGTTGTAATAAAAATACAACTTTTCAAGAGATTGAAGAAGCCTTTTTGTGCTTTTTAGATAAATATAACTTAAACAAACATCAAATAGAAAATATAGCTTCATTTGAAGCAAAAGCTGATGAGGTAGGACTTTTAGAATTTGCTTCAAAATATAGTTTTGATATAAAATTTTATAATAAAGAGCAAATAAACTCACTTCAAGCAGATTTTTCTCCATCACAAGCAACAAAGTTTTTTAATTTAAAAGGTGTAGCTGAGCCATCAGCAATTTTACTTTCAAAATATAAAGAATTAATACTAAAAAAAGAAGTATACAATAAAAAAATAACAATCGCAGGAGCAGTTTAAATATGGCAAAAAGATTATATATAGTAAGTTCAGGAGCAGGAGGAACTTCATATATCACACCAGAAGCAAAAAAAGCAATAGAAAATAGTGAAGTTATAGTCTCATATAGTAAATATGCAAGAGAACTAAAAGAGTTATTAAAAGAAAAAGAAGTTTATACATCAGGTATGACACATGAAATACAAAGATGTAATCAAGCAATACAATATGCAAAAAGTGGAAAAACAACTTCAATCATCTCAAACGGAGATGCCAATGTATATGGAATGGCAACATTAATTGTTGAAATTATGGATGAGAAAGATTTATGGGATGAAATTGAACTTATTTCACTTCCTGGAGTTACTTCTTTTTTAGCAGCAGCTAGTAAAGCAGGAGCTCCTGTATCTCAAGATTTTTCTATTATTTCATTATCAGATAGATTAACAGATATAAATTTAATAGATAAAAGAGTTAAAGCAGCACTTGAATGTGATTTTGTTTTAGGAATTTATAATCCAAAATCAAAAAAAAGAATTAAACCATATCAAAATTTCTTAAAAGCTTTAGAAAATGGATATGAAAATAGAATTGCAATAATTGCTTCAAATGTAGGAAGAGTAGAAAAAGAAAAAATCACAATAACAACTGCACAAGATTTAATAAACAAAGATATAGAACATGAAGCTGTTTCAATGTCAACACTTATTATAATTTGTAATTCAAATTCAAAATTAACAAAAAATAATCAAGTCCTAACTCCAAGAGGATATTTAAATAAATATAAACTTGATGGAGAATTAAAATAAATATTGCTATCTAAGAAAGTTAATCTTTCTTAGATATGACAACTAAGTATTGTTTTTGTGGGATCTACTATATACTCATATCCTAAATATGCAATATAAATCCCAAATCCAATAACAACAAGAGAGGCTATTTTTATCATGGTATTTCTTAATGCTGTTTGTTTAAAAATAGATACAAAAAAGCCTAAAGAAAAAAGTGCTGGAATTGTACTAAGTCCAAAAATCAACATTACAAATGCTCCCCACAAAGGACTTCCTGTACTTGCAGCTGTAATAGCAAAAACGTATACAAAACCACATGGTAAAAGACCATTTAACATCCCTAAAAGATAAAAACTTGTTAAAGAATCTGAACCAATTAATGATTTAAATGTTTTTTGATATAAAGGTGATTTTGAAACTGAATGTTCAAGATTTGTTAAGAACTTGATTTTCCCACTTAAAGAAAGACCAATTAGCACCATCAAAAATCCTGTAGTTAATAGTAAAATACCACTTGTAAGATTATCAAAAGTAACTACTCCACCAACATATCCAAAGATAAAGCCAAGTATTACATAAGTTGTTATTCTTCCAAAAGAGTATAAAAGATGAGAAAGTGCTTGAAGTTGCTTACTCCATCCACTTTTTACCTTTGTGCTTGAATAAGCAACAACAATTCCACCACACATTCCAACACAGTGTCCAAAAGAGCCTAAAAAAGCAATTGTTATTATAGTTACTATACTTATTGTTTCCATTATTTACCTAACAATTTTTGTTTTACATATGGGTCAGTTAAATTCTCACCTCTTAACATATATAAAAGCATTTGATTAAAATCTATAAACCCATCTTTTTTCTTTTCATATGCACCAAAACCATAAGACATAGGTGTTTTTGATACTCTACTATACCAAGCAGTTCTACCATCTATGTATTTATTTGTATCATGAGAATATACCCAAATTGTTGCTTCATCTTTAAAGTCAATATCTTTAAACCACAAAGCCATACAGCCAACATCATCAAAAAACCATGTTTTACCATCAGGAGATACAGCTTGTGCAGAGTTCTCTTTTGTTGTAATAGTCATACCACATTCTGTATCTTGAAAATGATTTAGTGTAATATCTATAGGTTTTTTTTCATGATTTCCACTATGAATTACCACCATCTTTTTTTGTTCACTCATTGATAAAAATATTGTTATAATTATTGCTATAACAACAAAAACACTTAATATTGGTATTAATTTTTTCATTATAAAAATACTCCATTTTTTAAATAGTAAATCCCAACATATAAAGTACAAATTAGTACAAAAATTGTATTAAATATTATTGAATATTTATATGTATAAGCCAACTCTTTTTTAATTAGAAATTTTAGCACAAAGGAACTTATTGCATAAAATACACCTAAAAACAACATACTCCACAATAAATACCCTATATAATAATACTCTTTTTGCAACATACAAAAAGGACATTTATGAGTTGGAAGTTCATAAATATATGTTCCAAAAAATTCAACAACACTTAAATATGCAACATACAAAAAGATTATATTAACTACAAAACTAAGCAAAGCTTGTTTTGATATATTTGCCATGATATTCAATAAATAAAACAGATAAAAAAGTATCAATAACTTTGTTGTATCTAAACCTAAAGGAAGAGTGTTCTCTCCTTGTACACCAAATATCACAGAACAGCAAAGCACAATCTCATCTAATGAAATATTTGTAAAATATAAAATATCTAAGATATACTCTATTAAAACAAGAAAAAATATAAACATAAAAAAATATAGTTTTATTTTTATATATGGGTAGTTTTTCTCTTTTAAATCCTCACTATTTACAATAATCCAAATAGAGTTAAAAAACACTATAAAAACTTTTAAAGCAAGAAGCTTTACTCCATAATCATTTGCACTAATCACTCCTGCTGCACACATGGCTCCTGGAACAATATTTGATAAGTTATCAATAACATAAGCAAAATATGGAATCAATGCTATTTTTACAATTAATGCAAAAAATATTATAAGCATTACTAAATAAGAGTTTTTTTCTAATCTATACTGTTTTGGTTTTGTACTATTAAAATCCCAATTTTTTACAATATCAAAAACCCAAAACAAAGCAAATATTTGCAATATTAAAAGTATAGTTTGTGATACAAGATAGATTATCACTTCATTTGATAATAAAACTTCGTTAAACATTTAAACTATTTTTCCATCTTGCATATTTATAGTTTCAAATAAAACATTACTTTGTTCAAAAATAGAGTCATGAGTAGCTATGATAACTGTTTTTTTAAGCTTTTTAAAATCCTCTAGTAAAGATAAAAACTTTAAAGAGTTTTGTTTATCTAAATTTGCTGTTGGTTCATCAAAAAGTAAGATATTAGCATCACAAACTAAAGCTCTTGCTATTGCTACTCTTTGTTTTTCTCCTCCACTTAAATTTGATACAAATTCATCTTTTTTATGTTTTATATTAGCTAAAGATAAGGCATTTATAACTTTTGCTTTTATTTCATCTTTAGAAAGATTTTGAACTATTAAAGGAGTCATTACATTATGAAATACATTCAAACTATTTATCAAATTGAAATCTTGAAAAACATACCCTATTTTTTCGTTTCTAAATTTTGAAGCATGCAAATCAGGTAGTTTTGCAATATGCTCATCATCTACAATAACATCACCACTTGTAGGTTTTTGTAAACTTGAGATTATAGATAATAAAGTAGATTTTCCACTACCACTTACACCTTTTAAAAGAACAATTTGCTCTTTTGGAATAAATAAACTTACATTTTCAAGTGCGGTAAACTCATTTTTTCTATTTTGATTAAAGATTTTATAAAGATTTTTAACTTCTATCATTTTATACTCTTTATTACATCAACTGTAGCTATTTTCCACACAGGAATTAAAATTACACATAAAAATGGTACCACATAAAATATAAATAAAGTTACAATTGAACCAAATGGTATATAAGGTGTTAACTCATAACTAAAATCTAAATTTGAAAAACCTAAAAATATTTGCATTAAAAAAGGTGCTTTTGCCACAAATATATAAATAAAAGATAAAATAATTCCAATACTAAAAGAGAAAAATGCAACTAAAAAGTTTTCGAAAACTTTTAGTTTTAATATATCTTTGATACTCCACCCTACTGCTTTAAGTATTGCTATCTCTTTTTTATCACTTGAATTTATCATAGAGTATCTTTGATATAGTATTAGTAAAAATGTAAGAATAACAACAATATAAAGCACTAAAAAAAGTCCAGTTTTATAATTAAAAAGATTTAAATAGTATGATTTCATATCATCTTTTGAGATCACTCTTAAGTTATCATCTTTTAATATTATTTCTACTTTTGCATTTGCTCTTTCCAATTCATTTGGAACATTCAATGCAATATCTGAAGCTTTAAACTCATCTAAACCTAAAACTATTTTTGCTAACTCTTTTGGCAAAATTATCATATCATTTGAAAGAAGTGAAGTTGTATCATCAAAAGCATCATAAATCTCAACTTCAATTGATTCACCTAAAGGTGTTGTAAAAAAATAACTCTTTTCATATTTAAACTTATCAAAAAGCTTTTTAACTCCACTTCCTATTATCATGTACTCTTTTTCTAAAAACTTTGACATATCAAGTTTTTTAGATAATGTCTTTAGGTTTTTACTATTTTGCTCTTCAAAAAAATCTACTCCAACGATTGTAAAATTTTGTTTTAATGGTTTGAAAAAGTATTTGCCATATACTCTTGAAGTTACATTTTTTACACCATAAATTTGTTCAATTTTTTCAATCAATGATAAATCAATATCAATAACTTCCCCTGCTTTCATTTTTTGAACTACAAAATCAGCTTGTGAATCTAATGTGTACTGAATATCTTTTGATAATGAAGTTGAGATAAACATCACAGAACTTAAAATAAAAACTAAAATTATTGAGATGACAAATATTGAAAAGTGCTTACTTCTATGAGTAAAAAGCATAAGAAATAAAAAACTATAAAAAGATTTATTTAACATATATGAAATCCATGTGATTAGTACTTTTATGAAATAGATACGGTTTATTTTGAAGTTGAGAGTTATCTTCACTATAAGCATTGGAAAAAGATATTTTAAAGCTGTTTGTTAATGATACCATGCTATTTAACTTATTGTATTTATCTTCTTTATTGTAAGAAAAGTTAAAATAGAAAATAAAACAAAATCCTAAAAAAATTGTAAAAAATATTGTAAAAAAAACTTTAAAAATCATTTTATTATCTTATTTAAACTTTATTAAAAATAAGCTTCACTTAAAGTGAAGCTAACCTGATATATAAAAAATCCGCAAGATATTAAATTGTGTAGGAGGAATCTAATTCTTGTTTTGTAAAATAATTATAACTTCTGTTTGTTAAGTAAGTGTTAATTTTCTTACTTAAACTAATATTTGAGCTCAAAAGCGTATAATAAGATAAATTTTTTATAAAGAGAATTAAATGAGATTAATCATGTTTGATATGGATGGAACTTTAGTAAATAGTTCAAAAGCCATCACAAATACTATAAACTACGTTAGAGAAAATACAGGACTTCATAAATTAGAAGATAAGTATATTTTAGAGCATATTAATAAACCAGAAATCAACTCAGCAGAGTTCTTTTATGGAACAAAAGAGTTTACAGATGAACAAGTGCACTTATTTGAAAACTATTATAATGAGCATTGTTTAACTGATTTGGAATTATATGATGGAATAGCAACTTTACTTGATGATTTAAAAAACGACTTTACACTTGCTGTTGCAACAAATGCAAACTCACAATATGCAAAAAAGATGCTAGACCATGTAGGAATTGGTTCATTATTTCCTACAATCTTAGGATATGATAGCGTTACAAATCCAAAGCCTCACCCAGAAATGGTACAAAAAATTCTTGATAAACATAGTATTTTAAATACAAATGCACAACTAATAGGAGATAGCTTAAAAGATACAATGGCAGCTGCTAAAGCAAATGTTGATTCAGTTTTAGTTAATTGGGGCTTTTCAGACCATAAAGAAGATGCTATTGAAACTATACAAGAATTAGAAGCAAAAATCATAGAAAAATTTAAATAATAATTTTTTTATCCTTAAATAAATAATTTTATAATAGTTTGAAAAGTGTTAATATATTGATACTATTTTTATATATAATTTTAAAACACAAAATATATAATAAAATTATTTGAAGGATTTTTTTAATGAAAGAAAAAATATATAATCAAGTCTTCTTTATTTCAATTGAGACTTTAACTAAAAAAAAAGAATATCCTTACGAAAAAATCTACTTTTTACCTTTAAGAGAGAATAAGACCTATTTAAAAGATATAAAAAAACTTCTTAAAAAAAAGCTTATATCAAAAACAATGAATCTATCTTCTAAAAATAATCTAAGATTTGAAAACTCAAGTAAAAAAGATTTAATAATTAATAAATGATAGTTTATTGAAACTATGAAATAGTAATAAAATAAGAATTTAATCCTTTAAAAATAATTTTTATATGTATATTTGTAAGTTAAATAAAAAATGAGTTGTATTTTAAACTAGGCTTAAGTGATAATACTTAGCATAATGCACTTATTTTTGAGGAGAAATATTCTATGAAAAATCTATCTATTAAATTAAAATTAATAGTCTCTTTTATCACTATAAGTTTGCTAATTATTTCATTGGCTGCTTATAGTATATATGGCTTATCAAAATCTTCAAGTGGCTTTGATAAATATAAAAATATGGCAAATAACACTAACCTTGCAAGTAGTGTTCAAGAAAATATGCTTATGGTGAGAATGGAAGTAAAAAGTTTTATTAGTAAAAATGAAAACTTTAATCTAAACCGTTTTGAACGATATTATGAAAAAACTAAAGATTTTGAAAAACAGCTAAAAAGCAGTATCAAAAATTCTCAGCAAAAAAAGCTTGAAGATACCTTATCACAACTATTAGAAGTCTATAAAGTAAATTTTTATGAACTAAATGATTATAGAAATCAAAATAATAAAATTGTTGAAAATAATTTAACAATTAATGGTAAAAAAATAGAACAACTTTTAAATGAGATCATGGTAAGTAGTGATAAACAAAATAATATAAATGCTTCTTTAAAGACTGCAAAGGCTATTAGAACCCTACTTTTAGGAAGATTTTATACACTAAAATTTATTACATCAAATAAAAAAGAGCATAATTATGAAGTAATTAAAAAATTTGATATTTTAAGAGCACAAATAGATAAAATAAAACCTACATTATATTCTAATACAAATATTGAAAAGTTAAATAGTGCAATAAAATTAATTAATATATATAAAAAAGGTGTTGATAAACTTGTATTCATAATAGACAATGAAAATACCTTAATTAAGGAACTAAGAACAATCGGTCCTAAAATTGCAAAAATAACTGTTGATATAAAACTTTTGATTAAAGAAGAACAAAAATATGTTGAATCAGAAGTAGAAAATATAAATGAAAGTTTAACATTAACGATTGAAATTTTATCTGCAATTGTTCTTTTTATTATTTTATTACTTGGTGCATATATTCCAAAAGATATAAATACACAAATACATGAATTTCAAGAAGGATTATTAAACTTCTTTAGATATTTAAACAAAGAAACAAATGAAGTAAAACAATTAACAAATAATTCAAATAATGAGTTTGGAATTATGTCCAAAGTTGTAAACGAAAATATTAATATTACTAAAAAATCTATTGAAGAAGATAGAGCAATTATAAACGAAACAGTAGCTGTTTTAAATGAGTTCCAACAAGGAGATTTATGTCAAAGAATCTCAACAAATATAACAAATCCAGCACTTAATGAGTTAAAAGATGTATTAAACAATATGGGACAAAATCTTGAGAATAATATTGATAACATTTTAGATGTATTAGAAGAGTTTTCTAAATATAATTATCTAAAAAAAGTAAATACAAATGGAATAAAAAAACATTTAGAAAGACTTGCAACAGGAGTAAATAACTTAGGTCTTTCTATAACACAAATGTTATTAGAAAATAAAGCAAATGGATTAACTCTTAGTGAAAGTTCAAATATCTTACTACAAAATGTTGATACATTAAATACAAGCTCAAATGAAGCTGCAACAAGTTTAGAAGAAACCGCTGCAGCAATTGAACAAATAACAGGCAATATAAAATTAACAACAAATAAAATTTCAGAAATTGATACTTTAACAAAAGATGTCTCTTCTTCTGCTCAAAGTGGAGAAGACTTAGCTATTAAGACAACTTCTTCTATGGAAAATATAAATGAACAAGTAAGCTCAATAAATGAAGCAATAACAGTAATTGACCAAATTGCTTTTCAAACAAATATTTTAAGTTTAAATGCAGCAGTAGAAGCTGCAACAGCTGGTGAAGCAGGAAAAGGTTTTGCAGTTGTAGCACAAGAAGTAAGAAACCTTGCAAGTAGAAGTGCGCAAGCAGCAAAAGAGATTAAAGAGTTAGTTGAAAATGCTACACTTAAAACAAATGAAGGTAAAAATATTGCAAATGAAATGATTGAAGGTTATAAGCATTTAAAAGAGGATATTAATAAAACAAGTCTTTTAATCTCTGATGTTTCAAGTGCAGCAAAAGAACAAGAAAGTGGTATCATACAAATCAATGATGCAATCAATAATTTAGATCAACAAACACAGCAAAATGCACTTATTGCAACACAAACTCAAGAAGTTGCACTAAATACATCTGAAATTGCAAAAAAAGTAGTTGAAAATGCCAATGAAAAAGAGTTTGAAGGTAAAGATAGTGTAAAAGCAAAACAACTTCATGTTGATATAAAAAAAGAAAAATCAACTAAAGAAGAAAAAGCACCCTTAGAATTTAAATCTTCATTTAAAAATGATGATTCATGGGAGAGTTTTTAATTTACTAAATTAATCTATACTCAATAGGTAGAGTAATAATTAAGCTTTTAGGAACCTTGGGAAAGTTCTTGGAAGCTCTTTTTATAGCTTCAAGAGTTGACTTTCTTAGTAACCTATGCCCTTTTAGTATATCTATTTTATTAATCTTGCCATTTTTTGATATTTTAAATTTGACTTTTACTACACCTTGAATATTAAATCTTTTTGCTCTTTTTGAATAAACTATATTTTCTTGAATCAATTTTCTAATTAAAAGTAAATTTTTATCTATATAAATTTTTGATTGATTTAAAGATACTTGTGAAGATGATTTTGATACTGTCTTTTTATTATCTTTTGGTTTTTTTATTGGTTTTATTGGTTTTATTGGTTTTTTGATAGTATTTTTAACAATTTTTGTCTCTTTTTTAATAGTTTTTTTCTTTTTTACAGGTTCATTTTTTATTAGTTTACTTTTTGTAATAGTCTGTTTTATCTCTTTTTTCTTTATGCTTTTTTTTTGAATATTTTTTTCTTTTATCTCTTTTTTTATTTGAACATAATTTAAAGAAATTTTTTTTGTATCCTTTTTTTCGTTAATTATTATCTTTTCATTTGCAAACAAAACATAAAAACTAGCAATTATAGTAGTATATATAGAAAGTGTAATAAAAAAAGAGCTAATATATCTTTTCATTTTTTTGTTACTATTGATATGTTTTGAAAATCATTGCTTTTTAATATATCAAGAACTTGAACAAAACTATCAAATCTTGCGTTCTTATCACTTTTTATATAAACTTGTGTATCTTTTTTGAATTTTAAAATATGATTTTTCATATTTTTAGAATTTACAAGATTATTATTACAAAAAAACTCTCCTTTATTATTTATAATAATGATTAGCTTTTTATCTATTTTTAAATTATTAGTACTTTTTGCACTTGGTAAAGATACAGGAATAAGACCTTTTGTTATAAAAGTTGAAGTCATAAGAACTATTGTTAAAAGTACTAATAATACATCAATAAAAGGTAATACATTTATGCCATCAAATTTCTTTAATTTCATATTTACTTTCCAGCACTTCTGCATATCTGCTTAATATATTATAAAATATCATTGAAACTATTGCTACTACTAAACCAACAGCTGTTGCTTTAAGTGCAAGAGCCAAAGAAGACATTATTTTTTCAGCTTCAATATTTGTACCACTCATAGTCATAAAAGTAAGCATGATAGCTAACACAGTTCCAAGAAGCCCAATATAAACAGAGTTTGAAGCAATAGTTCCTATAATTGTCAAGTGTCTTGTAAGAGCAATTTCTAAAGCTTTTTTATTTTTATATATATTTACATCAAGTTTCTTATAAAAAATAACTCTTTCAATAAAAAACCAAACAGAGATAAAACTCATAAAAATCAATAATGATATAACACCATAATCTATCAAGTGTTTTAATACTTCAATATTCATAATTCACCTAAATTAAATTTTATAGATTTTAATTTAAATGTGTTAAATAAGTGTTAATTAAAAATTAATATTTTATAGAACTTTTTTAGAAAATATTTTTTAAATTTAATTCAAACCTTGAACCCTCTTTTAATGGGATTATATTTATAGCAATTTTATTTTTATCACAAAACTCTTTTACTATACTAAGTCCCAAACCAAAACCTTTTTTTGAACTATCTTCTTGAAAAAAAGTATCAAAGACATCAAAAAGATATTTTGTATCTATTGTATTACCACTATTTTCTATAAATAAAATAGTATTCTCTTTTAATCCTATTTTTACATATCCATCTGTTTTATTATATTTTATGGCATTTGATAAAAGGTTATCAATTACTTTATAAAAACCATTTTTATCAGTCTTAAGTAAGAGTTCTTTATCAATATTATTTTCTATTTTTATATCTTTTTTTATATCTTCAAACTTATCAATTGAATTATTGACAACTTCATATAAAAAGAATGTATCTTTATCAACATTGTCAATCTCTTTTTTTATGCTATATTCCATATCTTCATATAATTTTAATAAATCACTTGAAGCTTTTTTTATTCTTTCTAATCTTTTTAAAGCTTTTTCATCTGTTATTTTTCTTTCAAGCATTTGAGTATTTAACATTATTGTAGAAACAGGTATATTTAACTCATGCAAAGTCTTTTTTACTGTTTTTTGTAAGTTTTCATCACTTTTAAAAAGTGGTTCAAGAATAGATTTGCTTAAAGCCAAAAAAAGAACTAAAGAACATACAAGTAGTGGTAAAACTATAATTATAAAATTATCTTTATTTAAACCAAAATAACTAATCAAAATATAGTTCATAAATAGAGTCAAAATAGTTGTAAATGTAAATACAATTGAGATCGAAATTAAAAAATCTTTTGTCTTAGAATTCAATTTTATATCCTATACCTTTTATATTAGTAATTTTCTCTTTTCCTAAAATCTTTTTTAGATTGTTTATATATACTCTAATTGATCCCTCACTATACTCTTCACTAACACTCCAAAGTCTAGAAATAATCATCTCTTTTGAAACAATTGAATCACGATTTTCCAAAAATAATTCAAGCAATGAAACTATTTTTATAGGAAGATTTAAGTCTTTTCCCTCTTTATAAACTCGTCTTAAAATAGGATTAAAAGTCAACTCATCAAAAAGTTCAAGCTCTTTTACTGGTTTTCCACATCTTTTAAGTACTGATTTAATCCTAAGTAATAGCTCATCTAAATCAACTGGCTTTTTTAAATAATCATCACAACCATTTAAAAATCCCTCTTCTAAGGTCTGCTTATCTTTATATGATGTAAGAAAAATAGTAGCAGTTGTATCTCCACTTCCCCTTAATTCTTTTAATAAATCTAATCCATTTATCAAAGGAACATTAATATCAAGTAAATATAAATCATAATTACTATTAAAGTTTAGCTCTAAAGCCTCTTGTCCATCATATGCAATATCTACTTCAAAGTTTTCTTCTTCTAAAAAATCTTCTAATGTTTGAGCAAAAAGCTCATCGTCTTCTAATACTAATATTTTATTCATGATTACTTTCTTTATTAAAAATCTGTAAAATTTTATCTAAACAAGCCTTATTTAATAAAAAATCTTGTTATAATATATAACTAAACTATACTATGTAGGATTTTTTATGGTTAAAAACTTGGCAATTGCATTAGGATTCTTGATTACAGCATATTTTATCTCGTCATCTGAGAATCTAAAAATAATCTTGAGTGGTATTGCAATTTTTTTAATTGGTATGTATTTTATGGAAAATGGTTTTAAACTATTTTCAGGTGGTGCTTTAGAAAATATTCTAAAAAGATTTACAAATAATCTTTTTAAAGCTATAACAACTGGTTTTTTAGCCACTTCCATTGTCCAAAGCTCTTCTTTAATTACAGTAATTGTAATATCGTTTTTATCAGTTGAATTATTAACTTTAGCACAAGGTATTGGTATTGTATTTGGTTCAAACTTAGGTAGTACGACAACAGCTTGGATAGTATCAAGTTTAGGATTAAAAATAAAAATCTCTGCTTATGCTATGCCTATGTTAATCTTTGGTGTAGTACTTAGATTTTTTAAAAACAATACATACAAAGGCTTGGGAAATGTATTGTTAGGTCTTGGATTTATCTTTTTGGGTATTTCTTATATGAAAGATGGATTTGATACTTTAAAAGATTCTATTGACTTAGCCCAGTTTGCATTACCTGGAATAAAAGGAATTATTCTTTATATCCTAATTGGTGCAGTTGCAACTGTTGTTATCCAATCAAGTAGTGCTACAATGGCCATAATAATAACAGCATTAAGTGCAGGAAATATAATTTATATAAATGCTTTAGCTTTGGCAATTGGAGCAAATATTGGGACAACAGTAACAGCAATAATTGGCTCATTTGCTTCAAATGAAAATGGGAAGCGTTTAGCTTTTGCTCATCTTATATTCAATGTAATAACAGCATTAGTCGCTGTAGTTTTTATATATTCATTAAGAGATTTTGTAGACTATCTAGCTCCTTTATTTGGAATTGATGCAGAAAATTACAGTATGAAACTTGCACTATTTCATACTATTTTTAATCTATTAGGAATAATCATAGTTGCTCCTTTTATAAATATAATTGTAAATTTTGCAAAAAAAACTATTAAGAAAAAAGTTGCCAAAAGCTCAAAACCAAAATTTCTATTAAAATCAAATATAGAAATTCCAAACAGTTCATTACTCTCACTTAAAAAAGAGTGCATAAATCTTTATGAAAATTGTCAAAGAGCAATGCTTCATGCCCTTAATTTACATACAACAGAATTAAAAACAAAAGAGGATTTGCAAAAACAACTAACAAATGAACCAAGAAAATCAAATACAAATATTGATGAGATTTATCAAACAAATCTAAAATTATTATATAACGAAATCATAAAATACTCTTCTTTTGCACAAGAACACATGACAAGTCAACAACAAAAAATTGCAGGCAATTTCAAAAAGAGTGCAACAAGACTAATTGAAGTACTTAAAGACACAAGAGATATTCAAAAAAATCTAGACTTTTATTTAAAAAGTAAAAATGAGTATATTAAAAAAGAGTATAATAATCTAAGAGAAGAATTAGGAAGTCTTTTTATTGATATAAATAACTTAAACAACGAAAATTTAAGTGAACTTGATAAAATAACTCAAATTGAAGTTATAAAAAGTACCCTAAACAAAAATGATTTATCAAATAGTGAAACGATTGATACTTTAATTAGAACACAAAAGATTAAAGCATCAATGGCAACATCACTTATAAATGATAGTGCAACAGTTTACTCAATACAAAAAAAGTTAGTAGAAGTTGCGATGATTTTATTCATTGAAGATGAATTACTAAAAGAGATAGGAGAAGAGAACAATGCCCCTAAATGAACTAATAAAAAAAGTAAAAAAATACTTGAAACAAACAGAAGAAAATAAAGATATCAAAAAAAAGAAAATATTAAAAGTCTTAGAAGAGTTATATATAAAAAAAGCTAAATTAAAAAAACAAAAGAAAAGAACTTCAAATAAAAATGATAAAAAACAGCTTCAAAATAAACTTGAAGCTGTAAATCAGCTAATCAAAAAAAGTAAAAAACTTATTTGAAGTTAGTAAAGTTTTGTCTTAAAGCCTCATAAGCCACAATAGATACAGAGTTAGCAATATTTAGACTTCTTGCGTTATTTGTCATAGGAATAGTAATACATCCTTGCTCATTTTTAGTTAAAAAACTCTCAGGAAGTCCAGCATCTTCTCTACCAAAATAAAAAAAATCGCCTTCTTTAAATTTTTGTTCAAAATAGACTTGTTTAGTTTTAGTTGTAGCAAAAAAATGCCTATTGCTCATAGGATGTTTTTTCCAAAACTCTTCAATATTTTCATACTCAAAAACTTCTAAATCATACCAATAGTCAAGCCCTGCTCTTCTTACTTGTTTTTCATTTATCTCACCAAAACCATAAGGTTTTATTAGATGAAGTTTACAATTAAGTGCAAAAGCAAGTCTTCCTATTGTTCCTACATTTCCTGGAATTCTTGGTTCGTGAAGTACTATATTAAACATTTTATAAAATCACCGTTTTATTTTTATATACAAATACCTTATCATCAAGTAAAAGTTGAAAAGCATTATATAAAACAATTTTTTCAACATTTCTTCCTGCATTTCTCATCTCTTGCCAAGAGTAACTATGATCAACTCTTACAACATCTTGAAAGATAATTGGACCTTCATCCAAATCATCAGTAACATAATGCGCAGTTGCTCCTATAATCTTAACACCTCTTTCATAGGCTTGTTTGTATGGATTTGCACCAATAAATGCAGGTAAAAATGAGTGATGAATATTTAGAACTCTTTTTGGATAAGTATTAACAAACTTTGAAGTTAAAATTCTCATATATTTTGCCAATACAATAAGCTCAGGTTCAAATTCATTGATTTTTTCAATCATCTTATCTTCATGCTCTTCTCTACTTAAACCCTCTGCACTTATACAATAAAATGGAATATCAAATTTTTCCACTAAATCTCTTAAATGCTCATGATTTGCAATGACAGCTTTTATATTTGCATTTAATTCGCCATCAAAATATCTAATTAATAAATCACCTAAAACATGCGACTCTTTTGTTGCTAATATAACAACATCTTTATTTTGTTTTTCATTTAATTTTATTGTAGAGTTTAAAGGAAGAACTTCTTTTAACTCTTTTAGAAGTATATCTTTTTTTATATCACCAGTTATAACTGTTCGCATAAAAAATTTTAGTGTATCTGGATCAACGTATTCTGAATTTTGTTCTATATTTAAGTTATTTGCGTAAAGAACTTTTGAAATATTATAAACAAGTCCTTTATCATCTGTAGTATCAATTAAAAGTATGTACTCTTTCATCATTATCCTAGTATTATTCTCATTAAGTTTAAAATGAGAATAATACCATTTTATTGATTAATAGATAATTGAAATTATACCAATGCAGCCAAATTTTTTCTATAAGCTTCTAAATCAAACTCTTTAACTCTAGCAACACCTGTTTCAACTGCTGCATTTGCTACTGCACTTGAAACTTCTACCATAAGTCTTTTATCAAATGGAATTGGAATAATATACTCTCTTCCATAAACTAAATCACCAAATGCCTCTTTTAATTCATCTGTTAAAGGCTGTTTAGCTAAATCTGCGATTGCTTTTGCAGCAGCAATTTTCATAGTCATATTAATTTTTCTAGTTTTTACGTCTAGTGCCCCTCTAAAGATAAAAGGAAAACCTAAAACATTATTTACTTGATTAGGAAAATCACTTCTTCCTGTTCCAATAATAGCTTTTGGTCTTACTTCTTTTACTTCTTCTGGAAATAATTCAGGAGTAGGATTTGCAAGTGTAAAAATAATTGGTTCTTCACTCATAAGTGCAATATGTTTTTTTGTAAATGTCCCAGGTCTTGATAGTCCAAGAACCATATCAGCATCTGTAAATGCTTCTTCTAAAGTTAAAGGTTCATCAATCATAAAATCTTTTTTATATTTATTTAAATCTTTTCTACCTTTGTGAATAACACCTTTAGAATCACACATAATTAAGTTTTTAACACCCAATTCTTTATACATAGAAGAACAAGCAATAGCTGAAGCTCCTGCACCAACAACTACAATTTTGATATCTTCAATAGCTTTATTCATCATTTCACTAGCATTTAAAAGTGCAGAACTTGTAATAATTGCAGTTCCATGTTGGTCATCATGCATAACTGGAATATTTAATTCATCTACTAATCTTTTTTCAATCTCAAAACATTCAGGTGCTTTAATATCTTCAAGATTAATACCACCAAATGTAGGAGAAATTGCTTTTACGGCTTCACAAAACTTATCTACATCTGTGGCATCTACTTCAATATCAAATGAATCAACAGCAGCAAATTTTTTAAATAATACAGCTTTACCTTCCATTACAGGTTTTGATGCAAGTGCCCCAATATCACCTAAACCTAGTACAGCTGTACCATTTGAAACTACTGCTACAAGATTACTTTTTGCAGTATATTCATATGCTAACTTTGGATCTCTTTTAATTTCTTCACAAGGAAATGCAACACCTGGTGAATATGCAAGGGATAAATCTCTTTGAGTATTTAATTGTGTTGTTGTTGCAATTGCAACTTTTCCTGGATTTGGGCTTTTATGATATTCTAAAGCCTCTTCTTTTGTAACTTTAACGCTCATCTCTAACCTTTCTCAGTGTAATTTGAAGCGCAATTGTAACAAATCGAAACTTAATTTTATTAATATTTTATGAAAAATCTCTATTTTTTATATACTTAAGCTCATTTTTAGCTATTGTTTACATAATTCTTACATATAATTTTGCTTGATAATAATCATTAGATATTATTTTAATTCTATAACTCCTGCAAATCTTCCAGTACTACTTGAAACCCTATATGAAAAGTAACTATTATCAGTACATTTTGTACAATGAGTTGAAATCTCTATATCTTTTATACCCACTTTTTCTAACTGTTGTTTATTTATTCCTTGTAAATCAATATTTCTATTATTTACAAACTCTTTTCCAAAAGAGGTTTTTACAATATTTGCTAACTCTTGACTTACTTCATAACAACATTTTTGAATTGATGGACCTAAAATTGCTTTTATATTTTTTGCTTCACAAGCAAACTCTTTTATCATTTTTTTAGCAGTTTTTTCACTAATACTTAAAAAAGTTGAGTTTCTACCTGCATGAATAGCAGCAATTACACCTTTTTCTTTATCGTATAAAAGTACAGGTATACAATCAGCAACCATGACTAATAAAGGAACATTTTTTTCATTTGTTATCAATGCATCACAATTATCAAGTAAAAAATCACTATTTTTATCTACTATTTTAATAGTATTTTTATGAACTTGATTCATATATCTTAAGTTTTTTATTGTAAAACCATATTTTTCTAAAGCTTGTCTATTTTTATCTACATTTACTTCTTTATCGTTCACATGATAAGCAAGATTCCCATCTTTTTTGTTTGTAAAAATCTTTAAAACTTCCATAAATACTCTCCTTTAAAGGAATTATTTAATTGTAACTTTTTTCATTTAATTTTATATTATAATATTTTAGATAAAATCACGTCTTCATAAAGGTAGATAATGTCGAAAAATATAACAAACAATACAAAAGCATATGCGATTTTTGGTAATCCTGTAGAACACTCTAAATCACCTCAAATGCATAATAGCGCTTTTGAGCATTTAAGTATTGATGCAGTTTATAAAAAACATCATTTAAAAGATGGTAAAAAATTAAAAAATGAATTTTTAAATAATTTATACAGTGGTGCTAATATTACAGTTCCTCATAAAGAACAAGCTTTTAAACAAGCAGATGAAGTTATAGGAATAGCAAATGAAATTGAAGCTGTAAACACTTATATCAAAAAAGATGATAAAGTTATTGCTTATAATACAGATGCACCAGGTTTTCTAAAAGCAATTGAAAGCTTTGGAGATATAAAAAAAGTTTTAGTATTAGGAGCTGGAGGAACTGCAAAAGCAATTGCACTTGCACTACAGCAAAAAAATATAGAAGTAACAGTCGTAAATAGAAGTGATTCAAAACTTGACTTTTTTAAACAAAAAAACATCAAATGTTTTACATGGAAAGATTTTAGACTTGATTATTTTGATTTAGTAGTTAACTCAACAAGTGCAGGATTAAAAGACGATGAACTTCCTATGAGTAAACCACAATTAGAAAATGTATTTTTAAATTCAAGCTACGCTTTTGACTGTGTATATGGAAAAGAAACACCATTTTTAGCCCTAGCAAAAAAAGAAGGTCTAAAAACAAAAGACGGCGAAGATATGCTTTTATATCAAGGCTTACTTGCATTTGAACTTTTTACAGATGCTAAAGCTGATGATTCAGTAGTCGAAGCGATGAGAAAAGGATTAAGAGGAGAATAAAATTCTCTTCTTAGCTACCCTATAGCTACCTATATATAGAAAATAGTAGCTTTATAAAACTATTTTTTCATGCTAACCCTTATCCTTCTTATTTTAACGTAGAATTATTTAATTTCTTTATCTGAATTTATGTTACAACTCCAGCACAAACTATAAAGGTAGTTAGCAATTGACAAAATTACGATATTCGTATATAATGTAATTATATAAAGGATATAAAATGACTCAGGCACAAATTAGTAAATATTTAGATATACCATTTTCAACACTTAATGATTGGAAAAAAGAAGATAGCAATAGAAATAAACTATATCAACTTCTTATCAATCTTGAAGAAAAAGAAGTACAAAATAAATTAAGTAAAAAAACTAATCATAGATTCTTTCATATCCTAAATAGAAATATTAATAACTATTCAAAATTTACAGCAGATGATATAAGAAAAGCTTTTGATAGAAAAAATTATCATGAAGCAACTTTAAAAGAACAAAGTATTTATTCAAAGTTTTTTAAAGAACTTGAACCAAATGAATTAGATGAATTTATCAAAACTTTTAATGTATCAAAAAAAAATATAAAGAGTATATATGTCTCTTCTCCTTTTAGAACTTTAAAAGGTGTTGCAAAAACTTGGGATAGAAGATTTAGATTAAAACATATTGATTCAAATATAGAAAACAAAAAATCTATACCATCTGCATTACAAAATATTCTAAATAGAAAAAACTTAATTCATGTATGATTTTTCTAAACAACAAGCTATGCTTGATGCAACTTTATCCTTTGTAAATATATTTATTAACAAAAGAGAGAACAATAAAAAATACGCTATAAACAATGGGATCTTTTTATAGAGAAGAGAAAGATAAAACTTAAATTTATGAAATATTTTAATTAATTCTGTTAATTTAACTATTTTAGATAACGTTTAAAATGAGCCAATGAATTGCCCGCAGGGTAATTTATTGGCTCCACTGATTTGTTATCTATTTGATTATCGTTTTCCATAGTGATGGAATACTTAAAGATTCGATTTTGTCATATGCTGCTCTATTATCATTTTCTGTAGAAAAACTTATCAAGTAAATAAGTAATAATCCAATAAGAATTGTAATTGATATTGGATATGGAATTAAGCTACCATCAAATATTTTTTTAAAAAAACTTATTTGTAATTGAGGAATTTGCACTATAGTAATTATTTGTATGGCTATAGTCATCGAAAAAGTAGTCACTAACATTGCAATAAAATTCATCCAATATTTTTTAGGGTTTTCAGAAGGAATATTAAGTCTAAAAAACTTTTTTGTTTCCAAGTCTTTTTTCTTGTATTGAAGTGCCAATTCAAATGCATAGAGTGCTATATATGTTGGATATGCCATTATTGCCATGAATATTGAACTTAATTTAATATATATACCAACAAAAAACAAAGTCACTAAAGCAACTACACTTATGTTTAAGAAATATGCATATACATCTATATTTTGTTCCATTACTTTGAATTTCCTTTTAATAGATAACGACCGACTTGAAAAACAAGGGTATGATACCACTTAATTATTTCAATTTTTATTTTAGCTTTTTTGTTCTAAAAAGTTAAAATTAACGCAGTATACCCTTGTTTTTCTTTCCAAGAATTTGTTAGTCATTACTTCTTCATATCTTGAAGTTTAAGCAATTTAGCAACTAAAAATCTCATGTCTTGAAGATTTTTATCTATATTTAATGATTTATATTCATTTCTTACAATTTTGTCATCTTTTGAAACTTCATCAACTTGTTGCTTCAAGTTAATTAATTCACTAGGAACAACATCTAAGCCTGAATTAAAAGCTAATTTTTTGAGCTCTTTATAATAATTTTTTACTTTATCATATTGTTCAAGTGATATTTCATCATAATTACCATAATCAAATGGTTTAATCTTTTCAGATACATTTTGCTGTTTTTGTGAATTAGCACATGATGTTAAAAAAACTGTTACTATTAGAAAAATAAAAAGTTTTTTAATCATAAATTCTCCTCGTATAATAAATTTATAGTGACTAACTATTTATTAAACATACATTATATATAAAATAGCCTGAAAATCAACAAATAACATACACAAAATATGTCGTATATCAAAATGCATACAAACATCTTAAATAAGCTATTTTTATAGATATTATTATAAAAAACACTGGGAATTGAGATGATTCATAAATAAATTTTAAGTTTATGATATGCTTTTTATGTATGTTTAATATGGATATTTAGACGATAATATTACATATTGTATGTATATTAAGGTGATATCGTAATAAACCTGCAAAATGTTAAATATATTATGAGAAGTAATGTGAACAAAAAATTGTTACAAAGATTCACTATAAAACAAATTTAACAATCTGTACTTTCTGACATAAAATTTTGGACAATCTGGGTTAAAATAAAAGAGATATTAAAAATCTCTTTTATATTTTAATGATGTCTTTAAAATGTTCAGTTCTTTCACTTAATGCAGTAGTTTCATTATTACTATTAAGTACAATGATTATCTATTATTAAGACTCTTTGGGTCTATAAACTTTAATATTTGTGTAGTTTTCAGCATCTCTTAAGTATTGTCCATGTAGTTGGCTTAGTATTCCTTTTTCACAGTAAAAAAGGTACTCTTTATCTTGTGGAAGTTTTTTGAAATCTCTTTTTAGATTAAAAAATGGGATTTTTAAAACTTCTTGGTTTTCTACTTTGATACAATCTTGTCCTTGTCTAATATCAATAATAGTATATTTTTTAGACTCTTCAAAATCTGTTACAACTTCCATTTGCCCTATTTCTGAGATATCAGCTATTATTTCATTTATATTAGTAATTTGTCTATTTTCAACTGCTTTATCAACAACTGAATAATCAAATTTACTTGACTCTTTTTCCATTCTTTCATATGAGCCGTGTGTTACTGGTGATTTTGAAATTACTCCGCAATACTCAGGCATTGCTTCAGCAAATTTTTTAGTTCCTATTTTTGCTGCTATATCCATGATTTCTGGTTTATTCATAGTGCAAAGAGGTCTTAATACTAATTTATTAGTAAATTGATCAATTAATGCTAGATTTCTTAGAGTTTGACTTGATACTTGAGCAATACTCTCCCCTGTTAAAAGTGCATCAATTTTCATCTCATCTGCTATTTTCTCTGCTGCTTTTAACATCACTCTTTTTAGTGTAACTCCCATATATGGTTCACTTGTTGAGTTAAATATCTCAGTTACAACATCATCAAAAGGTACAGAAATAAAAGAGACTCTATGAGAAGAACCAAATCTTTTCCATAAGTAATATGCTACTTGTTTTACCCCTATTTCATGGGCAACTCCACCAAGATTAAAGAAAATAAAGTGAGTTTTAACTCCTCTTTTCATTGTCATATAACTTGCAACTGTTGAATCAAATCCTCCAGACATCAAAGAAAGAATACTTCCTTGTGTTCCTAAAGGAAAGCCACCTAGTCCTTTATGTTTTAATGTTATTATATTCAATTGATTATGTATTAACTCAACATTTATAGTTACTTCTGCATTTTTTAAGTCAACACCTTTAGTTTCATTATGCGCAAGCATATATCCACCAACTGTTTGTTCTATATTTGTTGATTTAAAATCTTGCTCACCAGTTCTTTTAGCTCTAATAACAAAAGTTTTACCAATAATCTCTTTTGCCATGTGCTCATTTACTTTTACTTTTATTTCATCTAAAGTATTTACATCATCAATTTGAATAGCTTCTAAAACCAGCTCTATTCCTGGTGTTTCTATTAATAATTGTCTAATTTCTGGTGTTACTTGTATTGGGCAAACAACTTCAACTTTATCGAAAAATTTTTTTATTGTTATCTCTTCTGAAACTCTTTTAACCAATAATCTTACATTATTATAAATTTGAGCAATCATTTGCCTTTTTGCTTTTTGACCTTTGATCATAACTTCTGGGAAAAATTTAATGATAAATTTTTGTGTTTTTACTTCTGTTTTGTCCATTAATTGAAAACCTTCTTTATTTATTACGCGCAATTATAACATAAGAATTTTAATCTTTGAAAATCTAGGTACTTTCTTATTTAAAAATTTACACATTTCTTCTTCATCTACTTTATAGCAACTATTTAGTAATATATATAAACTTTTAAACTATAAGAATATAAAAGGATTTTAAACTTGAAAAAGAAAAGTCATATTAAAAAAATATCAGATTATGCGATGGTCGGTGGTCTTGGAGCACTTCTAGTGACAGGGCTAGTTGGTTGTCAAGAAAAAACAAATGATCAACAACAAACTCAACAAGGAGCCTTTTCAAATGCTTCTAAAAAACAAGATGCATTTGTAGTAATTGAAGAGCTACCTAACAATGGTGGATATACAATTGTAGATGAATTTCCAGCAAATAAAACTACTATTGTTTTAAGAAAACCAGATGGAACAGAAAGAATATTAACACAAAATGAAATTGATCAATTAGTAAAACAAGAAGCACAAAGAATTGACAATGGAACATCACCACTTACAAATCCTGAGGTGTCAAGTGGAAGTATGGGATTAGGTGGAGTATTATTATCTTCAATTGCTGGGGCTATGATTGGTTCTTGGATTGGTAATAAACTATTTAATAATCAAAACTATCAAAACCAAAGAAAGACTCAATACAAGTCTCCTCAAACATACAGCAGGTCACAAAGTTCATTTAAAAAAGCTGCAAGTTCAGCAAATAAAACAAGTTCTACAAAAAGAAGTGGATTTTTTGGTAGTAAATCTTCATCTACTAAATCATCAAGCTCATTTTTTGGTGGATAATTATATTAAAGGTACAAAATGAAATTAGAAAAGTTAGAAGCTCTTACAAATGAATATTTAGAGTCTATTGGTTTTATTTGGCACACAGATGAAGATAAAACTTCTTATATTGCAAACGAAGTAGTTCAAATCACTCAAGAAGAAGCAGAAGCTTATTATGAAGCTTGCAATGAGTTATATGATATGTTTTGTGAAGCTGGTGATTATGTAATAGAAAATAATCTATTTCATGAAATAAATATTCCTTTTAACTTAGTTGATGCTATCAAAGAGTCTTGGGAAAATGATGTTCATTGGCATTTGTATTCAAGATTTGATTTAGCAGGTGGGATAGATGGTAAACCTATAAAACTAATAGAGTTTAATGCTGATACTCCAACATCACTATTTGAAACTGCGATTATTCAATGGGCTTTACTAAAAGCAAATGGACTTGATGAAGCTAGTCAATTTAATAACGTATATGAAGCACTGAAAGATAACTTTAAAAGAATAATTACACTTGATACAGATATAGAAAAATTTGAAGAACATTATCAAGAGTTAGGTTGGAAGATACTATTTTCATCAATTGCAGGTTCAATCGAAGATGAAAATACAACAAAACTACTTCAACATATTGCAACAGAAGCTGGCTTTAATACAGACTTTGAGTATATAGATAAAGTTGAGTTTAGTGATGATGGAATTTTTGCAAAAGAACAAAGTTTTGAATTTTGGTTTAAATTAATTCCATGGGAAGATATAGCTATTGATGAAAATGAATTAGCCTTATTATTAACAGAAATACTTGAAAATAGAAAAGCGATTATTTTTAACCCAGCTTATACTTTGATGTTTCAGTCAAAAGGATTTATGAAGATTTTATGGGATTTATACCCAAATCATCCATTACTTTTAGAAACTTCATTTGAACCTTTACAGGACAAAAAACAAGTTGAAAAAAGATGTTTTGGAAGAGAAGGTGCAAACACTAAAATCATAAACAAAGATGGTTCTATTGATGTAGAAACTGACGGTGCATATGAAGGTCATAAAGCAATTTATCAAGAGTATGTAGAACTACCTAAAGATGAGCAAGGCAATAGCTATCAAGCTGGTGTATTCTTTGCATATGAAGCTTGTGGATTGGGATTTAGAAGAGGTGAAAAGATTTTAGACAATATGTCTAAATTTGTAGGTCATATCATCAAATAAACCAAAGATTTAAATCTTTGGTTTGTCCTTTTTATTTAACTCATTTTCTTTTTCAATATGAGATAATAATAGTTTAAAACTTTGCTCTATTATTTTAAAGTTTTTTACAGATAAAACAGGAGAATGGCTTAGCCTATCTTTTGGTCTTAGTCTTCTAATAGAAGTATCTCTAATATCTAGTTTACCATTGATTAGCACTATATCATAAGAGGCTTTTGTATTTGCAAAACCAATACTCAAAGGAATATAGTATTCTCTTTCACCCTCAACATAATACCAAATAGGCTCATTTCGAAACATCACATAATTTAAAGGTGCATCTATAGTACATCCTATTGAATTATGAGAATTATGCAAAATTTTTCTAACATTTTCAACTGTTATTATTGAATTTTTTAGTTTTTTTTGAACTCTTTTATACATGAGTTTCCACAATAAAGATTTTATAACTTTAGCACCATCATAGTGATTTAAAATCTCTTCTTCCAAATAATATATATTATTCATTTATCTTCTTATAACTATTTATATAATCATTCATTAAAGAAAAATCAATATTCTTATTATCTAGTTGTAACTCTAAATTCATCAAATAAACATCACCTAAATCAAATTTTTTTAATTTTACATAATCTTTTTGAGTAGTAACTATAAAATAGTCTTTATACTCATCTTTTATTTTTTCTATTTCTTCATTTGTAAAAGTATGGTGATCTTCAAAAGCTACAACTTTTACACCTTTTGGTAAATAATCAAGTAGTCTTTTTGGTTTTGAAATTGCTGTAAGTAAAAGTAGTTTATGAGGAAGAACATTTACATTCTTTTGGTTTAAACTATATGAAACAAATCTTTTGAAACTTTTACCCTCTTGTAAAACAATTTGTGCAAATGAGTAGAACATTTTTGGTTCTCTATAACCACCACTTGGAAGACAAAATATATTTGTTGGCTCATCTTTTGGTTTAATTAATATATCAAATTTATTTATATTATATTTTGAAAAACCATCATCTAAAAATACTATTTTACAACCTAGCTCTTTTGCTTTTTTTATTGCCTCTACTCTATCTTCACTTACAATAATTGTAGCATTTGGAAGTGAATTTGCTAAAAGCATTGCTTCATCACCACTTACATCTATATCTTGAAGAATCTTACCTTTATTTGATATTATATAAAGACCTTTTGACTTCCTGCCATAACCCCTAAGTATTACACACGCATCTTCTTTGTTTTTTACAAGTGCGATTGTCAAAGGAGTTTTTCCACTCCCACCTGCAATCAAGTTACCCACACTAATTACAGGTATACCAAAATCTTGAGGTTTAGATAATCCTCTTTTTATTAAAATAATAAAAAGATATATTAAAGTTAAAGGTAAAAATAAAAAAGATATGATTTTTTGTAAAGTATTAGGATAGAAGAGATAATCTTCTACCCATAAAAAAAGCTTTTGTTTCAACTATTTATATCCATTCAGAAGCAATATCAATAATCGTATCACAAATATAGTTAACTTCTTCATTTGTTAAACTAGGATACATAGGTATTGATAAAATTTGCTGATAAGAAGTAAGTGCAGCTGGGAACTCTGTAATTTTGATTGAGTATTTACTTTTATAATAACTTAATAAATGTAAAGGAATATAGTGTAAACCTGTTGCAATTCCTTTTTCTTTTAAAGCTCTTGCAAAAGCATCTCTATTTCTTGAAATCTTAATAATAAAATGAGTAAATATATGTTCTTCTTTTGAAGAAGGAACATTTATATGTTTTACATTAGATAATCTTTCTTGATAAATTTTTGCTATCTCTTTTCTTCTTTTAATAAATTTATTCGTTTTTTGAAGTTGAGCTAAAGAGAATGCTGCATCAAGTTCACTCATATCATACTTATGACCTATATCAACAACATCATAAATATAATCTAAGTTTCCATAATCATCATATGTAGTAGTAATAGCGTGAGTTCTTAATAATCTTGCTCTAGTAGCTATTTCTTCATTATTTGTAACAATAATTCCTGATCTACTTAAAGCATGTTTACCATTTGATGGGTTAGTAGAAAAAATAGTCATATCAGCTCTTAATGAACCAACAGTTTCATCATTATATGTAACTCCCAATGCACAAGTTGCATCTTCTATTAATATAATTCCATATTTTTCACAAATATCATATAATCTATCTAAATCTGGAGTCTGCCCTGCAATAAATGAGATAATTGCACCTCTTAGTTTTTTTGATTTATTCTCTTCTAAAGCTTTTTCAAACTTATTTAAATCAATATTCATATCTTCGTTATTTATATCAATAAATATAGGTTCTGCATCAAAGTGTCTTACAACTTCAGGAATATTAACAAAAGAGTTAACAGACATTAAAATTTTGTCACCTCTTTTTAGTTTAATTGAACTTAATGCAAGGTGAATTGCAGAAGTTGAGTTACAAGTTGCAATTGCATGTCTTGCACCAACAAATTTTGCCATGTTTTCTTCAAACTCTAAAACCTTTGAACCATCTTTACTGTTTTCTAAAACCGTTTTAATTTGATTTAATTCTTCTTCATTAACAGAAGAGTTGTAAAATAATATTTCTTTCATGTGCTAACTCCATTTTATATTTGCAATCACAGGTAATTTACCTTTGAATTCATTTGCTTTAATTCTATATTTCAACATATCTACTAATTCATCATCGTGTCCTAAAGATACAATCTCTTCTTTAGTTTTCTTTTCATCAACTAAAAGCTTTAGTACATCATCCATTTGTTTATATGTATAACCTAATTCATCTTCATCTGTTTGATTTTCCCACAAATCTGCACTTGGTTTTTTATTGATTATTTCATCAATAACTCCTAAGTATCTTGCAAATTCAAACTCATCACTTTTATAAATTTCTCCAATTGGATTAATTGCACACGCAATATCTCCAAATATAGTTCCATATCCTAAAAGAAGTTCACTTTTATTTGATGTTCCCACAACAATTGATGAATCTCTTGAAGATATATCATAAAGTACAGACATTCTTACTCTTGCAGAATAGTTTCCAATTCTAAGTTTATCATTGTCCATTTTATCTATATACGCATTTATCATAGGTGTAATATCAACAGTTTCATAATCAATTGAAAAAGTTTCACAAAGTTTTTTTGCATCTTCAACACTACTTTTACTTGAAAATTGTGAGGGCATAAGGACACATTTCATATTCTCTTTGAAAGCTTTCTTACATAATACTGCAACCACTGCAGAATCTAAACCACCTGATAGTCCAACTGTAACTTTAGAAAGTCCAGTTTTACTTAGTTGGTTCTTTAAAAATTCTATTAATTGTTTCTCTATATCATTCCAGTTAATCAATTTTTATCCTTTGACAATAATTATATCTCATCTTTTTTTGTTTTTTCATAAAGCTCATCTAAATATCCCAAACTAGTTTGTGAAATATTACTTTTTTTAACTTTTAATTCATTTTTTATTGATAATAACTCATCTATTTCAAAATATTCTAAAAAATTTGGATTTATATCTATAGTCTCTTCTTTATTTATTACTATAAGTTTTTTTATCTCTTCTATTAATTCTTTTTTTTCTTCCATAATCATTTCTTAAATTTATTTAATATTTGTGTTAAGTAAAGTTCCATTTTTTCTTCACCAATATCACAACTTGAATCTTTACAACATTTACAACAAGTTCCAGCATCAGTTAAATGACCTAGATCTTCAAGTGTATTTGCATCTCTTTCTTTAATTGCATAAATAATTTCACCTAAAGTTACATGTTTGCAATTACAAACTTCATAAGAATGAGGGAAACTTTTAGCCATCAACTCTCCTTATATAATCATTTAAAATATCTTTGCAATAAACTTTCTTTTTGATTTTACCAAAATCACTCTCTTTCATAAGGCAAAATCTACACTCAGTTCCTGCACTTGTAAGCTCTTGTATTTTACCTAAATTACAGTTTTCGTAACTAATAACTTTTTTTATGTCCATAACAGTAACATTTTTACAATTACAAACTTCATAAGCGTCATCAAAACTTTGCAATTATTCGCCTCTTGATTTTTTTATCATTTCATAAGCTTCGTTAATTTCTTGAAGTTTGTTTGTTGCTTCATCAATAATATTTTGACTTGCTCCTTGACCTGCAATTATATCTGGGTGATGTTTTTTTACTAAAGTTCTATATTTTTTCTTAATAGTATTACTATCATCATCTTTACTTGCTTCTAAAACTTCATATGCTTTTTCTAAAGATATTCCCTCTGCTTCTTTTTGCTTTTTATAAAACATCTCAAAAGCATTTACTAGTTTTTGAAAATCTTCTGTTTTAATTTGCAATGCTTTTGCAATATCTTCTGTTATCATAAACTCCGTATTTGAAAAATCTTTATCAATAAATGCAAGATTTAATAAATACTCCATTATTTTAACTCTTTTTTGATAATCATTTTTAGTTAATTTGTATAAATTTTGACAAATTTCAAGAGTATTGTTAAAACTCTCTTTCTCTTTTGCATAAATATCTTTTAATTTTTCTCTAATTTCATCTTGATTTTCAAAATGTCTTGAAATATCATTTAGTGTATGTTTTAAAAGTTGTGCTTCAAGTTCACATACTTCTCCATCTGCTTTTGCAACCTTTGCCATCAACGCTACAAGCAAGCCTGCTTCGTGTTGCATAAGATCGCCTTCAAATTTTTCTTTAATATCCAACTTAATATTTGCAAACTTTTCTGTTTTATAACTTCGTGCTATAAAATACAATATAACTGCAATAATCAATAGAACTATAAGTTTCATAAATTTCCCTTAAACATATTATTTAATTAATAGGGAGATTTTATCAAAAATTAGATAAAATTTTTTCTTTTAATACTATTTTGGAGAATTATATGTTTGGAATGGGCTTTTTTGAAATAACGCTAGTTGCAGTAATTGCAATTATTGCATTAGGACCTGAAAAATTACCTAAAGCTATGGTAGAAATAGCTAGATTTTTAAAGAAATTTAAATCTGGTGTAGAAGATGCAAAATCTACACTTGACAATGAATTAAGTATATCTGAGATGAGAGAAGAAGCTAACAAATTTAAAGCTCAAATTGAAGATGCAAAATCATCAGTAAATGTAAATAATATGGATTTAGGACTAAATGATATTATGAATGATACTAATTCTCAAGAAAATGAAGTGGCTTCAAAAAAAGAGCTAACTTCAAAAAAAGAGAAAAAGAAAAAGAAAAAATCTCAAGAAAAAGATGAGATAAAAAATCTTGAAACAGATCAAGAAAAAGAGATTTCAACAAAAGATGAAGTTTCAAAAGATGAAGATCCATCAAACAAATTTAAAGTAAAATTTGATGATGAGAAAGTAAAGGAAGATAGTTAATGTTAGAAGATTTAAAACCCCATATTGCTGACCTTAGAAAAAGATTAGTTAATGCAACAATTGCATTAGTACTAGGTTTTATTGTATGTTTTTTCTTTTATGAACCGATTTTAGAGTGGATGATGGTACCAGTTGAGGCTGTATTACCAGAAAAATCACAAATGGTTGCAATTGAAGTTCAAGAGACATTCTTTACTGCATTAAAAGTTGCATTTTTCTCTGGATTTATTCTAGTATTACCTGTTATTTTTTGGCAATTATGGCTATTTTTAGCTCCAGGTCTTTATGACCATGAAAAAAAATTAGTAATTCCATTTGTATTTTTTGGAACACTAATGTTTTTAATTGGTGCATCATTTGCTTATTATATTGTTATTCCTTATGGATTTGAGTTTTTAATTAATTTTGGTTCAACAGTTGTAACAGTATTACCAAGTATTGGTAAATATGTAGGTTTTTTTACAAAATTATTATTAGGTTTTGGAATTGCATTTGAGTTACCTGTAGTTACTTTTTTCTTAGCAAAAATTGGACTTGTTGATGACAAAATGTTAAAAGACTTTTTTAAGTATGCAGTTGTAATTATATTTATTGTAGCTTCACTTTTAACTCCACCAGATGTTTTAACACAATTTTTAATGGCAGGTCCACTAATTATACTTTATTGTGTTTCAATTTATATTGCAAAAGTATTTAACCCAGCAAAAGATTTAGATGAAGAAGATGATGACGAAGAATAGTTTAGATCCATTAAAGACTTCAAGTTATGATTATACACTTCCTAAAGAACTTATAGCAACACATCCAGTAAGCCCAGCAGATAGTGCTAGGCTTTTGGTTTATGATAGAAAAACTGACAAAATAATCCATAGTACTTTCAAGAATCTTCTTGACTTTATTCCTAATAATGTAAATATTTTTTTAAATGATACAAAAGTTATCAAAGCAAGAATTTTTGGACATAAAGACTCAGGTGGAAAAGTTGAGCTTTTATTAAATAAACCTTTATTTATGAATAGATATTTAGTGATGATTAGAGGTAAGGTCAAGGTTGGTACAGTTTTAACTTTTGATAAAAATTTAAAAGCAGAAGTTTTAGAAGTAAGTGAAGATGGAAGTAGAGTTGTAAAGTTCTTCTTAAATGAAAAAGAGAACTTAGAGTTTTTAGAGTTAGTAGATATTTTAAATGATATAGGACACTTACCTTTACCTCCTTATATGAATAGAGAAGATGAAGAAAAAGACAATGAAAACTATCAAACACTTTTTGCAAAAAAATATGGTGCAGTTGCAGCACCAACTGCTTCATTGCATTTTACTCCTGAGTTATTTAAAAAACTTGAAAATAAATTTAATATAGATTATTTAACCTTACATGTAGGTGCTGGAACTTTTAAACCTGTTGATACAGAAGAGATATTAAATCACCCTATGCATAGTGAATATTTTGAAATAAATGAAAGTTCAAAAAAATCATTAGACAATTCAAAAAAAGTATTAGCAGTAGGAACAACGGTAACAAGAACAATAGAATATTATGCAAGAACAAACAAGATACAAGGTGAGTGTGATTTATTTTTAAATCCATCAAACACTCCAATAAAAGTAAACCATTTACTTACAAATTTCCATTTGCCTAAATCTACTTTAATAATGCTAATTGCTTCTTTTGTAGGTTTAGAAAAAACTTTAGAAATATATGAAGAAGCCATAAATGAAAAATATAGATTTTATTCATATGGCGATGGAATGTTAATAATATAAACAAAAGCAAGGAAATAATATATGCCAAAATATGTACTTTTTGATACGGAGACCACTGGAAATCAAGAGGAAGATAGAGTTATTCAATTTGGAGCAATGATAGTTGATCAAACTGGTAAAGTAGAAGCTTATGATGAGTTTTGTCAAAGTGATATACCAATAAAAATAGAAGCTATGGAAGTTCATAATATCACACCTGATATGATTGAAAATAAACCAAAAGCAACTGAAACTATATTTTATAAAAAACTATTAGAATTAAATAATGAAGATAATTTTTTAATAGCTCATAATATAAAATTTGATTTAGGAATGATTGAAAAAGAAGGTTTTAAAAACCATTTTCAAATTATTGATACACTAAGATGTGCAAAACATCTGTTCCCACAAATGCCTTATCACAGACTTCAATACTTAAGATATGCATTAGAACTTTACAAGGTTGAACAAATAGAAGCGAAAAAACACAATATTACTATAAAAGCCCATGATGCTATTGGTGATGTTTTGGTAATGAAGCTTTTTCTATCAAAACTTGTAAAAGAGTGTAGAAAACAATATCCTGATTATAATCCTATGGAAAAATTAGTTGAACTTTCAAAAACACCTGTATTTATAACAACTTTCAAGTTTGGAAAATACAAAGGTAAAGAAGTAATAGAAGTTGCTAAAGAAGATAGTGGATATTTAAACTGGATGAAAAGTAATTTAGATTTGGATGAAGATTTAAAATACACTTTAGAAAAAGTACTTAGTAAAATTTAAATTTAAAAAGAGGGGTATATTTGAAGAATCATTTTTCAAGAGTTGGTTTTATTTTAGCAGCTGCTGGTTCAGCTGTTGGTTTAGGTAATATATGGAAATTTCCTTATGTTACAGGTGAATATGGTGGAGGAGCTTTTGTATTAGTTTACCTACTAGCTATTTTATTTATTGGATTGACAGTTTTTTTAGCAGAAGCAGTAATTGGTCAAAATGCCCAATCAGATGTTGCAACTTCTTTTATAAAAACATCAAAATCAAAAAATCAAAACTGGAAATTTGCTGGTTTTATAATCTTTTCAGGTTTAATAATACTATCATTTTATTCTGTAGTATTAGGATGGATTTTAAACTATGTATTTACATCTTTTGGAACATTACCAAGTGATTCAAAAACAGCAGGAAGTGCTTTTGAAACTTTAATTTCAAAAGATATAGCATCACAAATAATATATCATACTGTTATTGCAGGTTCAGTTATTTTTATCGTCTTAAAAGGTATAAAAAGAGGTATTGAAAAAATAAATCTTATTTTGATGCCATTATTAGGATTAATTTTATTAGGACTTTTATTTTACTCTTTTACATTAGATAGTTTTTCAACTGCACTTAATTTTATGTTTTATCCTGATTGGAGCAAAATTGATAGTAATGCCCTACTTGCAGCACTAGGACAAGCATTTTTTACACTTTCTCTTGGAGTTGGTGCGATTATGACTTATTCTGCATCATTACCTAAAAATGCAAACTTTGTAAAATCATCAATCATTGTTGCAATTGTTGATACTGCTATTGCGATAACTGCTGGTTTAATAATTTTCTCATTTTTATTTGAAGCAGGAGCTCAAAGTTCTGCTGGTCCTGGACTTGTATTTATTTCACTACCTGTTATTTTTTCAGGTTGGGGAGTTTTAGGACAAGTTATTTCTATTTCATTTTTTGTTGCATTAGTATTTGCAGGTATTACATCTGCTGTTTCTATGATTGAACCATCTTTGAAATTTTTTATTGAAAGATTTAATTTTACAAGAAAGAAAGCAACTATCCTTTGTGGTGGAATTTTTTATATTCTTGGTATTATTGCCCTACTTTCAATGACAATTGCCTTTAAAGATTCATTAACATTTTTTGGTAAAAATGCATTTGATTGGATGGACTTTATGACTTCTTCTGTTATGATGCCTCTTGCAGCGATTTTAACTTGTGTATTTTTAGGTTATTTTGTGGATAAAGAGTTATTAAGAAGAATCTTTACAGCTCATGTATCACTAACTGTATTTAATATTTGGTACTTTTTAATTAAATTTATTGTACCAATTGCTATTATTACACTATTTTTGAATAAACTTGGAATAATATAATATGTAAAGGTTTTACCTTTACATATAAACATACAAATTAAAAAAAACCAATAAAATATTCACTCCATGAAAAAACTCTTTTTTTACTACTGCAAAAGCTGAAAAAGACAGATATATCACTAAAAACCACAAAGGCGTTTGTACACTATAACTTTCATAATTTATAGCTAAAAACATTTTTAAAAAATCATCTAATATATAAGATATTCCAAATAAATGCAAAAACAATTCCAATGGATAAAATATAGTAAAAATCAATGTAATAATAGGAGAAAAAAGTTGTAAATGTGAAGTTTGATAAAAAACATAATGAACAATAGGATTAACAGCTAAAAATATCCAAAAATTAAATATCAAAATCATATATATTTTTGGAAGATTTTTAAAATAGTGTAAAAATAAAAATATATAAAAAACTCCAACTATAGAAAACCACAATGACAATGAAAATATATAACTAGGAAAAAGTGCAATTATCAATAAAAAAGTAATAAAAAGTGTACTAAAAGATAGAACTTTTATATTTGAACGCAAAAATAGTATTGCTAATATAAACATAATAAAACTTCTTAAAAAAGAAGGTACTATATCTATTAAAATCAAATAAAGTAAAAGAATAAAAGAGCTTACTATTAATATATCAAATTTTTTATTTCTATGATTAAAATATTTTTGATGAATATAAGTATAAAAAAGATTTATTATAAAATATATTATTATAGAAAATAAGCCAAGATGAAAACCAGATATAGCAATCAAGTGTGAAACCCCAAAATTTGCACAAAATTCTCTTAAATCTTTTGAAAGAGGTAAAGCTAGAAAAAGTGCATTAAATAGTTCTTTTATTTTACTATTATCATGGGCTAAATCTATTTTATTGCTTAGATAAAAACGAAGATTAAAGCTTTTTGACTCTATTTTTTCTATAAATAAAGTTTTAGTAAAAAAACCTCTTAAATAATCATAAAAGTCAATATATTTGGAAATAAATAAAATATTTACTTTTTGAAACTTTTCATAATAATGCTCTTTATTTAATCTTGTATAAAATGCATTGTAAGTATCTATTTTTAGCTTATAAATATAGTAATTGCTTTTTTCATATCTATTTAAAATAGTTGCAGAAGAGGCAAAAACTTCATCATTTGTAAGCTCTTGATATTTTGAATATTCATAAAAAATACTCAATAAAAAAATAGATAATATTATAACAAAAGCCAAAGTTAGTTCACTTTTGTTTTTTATTAAAGTTATTGCTTCATTTTTCATACTGATAATTATATCAGCAAAAAATAAAAAATAATATTATTTATTATCTATATCTTATATTATTCTTTCCTGTTGTTTTTACCTCATAAAGATATGAATCAGCAATATGAAGTATTTTATCTATGTTGTTAGTTTTTCTATTATCACTTATACCAAAACTTGCTGTAAAATTAAATGTTTTATCTTTATTTACAATTATTGCTGTTTCTTCTGTCTCTTTTCTTATATCTTCTACTTTTTCTAATACATCTTTGGTTTTTAGATTATGAAAAGCTATAACAAACTCTTCTCCACCAAGTCTTGCACAAATATCTTTATTTGAAATATTGTTTTTAAGTATTTGAGCAAACTTTTTAAGTACAGCATCTCCTACTTCATGACTATAAGTATCATTTATTTGTTTAAAATTATCAATATCTATCATTACTATATGAACTAAATCTTTTCTAAAAACTGTATCTTTAAGTAATCTTTGAACTTTTGAGAAGAAACTTCTTCTATTGTCAAGTTTTGTTAAATAATCTTTATAAGCTAAATCATGCAACTCTTTATTTGATTTTTCAAGTTCATTTGTTCTTTTTGCTACACTATACTCAAGCTTTTGAGTATTACTTTCTAATATAATTTGATATCTATATGAAAAATAAAAAATAACCAATGAAATAATTGCAATTATTATATTAAACAATAATATTGTATTTCTTCCTTGCATCATATAATCTCTATCACTCATGGCTTTAATAGTAACTATATATCTATTTTTATCATCTCTTATTTCTAAATAGTTTATTATTTTTGTTTTTGTTTTTTCAACTTTATATCGGATATTATTTAAGCTATTATAAGCAATTGCACTATCATAATCATAAAGTTCTTTTTGTACTAAATCTATTTTATAAAAACTTGAATTTATATAACTAAAAAGATTTTTGTCAAATAGTTTACCAGCATACATATAGCCTATTTTTTTACCACTATTATCAGTTTGTAATACTTTAGATTTTAATACATAGTAAATATTGTTTTTTTCTAAAAAAACCGATTGAGTCTCTTTATCAATATTTAATAACTTTACTACTTTTTTGTAAAATTTATCATTATGATTTGCAATAGAAAATTTTAGTTTTATATTATTTTTCAAATCAGTATAAAATATAAAATCGATTGGTAAATTATCAAGAATATTGCTATTTCTAAAATTTTTATAAGCAAACTTAGGATTTTTATTGGCTAAAAAATTATATGCATCATCCCATTTACTATATATTTTTGTAGTTGTATTTATAAAATCCAATTGCATATTTAAGTTTTTTATTAAGTTTTCAACACTTTTTTTATTATGGATTGTTTCGATTGCTTCATAATTATCAATAAAATATTTATGACTAAAGTTATACATTAAAGTTAATAATATAAAAAAAACACTTATAAATATTACTTTAAGTTTTCTTTTTTTTGTCATTGTAGCATTTAACCTT